>CAVGLE010000018.1:0-9426 GCA_963630035.1 Mediterraneibacter torques
ATGATACAAACAGCAACACTGAATATAAAATTGTTGCAATTAACGGCAAAAGCAATAATTATTGAAGCGACAGATAAAATATGATACAATGAACAAAGGTGATTAATATGAAGATACTTATTGTTCCGGATTCTTACAAAGGCACACTTTCATCCAAAGAAGTGTGCGAATGTATAAAAAACGGAATTTTAAAATTAGGCTGCAAAGACATTGAAATCAATACCCTGCCCTTTGCAGACGGCGGCGAAGGATTTGCCGAATGTATGAGAGAAATTTGTAATGGCAAATCGCTTTACACGACGGCTCACGATATATACGGTCGGGTAATCGAATGCGAATACACGGCGTTTGGCGACACGGCTGTAATAGACGCGGCAACGGCAAGCGGATTGCAGAAGCAAAAAGCGGTTATGGCAAGCAAGAGTTACGGCACCGGAGAGCTTATCAATGACGCTGTATCACACGGTTTCAGAAAAATTATACTCGGCCTTGGCGGAACGGGTTGCTCCGACGGAGGAATGGGTGCGCTTGCGGCGCTCGGTGCGAAATTCTATGACGAAAATCAAAAGATAATTGACATTCCGAAATCGGGCGATTTAAACTATATTTTTGGAACAAAATTTAAAGATTGTGTAAAGCCTATCAACTTCACATATGCTTGCGATGTTAAAAACGAATTTTTCGGCAAAAACGGAGCGGCATATGTTTTTGCGGGTCAAAAAGGGGCAAACAAAACACAAATAGAAGAACTCGACGAGGGATTGCAAAGGCTGAATGCATTTTTCCCAAGCGACATAAGCAAAGTAAAGGGCGCAGGCGCGGCAGGCGGACTGTGCGGCGGATTGTATGCAATATACGGCGGTGAAATAAAATCCGGATTTGACATTTTAAGCGAGTACGCTCGCCTTGAAGAAAAAATCACCGATGCAGACCTTGTTATTACGGGCGAAGGCAAGACGGACAGCCAAACGCTGATGGGTAAACTGCCGTACAAAATCAGCGAACTTTGCAAAAAGCACGGCACAAAATGCACGGTTATAAGCGGCAAAATTGAAAATGTCAGCCTCGGTGACAAGATGATAAGCCTTGTTGACGGAAACACAAGCGAGGACGAGGCTATTGAAAACGCGGCGCAAATACTTGAGCAAAAAGCAAAATATGTATTGCAATAATATGGTTTTAAATATATAATAGATACATTACTTTGAAAGGAAACACAATTATGAAGGTAAGAATACCAAAGCACAAGGAATTTTTAATTAAATTTGAGGACGGATACCCACAGGAAAAGGAAGCTTGGGACGAGCTTAACAAGATTGTTAAAGACTATTCCGCAGACGGCAAAAGCGTTTATTCACCAACCTTTATTGAGGACAATGAGGACAAGGTTAAAGCTTTGCAGGAAAAATACGAATTCACATACGAAATCATTGAGAAATAAGGAATTTAGCAATGGCTGAAAATAAAATTTTTGCGGTAGCAACAGCGCATCTTGACACTGTTTGGCGTTGGGAACTGCCGAAAACTATTAATGAATTTTTGCCCGACACCTTTGAGAAAAACCTTGATTTGATTGAAAAGTACCCCAACTACAGCTTCAACCTTGAGGGTGCTTTCAGATACGAACTGATTGAGGAATATTATCCGCAGGCGTTTGAGGAAATCAAGAAGCAGATTGAAAACGGCAGATGGTTTGTATCGGGTTCGGCATACGAGAACGGAGATGTAAACATTCCGTCACCCGAAGCGTTATTCAGAAATTTCCTTTACGGAAACGGATATTTCAAAAAGGAATTCGGCAAAACATCGACTGATATTTTTTTGCCGGACTGTTTCGGATTCGGTTGGGCACTCCCGACAGTTGCAAAGCACGCAGGCTTAAACGGATTTTCAACACAAAAATTAGGTTGGGGCGGTGCATATCAAAGGCCGTTTGACATTGGCATTTGGCGCGGTGTTGACGGCTCGGAAATTTATGCAAGTCTCAATCCCCTTTCATACAGATACAAATTTGACGGCGATGTAAGGGGCGATTTGGAAATTATAAGCAAAATTGCCGACAACGGAATAAATTACGGCTTGCCGTGGACAATGAACTATTACGGCACGGGTGACTGGGGCGGTTCTCCCACCGAAGAAAGCGCAAGAAGCATTGACGAAAGCGTAAAAGCAAATGAAACAAACAACGACACAAAAGTTTATTCCGCACAATCGGACGCAATATTCAACGAGCTTGAAAAACTCCCCGAAAGCAATAAAAAAGGCTTACCTATTTGGGACAACGAACTTGTAATGCGTTCTCACGGCGCAGGCGGCTACACATCAAGATGTATGAGCAAAAGGCTCAACGCTCAAAACGAAGTGCTTGCTGACATTTGCGAGCGCGCATGCGTAACGGCAAGCTTGCTGACATCATACAAATATCCGCAGGAAATTATCGACAAGGCTTGGAAAAGGGTTATTCAGCATCAATTCCACGACGATATTCCCGGAACATCGACGATGCTTCAATACAATGACAGCTGGAACGATTATTTTGTATCTCTCTCTCAATTTCAAACAGAATATGAAGGCGCAGTAGGTGCAATTGCAAACGAGCTTGACACATCTTGGTGCAAGGAATGCGCCGTAATTGTAAACAATCCCGTTGCGGCAAAGCGCAAGGGCGCAGTTGAAGCGACCGTTAAACTTAATCACAATGCGAGATGCATCAAAGTTGTTGACAAAAACGGCAAAGAAGTTCCGTCGCAGATTGTTGCAAAACAAGGCAAAACACTGAAAATTGTATTTATCGCAAGCGTTGACAGTGTAGGATACAAGGTTTATGATGTGCAGGTAGCAGACAAGAAATACTGTAAGGCGACAGACCTTAAAGTTACCGAACACACACTTGAAAACGCAAAATACAAAGTTGTATTCAATAAAAACGGTGATATAGCAACAATAATAGACAAAAAGCTAAAAATGCAAATATTGTCAAAACCTATCAAACTTGCGGCGATGCACGACATAGGAATGCTGAATTACCCGAGCTGGGAAATGCGCAAGGAGGATATTGATGCCGAACCGTATGCATACGCAAACACGCCGGAATTTGAGATAGTTGAAAACGGCGCGGCAAGAATCGCAATCAAGGTTTCAAGGCATATTGAATCGTCAAAAATCGAACAGGTTGTTTCACTTGAAAGCAACAGCGAAACAATCAGGGTTGACAATTTCATTGACTGGCAGGAGCGCAGAACTATGCTCAAAGCACAGTTCCCGTTTGCGTGCAGTAATGAAAAAGCTACATACGACCTTGGTCTCGGATACATTCAACGCCCGACAAACAGCGAAAATCTTTATGAAGTGCCTGCACAAAAATGGGCTGATTTGAGTGACGAATACGAGCGTTTCGGTGTGAGCGTATTTTCCGACTGCAAATACGGTTGGGATAAGCCGAACGAAAATACACTTCGATTGACCTGCATACATACACCGGCAGGCGCATTCACAAAAGACGCACGCCAAGATTTGCAGGATATCGGCAGAAACATTTTTTCATACGGAATTTGCTCACACAAGGGTGCATTATCATCTCTCACGCAGAACGAGGCTGAACTGTTTAACGAAAAAATGGTTGCATTCCAAACCTCATCAAGACGCGAGGGAAAATACGACGATATTTCACTGCTTAAAATCAGCAGTTCCGGCGTAGCCGTAAGAGCAATAAAAAAAGCGCAGGATGACGAAACAATCGTAATCAGAGTAAATGAAATGAGTGGCAAGGCGCACAAAAATGTTTGCGTCACAATGCTTGGTGAGATTGAATCAGCCGAAGAAATCCTTGCAAGCGAAGAGTACAAGGGCGATGTTAAAGCGGACGGCGACAGCTTTACATTTAACATTAAGCCGTTTGAAGTTAAGAGCTTTAAAATCGAACTTGGAATTGAGAAGAACAAAGCTAAAGAGAATTTCAAGAAACTTGACCTTGAATACAATTCGTGCGGCATAACATCGGACAGCTACAAGGTGAACACAATTTTACAGGGCAGCGGCTGTTCTCTCCCCGACGAGCTGATACCCGAAAGCTACACTGTAAAGGGAATCACCTTCCGTATGCCTAAAGTATCAATGGACAAAAACATACTCATTCCGCGCGAGCAGGAAATCGACATACCGAAGGGCAGTACCAAATTATACATACTTGCATCGGGCATGATCGGCGACAGAGAGATAACGCTTTTCACCGACAACAAAGAGCGAAAAATCAATGTTTACGCGATGACAGAGCGTTATGCGCAGTGGGATATGGCAGGACTTCAGCAATCTGCAAAAATCAACGGTGCACCGATCGGTTTTGAATTTACGCACACACATCACCCTGAGGGAAATATTGCAAACGGAAAAGCATATTTTTATCTGTACGAAATTGATGTGAGAAACTGCAAAAGGCTTATACTTCCCGAAGAAAACAGAGTTGCGATTTTGGCAATGACGGCAGTCAAGAAATTTTCAAACACTTGCCTTGCAACTCAACTTATCGATGAAGTTGAGAAAAATTATAAATTCGGCGACATTCCGCCGATTGACAAAATCATTGACAAAGCAGATTTTGTCACCATCCGAGCAGGTAAAATTCAAGACCAATATATTGGCGGCAAAGGCAAAGGCTTTAAGCGCGACAACATTATTGCGAATATTGTACGCTCATATACAAAAAGTGAATGGTAATATTCATTAAAACGAGCGAAAAAGCAAAAACGGCTTATACATTTGTTGTATAAGCCGTTTGTAATTTGTAATGGTTGTTCACTTTACATCAAAGCAGTGTTAAAAACAGTGTGGAAAAATCGGTGTAAAATGTGGAATATTTGATTTAAGAATGTGGATAACTGTGTGGAATGTGTTGAAAATGTAAAGCAATTTGCTTACATTTAAGAAATTTTCCACTTTACAGAGAAATAATATACATATTGAGTAAAATTTAACGGAATTAATAAAAGACGGGTTTAACACCCGTCTTTTGTAAAAATAATATATGTAATGCGATAAATTACTTTTTGAAGAATGAAACAATATCTGTAAAAGCATCGTCATCATTTGCAGAGAAGTTAGTGGGAACAGCCGATTCAATCGGAGGAGCAACAGCCTTGTTTGCTGTTGTTGATTTAAGTTCCTTAGGACCATCCTCGCCGAAACGAGTAGCGATAACGGTGATAACCATTTCGTCTTCAAGATCCTCATCATAATTAACACCCCAAATGATTTCACAATCAGGATGAACAGCTTCCATAACAACATTTGATGCTGCATCAACTTCTTCAAGACCGATATCTGTTGAAGCGGTAACATTAAGAAGAATACCGCGAGCACCGTCGATAGATGTTTGAAGAAGCGGTGAAGAAATAGCTTGAGCAGCTGCAACCTCTGCTTTATCCTTACCCTTAGCTCTGCCAACGCCCATATGAGCATAGCCCGAATCTTTCATAATCTCTGTTACATCGGCAAAGTCGCAGTTTACAAGACCTGTTGCATTAACAAGATCCGAAATAGACTGAACAGCTTGACGAAGAACATCATTTGCAATTTCAAATGCATTGAGGAGAGTGATTTTTTCCTTAGTAACAGACTTGAGGTTTTCGTTTGGAATAACGATAATTGAATCAACATGCTGTGAAAGCTCGTTAATACCCTCTTCTGCCTGTGCCATACGGCGTTTGCCCTCGAAGCCGAAAGGTGTGGTAACAACGCCTACTGTAAGGATGCCCATATCTTTAGCTATTTTTGCTACTACGGGAGCTGCACCTGTGCCTGTTCCGCCGCCCATACCTGCGGTGATGAACACCATATCTGCACCGGTAAGAACATCTGTAAGAGCCTCTCTTGACTCCTCTGCGGCTTTAAGTCCGATTTCCGGCTTAGCACCTGCGCCCATACCTTTTGTTGCTTTTTCGCCGATAAGGATTTTTTGAGTTGCCGATGACTGACTGAGAGCCGGCTTATCGGAGTTTACTGCTACAAACTCAACATCCTTTATATTTGCCTTGACCATACGGTTGACAGCATTTCCGCCGCCGCCGCCTACACCGATTACTTTAATTTGAACTACTCTGTTATCGTCGGTATCGATTTCATATCTGCCCATTTTATTAAATTCTCCTTGTCTTTATATTCGTGTTGGTACTTCTGTACCGTTACAATTGATATTGTAACAGTTTTGTAACCACTTTGCAATACTTTTTATAAAATATTCTTAATATTTTTTACAATCTTTTGAAATAATATTCAAAATGCTTTGTGCAAATAGCACAACTCAAAGAAAATTGCTTGTCGTTTGTAATGTGCATTGCTTTACAAGCAAATCACGCTTCGGGAGGTGTAAAGTAACTTTTCTTGTCAGCAGTTACGGTAACGGTTCCCTTTGCATTGGGATCACTGTCATTTATCTTTTCTACAACGCTCAACGCTTTATATACTTTATCCTCCAAATCGGTTGTCGAGCCTAATTTGAAAGTAATCCTGCCCTTATAGACCATAAAGTTGTTATTGGCGTCATTTGAGTAAATTTCTGTTATTTCATCATTAAGTTTAAGCTTTTCTATAATTTGCATCAAAGCGAGCAAATCGTCATACGATTTTCCGTCATCAGGTTTTATGACCTCACCTGCAACAGCATTTGACGGAGCAAGCTTTTTGATTTCTATGCCGTCTTTAGGCTCCGCGGCAATATTTGCCTCAAGCACTTTAAGAGTTGAGTCAAAGAGTGTAAATGTATTATCTTTATTTTTAATATAATACACTGTATCTGCCTCTTTAACTGTTATTTGAATGGTTGACGGAAATTTTCTTTTAACCTCCGCATGATAAATATAGGGCAGTTTTTTAAGCAACTGCTCTTGCGCATTTGAGGCATCGGCAGTAAATAGATTTGTATTTTTTTCAATCTCGGATGCCGAAATAATCTGTTCCGTTTTATATTTGCTGTTTCCCGAAACGGAAATTGTATCTATTTTGAACAAAACTGTTAAACCTAAAATAATCAAAACGACAGTAACTGCAAGCACAACCGAAAAGGCTGTAATTATTTTTCGCATTGTCTTTTTCTTTTTGCGCTTTTTGTTTTGCGTTTTTCGTTTTTCGTTTATATTTGAGTCATTCGTATTTTTTGCCGTACTGCTTTTTTTAGTTTTATTTGTGCGCGGGCGCCCAAGCTCTGTATCGTGCTCCTTTTCCCTTTTTCGCACCTGTTCATTTCTGTAAATTTTAGGCGGTTCAAGTCCGAACGAACCAAGCTGTGAATTAAGGTCGGAAAACTCGTTTTGAGTATTCTCTCGACGGGGGTCGGGTTTATTTGATTTATTTTTCTTGCTCTGTTTCATAATTAATCCTCTTAATATCGGCACCGATGAGGGATAGTTGATTTTCTATTTTTTCATATCCCCTGTCGATATGAGATATATTTTTGACAAGTGAAACGCCCTCGGCATCGAGTGCGCAAATAACAACAGCCGCTCCGCCGCGCAAATCTGTACAAACGACATCCGCACCGTGAAGCGACGAAACGCCGTTAATAACAGCCGAGCGGTCATTAACGATAATATCCGCACCGAAGCGCAAAAGTTGTGAAACATGCCTGAATCTGTTTTCAAAGACAGTTTCGCGGATAACAGAGGTGCCGCGTGCTTTTGTGAGTGCCGCCATAACAACTGCCTGACAATCGGTTGGGAAGCCGGGATAAGTCATGGTTTCTATTTTTTTGATACGCCGTAAACGCCTTGCCCCCTTGATTGTAAGCGAATTTGAATCAAGATATATATCGCAACCCATTTGGTCGAAAACCGGCAAGACCGGCATAAGGTGCGACGGAATGACATTTTTAATGCGAATTTCACTTGATGTGACTGCCGCCGCGCTCATAAGAGTTGAGGCAAGTATCCTGTCTGGTATAACGGTATGCTCACAACCGTACAGCTTCTTTACGCCGACAATTTCTATAATCGGTGTTGATGCGCCCTTGATTTTAGCACCGCACTTATTCAAGAAAGCGATTAAATCGGCTATTTCAGGCTCTCGTGCGGCATTGACAATTTGAGTTTTGCCCGATAAGAAAACTGAAGCCAAAATCAAATTTTCCGTTGCACCGACACTTGAAAAGGGCAATACAACGGTGTTTGACGAAGCGTTTTTGTTGACGCAACAAATATCGTTACCATCAAACAAAATAGAATAACCGAGGGATTTCAAGCCCGAAATATGGAAATCAATCGGGCGCAAGCCTATATCGCATCCGCCCGGAAGATATAGACACGCATTGTCGCACCGTGAAGCAAGTGCACCTAAAAATATTATGGAAGAACGCATTTCTTCCATAAGATATTTTGGTATATTGTGTCGGCAAATATCGGTTGAATCAACCGTTACGGTGTCGCCGTCGACAGCAACATCTGCACCGAGATATTTTAAAATTTCAAATGTGTATTTAACATCCGACAACATCGGGCAATTATGTATAATGCTTTTACCGCTGACGAGGACGGTTGCCGCAAGAATCGGCAAAACACTGTTTTTTGCGCCGTGGAGCGAAATTTCACCGCCCAATTTTTGCTTGCCGTTTATTTGTAAGAGTTCCATACAATCACCTATGGCATAGTATGAAAACTCTCGGGATTTTGTTATTATTTTGCGAGTGAAATAATTATATCGGCAATTCTTTCGCGCGAATCGAGAACAGCCATTGATTTTGCATTTTTTTCAATTTCAAAAAGTTCTTCCTGAGATGAAAGGAGGCTGTCAATCATATTTAAAAGCGACTGTGGAGTTAAATCCTTTTCCTCGATAATGCGAGCAGCGTTTCTGTTGACAAGAGCCATCGCATTGTGGAACTGATGATTTTCGGCGACATAGGGTGACGGAATGAGAATTGACGCTTTGCCCATTGCCTCGATTTCGGAAAGAGATGACGCGCCTGCTCTGCCTACAACAAGATCGGCCGCCGCCATACAGACATCCATATTATCAATATATTTGCGCACCTCAACGGTGCCCTTGCGAACAACCGTATCGGAAACACGCTCAAATCCTTTTTCAACAAACCTGTCCAAATATTCCGCACCGTTTGTACCTACTGAATGAATGTGATAAACGGAGCCGTCATCAGCGTGTCGAAGAAGAATATCAAACATTGAATCGTTAAGCGGAGCCGCACCGAGCGAACCGCCGAACGAAAGGACAAGATATTTTCCGTCCGGAACCGAAAGTTCATTGCGAGCGGATTTTTTCGATTTATTAAGCAATTCGCCGCGTACCGGAAGTCCTGTCACAATCGGCTCGTTTTTACAGTCGAGATGCTTTGCTGCATCATCAACGGTGAGCATAACTTTGTCAACCTGTTTTGCAAGCTGTTTGTTTGTGATGCCCGGGTAAGCGTTTTGCTCGTGAATACAG
>CAVGLE010000018.1:9436-25303 GCA_963630035.1 Mediterraneibacter torques
CAGCAAGGAATATGAAGATTTGCCGCCTCCTGCAGAACCGGACCCGAAACATAGCCGCCGAATCCGATTACAACATCAGGATCAAAATCGCGGATGATTTTTTTGCTCTCCTGCTCTGATTTGACAAGCTTGAAAACTGTTTTGACATTTGCGGCAATCGCCTTTGGAGAAAACGAGCGTTTAAAGCCGTTAATCTCAATTGTTTTAAATACAAATCCTGCATTCGGAACAAGGCGCGACTCCATATGGTCTGCCGTGCCGATAAACATAATTTCGGCGTCTTTATAATTATCGCGAATATAAGATGCAACGGCAAGCGCAGGGTTGATATGACCTGCCGTGCCGCCCGTAGCAAATAAAAATTTCATAATTTATACCTTCTTTTGGTTTGACTTCCTTGAAATTGAAAGAACAACGCCCATTTCAAACAAAAGCATCAGCAAAGCCGTGCCGCCGTAGGAAAAGAACGGCAGAGCAATACCGGTATTGGGAATTGTATCCGTTACAACCATTATATTAAATATCGTTTGGATTGCAACCTGAGCAACTATGCCGAGAACGATAAATGAGGCAAATTTATCCTCGCATCTATTAGCGATTTTAATGCCGCGGATAAAGAGGAGTGCAAACAAAACAATGATAGCTATTGCGCCGACAAAACCGAGTTCCTCGCAGACTATTGCGAAAATAAAGTCGTTTTGCGGCTCGGAAACATAAAGATATTTTTGCTTTGAATTGCCGAGACCGACTCCGAAAAATCCGCCTGAGCCTATTGCATAAAGCGAGTTGTTTGTTTGCCACCTTTTGCCGAGCGGCTCATATGATTTATCAAGCCAAGCAACAATTCTGTCGCCGGCGTAATTCATCAAAAGGTCGGGATTCATAATTACGAGTGCAACGACGGCAACCATAATGCCCATACCGACAGCAAAAAGCCGCCAATCCGTGCCGCCTGCAAACATAATTGCCGCGCCGATGCAGAACACAAGAATTGTGCAGGAAAGGTGGTGTTCAAGATAAATTAATCCGCAGAATAAGCCGATAATCAAAATCGGGAAAACTATGCCGTAAACAGGATTTTTCATTTTAGAATAGTGCTTTGTAACATATGTCGCCATTGTAAGGACTATTGTAAATTTTGCAATATCCGACGGCTGAAGAGTAAACGGACCGAGCGGAATCCAACGCTTGAAATCATCAACATTTGTATGATAGAAGAGAACAACAACGAGAAGAAGAAGTGTGACTATCAAGAGCGGGCGCTGAATAACCTTGAGAAGTTTATAATTGATTTTTGACATAACAAGCATTGCAACAACGCCTGCCGCGGCAAAAACAATTTGTCTTTTAAAGAAATAATAGGAATCACCGTATTTTTGCAAAGCATAAGGATATGACGCCGAAAACAGCATAACAAGACCTATTGTAAGCAGGGCAATTGTAAGTGCGAAGAAAGGAATATCAAAGGAGCCGACAGTGAAAATATCATTTTTTCTGATGCCGGTATTTGTGCGAACGATTTTACTCTCCTGCGTGCGATATTCACGCTCCGACGAGGAACGCTCACGCTGTGCCGAACGCATTTTTTGCGCCGATTTTTTATTTTTTTTTGATTTTTTGCGTTGAATTTGCGATTCGTCATCGGTATGGCGATACCTTTTCGGCGGTTCAAGCTCGGGCATGGCGGCTCTCCTTTCATAAATTTTGTTAAGAATTATTTTTGACCGAAGTACATAAGCAAAAGTGCGATTGCACAGCCTACTGCGTTGACAAGTGAAAAAACAACACAGATTTTCTTTTCTTTCCAGCCGCACATTTCAAAATGGTGATGAATCGGTGCCATTTTGAAAATTCTCTTGCCGTGGGTAATTTTGAAATAACCGATTTGAATAATATCGCTCATAGTTTCACAAACATAAACGATACCGATCGGAAGAAGAAGGAGCGGACATTTGATTGCATAGCCGAGCGCCGCAACCAATCCGCCGAGAAATAATGAACCTGTATCGCCCATAAATGTTTTTGCAGGGTTCCAGTTCCAACAAAGAAAACCAAAAACGCCGCCCAAAAGCGCACCGGCTAAAATGCCGAGACCTGCAAATTTCATAATGACTGCGGCAACAATAAATGTAATTGCAACAGTAGCGGTAACAGACGAGCAAAGTCCGTCAATACCGTCGGTGAGATTAACCGAATTCACACAGCCGTAAATAATGAAAATCGAAACGAGCCAGAATACAACGGAGGTGAAAAGATTTTTTTCAAAATCAACATTGCCGACAAACGGAATATACCAAACGGTATTGTGTGAAAGCCAAAGAGTTAATGTGTAACCGAATGTTATAATAAGCTGACCGAGAGTTTTTTGCTTTGGAGAAAGCCCTTCGTTTCTTTTAAGCTTGATTTTGGTATAGTCATCCGTAAAACCGACAATTCCGCATCCGAGCGCGAGGCAAAGGCCTGCAATCAAAAGCACAACATCCCTGCCGGCAAATATTTTAGCCGATTCGGATTCAAGGTTGCCGCCCGAAAGATGAAGTGTAAGCACACCGATAATAAATGAAACGATAATGCCGAGAATAAACATCAGACCGCCCATATTTGGTGTGCCTTGCTTTGATTTGTGCCACGACGGACCTATATCAAGAATAGTTTGACCGAACTTAAGTTTTTTTAACCAAGGAATTATAACAAATCCCGAGCCTGCGGTTACGCCGAACGCAACAACAATTGTGATTATTACAGATATAATATTCATTGTTTACTTCTCCCATACTTTATAAGCAGAATTTATGACATCCTCAAGTTTCATTCCCCTTGAGCCTTTAAAAATGACAGCGTCGCCGTCATTTGTTATTTCAATCAATTTATTTGTGAGCGCATCTTTATTATCAAACAAAAATGAATTTTCACAGCCTGATTTTTTTGCCGCGGAAACATAATAAGCGGCATCTTTACCGTAAGCCAAAAGATAATCTATACCGTACTCGCCGACCATTTCGCCGACCTGAGTATGCGCCGATGACGAATATTTACCGAGTTCAAGCATATCACCCAAAACGGCAATCTTTTTGTTACCGGGAGTATCACGCAACGCTATGATTGCGGCGCGCATTGAATCCGGTGAAGCATTGTAGCAATCTTCGATAGAGGTGATTTTGCCGATTTTTACAACCTTTTGACGCATTCCTGCCGGCACATAAGAGGCAAGAGCATCCGCCGCATCCTGCGGAGGAACATCAAGGAAATAACCGACAGTGAAAGCCGCAAGAGCGTTATAAACATTATGAATGCCTATCGTCGGAATTGTGATATGTCGGATATTGTCGCGGTATACAATATCGAAATCGGTTGACGATTCGTGCACGACGATATTTTCAGCCTTAAACTCGCCGTTATCAATGCCGTAAAAACAGATATTGAAGTTATCGTTTTTTACACCGGCAAGTTTATCATTGTCGCCGTTTAAAATCAATGTTGCGCCGGTTGGCAAGCCCTCTGTTATTTCAAGCTTTGCTTTTAAAATTCCGTCGCGTGAGCCGAGATTTTCAATATGAGAAATACCTATATTCGTTATAAGAGCAAGTGTAGGCTTTGTGGCGTTGACAAGACGGCTGATTTCGCCGAAGTGGTTCATACCCATTTCGATAACTGCCGCCTGCGTCGTTGAGTCGATTTGAAAAAGAGTTTGAGGCAAGCCGATTTCGTTATTGAGATTGCCTTGTGTTTTAATTGTTTTATATTTTGCGCCGACAACAAGAGAGGTGAACTCCTTTGTTGTTGTTTTGCCGACAGAGCCGGTGAGCGCAACAACCGGGATATCAAATTTTGAACGATAATATCCGCCGAGAGCCAAGAGTGCCTTTGCGGTATTTTCAACCTTGACGAATGCGCCGCTTGGCGTTATATCCTCATCAATCATAACAGCTGCCGCACCGTTTTGAAGTGCTTCATCTGCAAATTGGTGAGCATCAAAACGCTCGCCTTTTATACAAATAAACAAGCAACCCTTTGTAATTTTTCTTGTATCAATGCAAACTGCGTTTATTTCGCCCTCGGCACTGTATGAGCCGTTGCAAGCTGACGCAATTTCGGATAACTTTAAAGTTTCCATAAAAACCTCTTATGAATTTAAAACTTCCGCCACAACTTCCCTTTCGTCAAAGTGAATTGTGCCCGTAGGCAGAATTTGGTATGTTTCGTGACCTTTACCTGCTAAAAGGATTATATCATCTTTTTGCGCATTATGCAAAGCCCAAGCAATAGCTTCCTTGCGATTTTCCACTACAACATAAGGAGTTTTGCTGTCTTTCATGCCTTCAAGAATGTCTTTTATGATTTCGGATGGATTTTCCGAGCGCGGATTATCGGATGTTACAACACAGAAATCGGAAAGATCAGCAGCGATTTTGCCCATTTTCGGGCGTTTTGTTTTATCTCTGTCACCGCCGCAACCGAAAAGAGTAACAACTCTGCCCTTTGCGATTTCCTTAAGCGAATAAATAATATTTTCGAGTCCGTCCGGTGAGTGAGCGTAGTCGATAATAACCGTATAATCCGTATCTGTCGGAACGACTTCAATTCTGCCCTTTACACCGTTTGATTTACCGATTGCAATAAGCGCATCCTCAAAATCGACGCCGAGAGTAAGCGCAACCGTAGCGGCGCAAAGCGAATTATAAACGCTGAATCTGCCGGGAATCGGGCAAACAACTCTGCCGATTTTGTCACCGACAAGCTCATATTTAACGCCGTTTGACGAGAACGAAACATTTCTTGCCGTGTAATCCGAATTAATATTGTCAACGGCATATGTTACAACCTTGCAAGGAAGGTTTTCAACAATTTTAAGTCCGTTTTTATCATCAACATTTGTTACTGCAATGTCGCAATTTTCAAACAAAATACGCTTTGCATTAAAATAGTTTTCCCAAGTTTTATGATAATCGAGATGATCCTGCGTAAGATTTGTGAACGCACCGATAAGGAAATGAATACCCTTTACTCTGCCCTGTGCGAGAGCCTGGGACGAAACTTCCATAACACAATATTCGCAATTTGCATCAACCATTTTTCTGAAAAGCGACTGAAGCTCGTGAGGATCGGGCGTTGTGTAATGAGCCGGATAAACCTCACTGCCGACCATATTTTGAACAGTTCCGATAAGGCCGACCTTTTTGCCTACATTTTCAAGAATTTGTTTTATAAGAAATGTGGTGGTTGTTTTGCCGTTTGTGCCTGTCAAGCCTATAAGTTTAAGGTTATTTGCGGGATTGCCGAAAAAATTTGCACAAATCGGAGAATACGACTCTCTTGTCTTGTCGACAATAATTTGATTTTCAATGCCGAGATCCTTTTCGACAACTACTGCTGCGGCACCTTTTTCAAGCATTTGCTTTGCAACGCTGTGGCCGTCAAATGACGCACCCTTAATGCAGACAAAAAGAAATCCTTTTTCAACAAGTCTTGAATCGGATGTAACATCGACAATTTCAACATCTTTATATTCGTTTTTAACATTTAAGCCGTGTAATACCTGTGATAATTTCATATCTGTTCCTCCGTTTTAATCTAATACCGAGGTTGTGCTCTTGAATGTAACATCAACTACGGTGCCCTTTTCAACCTCGTCGCCGCTTGCCGTCGACTGTTTATATGCAACAACATTTGATGACGAAAGACTGTTTCCGCTTATTTCAATATTAATATTTGCCGCAGCTGCCGCCGCATTTGCCTCGCTGACGGTCATTCCCTTAAAGTCAGGAACGGTTGTTGTGGCTTTGCTGTCCTTTTCCGTATAAAGAACAACTACGCCGCCGTTTGGAATTTTTGCCGATGATGACGGATTTTGCTTTAACACCTTTTTACCATTTCCGACAATCTTGTATGTCAAGCCTGCCGAAGTGAGTTTTGACTCTGCTGCCTCGACTGTTGAGCCGACAACTGACGGAGTGCTGACCGAAAGCTTTTGAAGTTCGGATTCCGAATATTTAGGTTCAATGTTAAGTTCCGTCATGGCTTGCTCGACAACCTCTGCGGCTATAGGTGCGCAAAGTGCGCCGCCGCCCAAGTCCTGATTCGGTTCGTCGCAAATGATAAGCATTGCAATTTCGGGATCGTCCGACGGTGCGATAGCCGCGAACGAAACTATGTATTTATTGCCGTTTGACGATTCGGCAAGCTTTGTTGACGTACCTGTTTTGCCGCCGACGCTGTAGCCTGCGACATAGCCGTTCTTGCCCGTGCCGTTGTCAACAACGCTTTTCATCATTTTTCTGACCTTTTCGGAGGTTTCCTTACTGATGACGCGTCTGACCTCGGTTGTACTTGTTTTTGAAACGGTATTGCCGTCATCGTCTTTTATTTCCGAAACGACATACGGCTTTACAAGCATTCCGCCGTTTGCTATTGCGCAAAGTCCGGTACAAACCTGAATCGGCGTAAGCGAGTTTGTTTGACCAAATGACGCCGAAGAAAGTTCTACAATGCCGTATTGATTTTCTTTATAATACTGCGGCGAAGCCTCGCCCGGGAGGTCAATGCCTGTTTTTTGAGAAAAGCCGAATCCCTGGAAATACTGAAAATATTTATGCACGCCGAGTTTTTGACCGATTGTGATAAAAAACGGGTTGCAGGAATTTTCAAGACCCTGCGTCAATGTCTGCGTGCCGTGGCCTGCGTGGTAGTGGCATTTCATAACATGATCCTCAACTTTAATCGAACCGGTGCAGGTGTATGTTGTGTTAAGATTTACGACATTTTCCTCAAGAGCCGCACTTGCCATAAATGTTTTGAAAACAGAACCCGGCTCGTATGTATCGGAAACCGTGAAATTTCGCCACTGTGACTGAACTGCGGCACTTTCAGCCTCTTTTTTCTCTTCGTCGGTTGAAAGCTTTGATATTTTTTCCTTTGTTTTATCGTACGAAATTTTATACGGCTCATTCGGATTATAATCCGGAAGTGAAGCCATTGCAAGAACAGCACCCGTTTTGCAGTTCATAACAACGCCGTATGCGCCCTTGCAATCGTATTCCTCAAGCGTGGTTTGAAGACCTTTTTCGAGGTAATACTGAATTGTTTGATTTATTGTCAAAACAAGCGAATTGCCGTTTTTTGCATCAATTGATGTTTCATAATCCGTCGGAAGTTTGTTTGAATTTGCATCTTTAACGGTAATAATTCTGCCGTTTGTGCCCGTGAGTTGCTCATCATAATATGACTCGATACCGGAAAGTCCCTGATTGTCGTCGCCGGTAAAACCGAGAACTGTCGATGCAAAATTGCCATACGGGTAATAGCGGCGTGTTGTTTGTTCTGTGCCGATTATATTGCCGAGTTTGTTTTTTGAAACATATTTTGAAAGGCTTTCTTTAATATCGTTTTCGACTTTTTCGGCAACGACGGCATATTTTGTTTGCTTTTTTGTTTTTTTGATGACTTCCTGCTTTTCTTCGTCGTCAAGCTTTAAAATATCCGTCAAGCCGTTTACAACCAAGTCGCGTTGCTTTTCGCTTTTAATATTGGACGGGTCGATAAACACATTCCATACGGTAGCGGATTGAGCAAGCACATTGCCTTCGCTGTCATAAATTGTGCCGCGCATTGCGGGAATTTCGGTGTCGGAAAGCTGCTGTGATTCCGCTTTTGCAGAAAGTTCCGAACCGTTGATAAGCTGAAGATAAAAAAGTCTTGCAGCGTCAACAGAAAACAAAAAGGCAATAGCAATTGCAAAAATGAATATGCGTTTGAACATATTTTTCTTAAATTCTGCTTTCATGCTACCACCTCATCACATTATATCTACAATTTGCGGCAAAAAAGTTTTGCCTATATAAAGCATATTAGAGAGTAGGGCATTGCCGAACTCTCATAATATAATTACGCTGAATTTTGTTATTTATTACCTGCTGTTTTTGCAGAGTTTTTTGCTTTGGCATTTTGATTTGCCTGCTTACCGAGTTCCGTCTGTCTTTGTGTTTTATAGCCGTCCACATCGACATACTGAATTTGATTTGACTTGATTTTCTTCATACCGAGTTTATTTACGGCATAATCATCTATCATACTGACGGAAACGAGCGAATCAATCTCGCTTTGGAGCGAGATATTTTCGCTTTGAGCATTTGCTATTTGAGTTTCCTTTGCGGAGATTTCCTTTGTAAGCTCGTTTTTAACGGCGAGAGAGCCGATTACAAGCGCTATCATAACAAAGCATGTAACGGCAAGTGCCGCAATTTTAAGAGCGCTTGAAACGCCGTGCTTTTGCTCTGCTTTAAGCTGAGACTTTGTTTTGAATGTTTTATTTTCGCGAACCCTAAAACCCTTATTGACATCGGGATGTGACTGCGGCTTGATTTTCGGTGCCTGTGAGCCGCGGCTGAAATCGAACTGATTAATCAAATACGCAGGATCCGATGAATACGAATATCTTCTGAAATCATTTGTATTTGTCATAAATTTTCGCCACCTTGCTTAAAACTTTTCAAATGTACGGAGCCTTGAACTTCTGGCTCTCGGATTTTTCTCTAATTCTTCTTTTGACGGCGCAACCGCTTTGAACGGAAGCCTGCCGAGCGGTTTTTTGCCGCAAACGCAAACGGGAAATTCCTTTGGACATGTGCAGGGATTACACCATTTTGCGAATTTTTCTTTAACTATTCGGTCCTCAAGCGAATGGAATGTGATAATCGACAATCTTCCGCCGGGATTGAGGCAGCCGAGCGCATCGTCAAGCGTTTTTGAAAGCTTGTCAAGTTCGCCGTTGACCTCTATTCTTATTGCCTGAAATGTTTTGCGAGCCGGATGCGAATCACGCATTTTTGCTTTCGGATACGACGCTTTGATAATATCTACCAGCTCGAATGTTGTTTCAATCGGCTTGTCCTGTCTTGCAATGACTATGTTTTTTGCGATGCGTCGCGAAAATTTTTCCTCGCCGTATTTAAAAATAATGTTTGCAAGTTCTTGCTCGCTGTAATTATTGACAACATCAGCGGCACTCATTCCCGATTTGCTCATTCGCATATCAAGCGGAGCGTTTTGATGGAACGAAAAACCTCTGTCGCCGTTGTCAAGTTGAAATGAGCTGACGCCGAGATCGAGGAGCATACCGTCTATACCGTCTATGCCAAGGTCGCTTAAAATCGACTTGACATTTTCAAAATTGTTTTGAACTACCGTAACATTTCCGAGGGAATCAAGCCTTTCGTGAAGAACTTTGATTGCATCGGGGTCTTGGTCAACCGCAATGAGGCGTTTTGCATTTTTTGCAATCTCTCGCGAATGACCGCCGCCGCCTGCCGTGCCGTCGAGAAATGTTTTTGTTTTATCTATATTGAGCGATTTGATTGTTTCGTCAAACAACACGCTTTTATGCACAAATTCCATAATCAAATACCGTATTCATCGAGGATATTTTCAACCTCTTCGGCACTGACAGCATTAAGCTGTTCTTCAAAGAGTTGTGCGTTCCAAATTTCTATGCGTGTGTTATTGCCGAAAACCTGAGCTTCGGACTCGCCCAAAAGATTAACCTGACTGCGAAGATTTTCATTGAGCAAAAGTCTGCCCTGACCGTCGAGCGACATTTTTTCCGCATTGGCAGAAAAATAAAATTCAAGACGTTTTCTGTCCTTTTGGCTTACGGTTTCGTGAATTTTATTCATAAATTTGTTCCACTCCTCCATAGGATAGAGAGCAAGACAATTGCCGAAGCCGCGTGATGCGATAAACGATTGACCGAGCGGTGCGCGCATTGATGAGGGAATTGAAATTCTGCCTTTAGCGTCGATTTTGCAAGGCTTATGACCTACAAAAAGCTCGTCCATATGCTCTCCTCCTTTCCGTGAAACAGTGAAATGTGAAAATTTGTTATCCAAAGTTAGGTTTTATTTGGGATAAATATGAATTTTTTAAGGATTTTGTCCCACCTGTATTCATTATATAAGGATAAAGCCCCATTGTCAAGCAAATATTTAGTGCGGAACATTTTGTAACAATTTGTAATACTTTTGTAACATTCGATATGTTTGCCATTATGACAAGTGTATGATATAATGATAAGAAATTAATATTATATACAGATGTTAAAGGAGACCGCTATGACGGAATACAAAACAACCTGGCGTGAAAAAATTTTTTACGGCGTGGGCGCAACAGGACTTGATTTAAGCTACGGAATGTTTTATTCATTTTTGAGCTATTATTTATCCAGCGTTTTAGGACTAAAAGAAAGTTTTTTGCTTTTATTAACCCCCATTGCAAGAATTTGGGACGGAATCAACGACCCGATGATGGGCACAATCGTTGACAACACACGCACAAAATTCGGCAAATACAGACCGTGGATTGTTATCGGCGCAGTTTGCAATGCCGTTGTACTGTGGTTGCTTTTCACGAAATTCGGAATGAGCGGAACAAATCTTTATATTTATATCGGCGTAATGTATGTACTCTGGGGTATGACAAATACAATGGCTGACATTCCGTACTGGAGCATGGTGCCGTCATTCACCTCAGACCCGAAAGACAGAAATCTTGTTTCAACTGTTGCAAGAACATTCAGCGGTCTGGGTCAAGGAATAATAACAGTTGCAACACCGATAATTTTGCCTCTTCTCTCAAAGGGCACAAACGAATATGTGACAGACAAAGGATACAGTGCATCCGGCTTTTCAAAATGGGCAGGAATTTGTTCAATTTTGCTTGTTGCATTTTCCGTAATCTGCGTGCTTTCAACAAAAGAAAAAAATGTGGTTTACGGTGAAAAAACAAAGTTCTCATTTAAAAAGATATTCACTGTAGTAGCTCATAACGACCAGCTTGTTATATTTATGATTTTTGCGATGCTTTCAAATGCCGGATGGTATTTGACAAGCGGCACTGCCGTATATTATTTCAGTGATGTTTTGGGCAAGCCTACAGCGCAATCGGCCTTTTCAATGGTGGGTGCAATCGGCTCGGTAGCCGGTTTGTTTGTAATTCCCATTCTTTCAAAATGGCTGAATAAAAAGCAAATTTATCAAGTATCGCTTATTGCAACATTTATAGGATATGTATTAATGTATATAAGCGGTCCGGTGCTGAAAAGCACAACGGCACTCAGCATTTGCTACATTATTTCATCAACCGGTATTGCGTCAATGTTTGTATCGCAAACCATTTTCCTTGCAGACATAGTTGATTACGGCGAGTACAAAAACGGTGAAAGAAACGAATCAATCACATTCTCAATGAAAGGCTTTTTGCAAAAAATGGCATACACCATTCAAACAATATTCCTTTTCGGCGGACTCGCGATTGTTAATTACTCCGACCAGGTTAATAACGGCAGAGTATTCAACGACACAACGAAGTCTGCAATCGGCTTGATTTGTTTCGGAATACCGGCAATACTGATTGCAATATCTTTTGTTGTTTTCACAAAGAAGTTTAAACTACACGGCGAACTTGCCGACAAGGTTCACGATCACATTGTCGAAAAAAGAAGCGGCGAAAGAGAGCAATAATACACAAGCACAAAACCGCCCGACTGATTGATTTCAGTCGGGCGGTTTTGTTATGCCGAATTATTAAATTAAAGGCTCAAAATATCATCAACGATTTGTTCCTTAGTGAGGTGATTTTGCGCAAGAATGTCGACAGGATTGTATCTGTCGAGGAATTCTTTTTTAAGACCGAAGTTCAGCACTTTAACATCGGACGAGCCGTAGAAACGGGCGATTTTTTCGCCGAAGCCGCCGTTCAAAACGCCGTCCTCAATCGTTACAACGGTTGAATGGTTTACTTTAAGCGATGTGAGCAAATTCTCGTCAACGCCGGTGATATAATAAGGATTGATAACGGTTGCCTTTGTGCCTGTTTTTTGCTCATAGAATTTTGCGGTCTCAACTGCAAGCGGATAAAATGTGCCGAGTCCGATAAATGCAACATCACTGCCCCGCTTCTTAACCTCGTACTTATTCAAAACGGAATAATCCTTTGTATCCTTTTCGCCTGTCGAAATCATTCCGCAATAAGGAACACGGATTGCAACCGGATGGTCTGTTTGCTCAATGCTCCAATCAAGCATTGCAAAATACTCCTCTTTAGTAACGGGAGCAAGATAAACAAGATTCGGAATATTGGACATCATCGAAATATCGAAAATACCGAGATGAGTAACATCGTTCATACCGAATACGGAAGCGGCAAAAACGATAAGCGTAGCAGGATTATTGTTTATGCACAAATCTTGTGAAAGCTGGTCATATGTGCGCTGAACAAATGTGCTGTAAACGCCGTAAACCGGTTTGCCGCCGTTTTTGGCGATGCCCGATGCAAGCGCAACGGCTGTTTCCTCGGCAATACCGACATCGACAAACTGCTTGCCTGCAAGTTTTCTCTTGTCGGCGGTAAAGCCGAAAACTGTCGGTGTGGCTGAAGTGATGCCGACAACGGTTTTATCTTTTTTCATTTTATCGAGAAGATAGTCGGCTGTGAGTGTGCCGTAGTCCTCACCGTCAAAGGTGAACTTCGGCTTGCCGGATTCAATATCAAACGGCATACACCAATGCCAATCCTCTTTGTGCCCCTCGGCAAGTTTAAAGCCCTTGCCCTTTTGAGTTACGATATGAACAACAACGGGCTTTTTGGAATCCTTAACGCTTTCAAATGCATTGATAAGCGAATGAATATCGTTGCCGTCCTTAACGAACACATAGTCAAGACCCATTGATTTGAAAATGTTGCATTCCGCTTTGCCGTCGGTATCACGAAGAAGTTTGAGGTTTGAATACATACCGCCGTGGTTTTCAGCAATTGACATATCGTTATCGTTTACAACGATGATGAAATTGGCGTCAAGCTCTGCCGCCATATCAAGACCCTCGAGAGCCTCGCCGCCGCTGAGTGAGCCGTCGCCGATAATTGCGATGATATTTTCATCCGTACCCTTTAAATCTCTTGCCTTTGCAAGACCAAGAGCAAGGCTGACAGAGGTTGATGTGTGACCGACCGTGAAGAAATCGTGTTCGCTTTCCTCAGGGCAACTGTAGCCGGTAATATCGTCATAGCGAGCCTCGTCTAAAAATCCGTATGCTCTGCCGGTGAGCATTTTGTGCGGATAGGTTTGGTGAGAAACATCAAAAACGAGTTTATCTTTCGGAGAGTCAAAAACACGGTGAAGTGCAATTGTAGCCTCGACCATAGCGAAATTAGGTCCGCAGTGGCCACCGTGTATGCTGAGTTTTTTAAGCAGTGCGTCACGCATTTCCTGTGCAAGCGCTTTCATCTCGTCAAGAGTATAGTTTTTAATATCTGCCGGTGAATTAATTTTTTCCAAATACATAGTTAAAATTCCTTTCCGATAATATTATAATTCAATTTACCGAGATTATAGCATATAAAGTTGACTTTAGGTCAAGCCATTTTGACAAAAAAAATACCGCAGAAAATCTGCGGTATAAAAACAATGTATTTCGCTGTTTATTTTAGCATTTACTGCCTATGCGATGTGTTGATTACTCTGCCTTTTTGTTTTGAGCGTTTGAGATGCCCTGACGGATGCGGCGAACATCTGTGAGTGCCTTATAAAGCGCATCGTCGATTGAAAGAAGAGTATCGTCTGCATAGTTATTAACAGCATTGAGCATTTCTCTTGACTTATTTTGAGCGGAAGTAACCATCTCGTTAGCCTGAGTTGTCGCATTGCTGAGGATTTCGGTTGCCTGATCCTGAGCTTCCTTAACCATAGCCTTACCCTGCTCGTTAGCCTTTGAAAGAAGTTCGGTAGCCTCTGCCTGCGCTGTCTTTGTGATTTCGTCGCGTGCAACAAGATCTCTCGCGTCAGCCTGAGCCTTTTTAATAATTTCGGCAGCTTCCTTCTTTGCCTCTTCAAGAATAGTATTTCTTGAATCAACAATTGCCTTTGCCTGCTTTGTTTCCTGCGGTGTATTTAATCTGATATCCTCAATAATCGTTTTGATTTTATCAACATCAACAGCGCATTTTTTTGAAAGCGGAATCGAAGTAGCGTCGTCAAGAACATCTTCAAGATCTTCAAGCAAAATATCTGTGTTAGTCATTTTTAATATCTCCTTTACATCTTTTGTAAATATCTTCTGCGATTTGAGGCGGAACAAAAGAACTTATATCGCCGCCCAAGGCACAAACCTCTTTAACCATACTTGATGAGAGAAACATATTTTCGCCCTTTGCGGTTAAAAACACCGTTTCAACATCGGGATTAAGCGATTTGTTTGTGAGTGACTGCTGAAATTCCCAATCAAAATCGGAAACCGCACGCAAGCCTTTTACGATTGCGACCGCATTTTTTTGTTTTGCATACTCAACCAAAAGCCCGTTGTATGTATCAACGCTGACATTTTTCTTTTGTATGCAACGCTTGAGTAAATCGGTTCTTTCATCAAGCGAAAAAAGCGATGTCTTTTTTGCGCCGTTGCTTAAAACAAGGACAATAACATTGTCGAATATATCGGCGGCACGCTCAATAATATCCAAATGCCCAAGAGTTACGGGATCGAAGCTGCCCGGGCAAATTGCTGTTTTCATATTATTTATATATCCTTTCGATAATAGGTTAGCTTTGACTTGCCGTATTTTTTCTGCTTTGAAATTGACCAATCGCCGACCGTTTGAGGAAACTCTTCGCGGTTGTCGCTTTCGCAGATAATCACGCCGTCGTCCGACATATTGCCGACAAGCTTTGAAAGACAATCCAAAATAAGCCCTTTATTGTACGGCGGATCGAGAAAAGCAATGTCAAATTGATTTTTTCTTGAAAGGAAGGAAACCGCATCACTGAACACAAGCTGACTTGAATGCTCCATTTTGCAAAGTTTTATATTGGACTCGACGGTATTGTACGCCTGTCTGTTGCTCTCAACAAAGGTGCAGTGCGATGCCCCGCGTGACAACGCCTCAATACCGAGCTGACCGCAACCGGCAAACAAATCAAGCACTCGCTTGCCCTCAATTTCAAACTGAATCGAACTGAACAGCGCCTCTTTTGTGCTTTGTGTGGTCGGTCTTGTGATATCTGCGCCGGGAAGCGTAGCAAGATTGCGGCCTCTGGCATAACCAGTAATAACTTTCATAACTTGTCCTCTATGCCATTACCTTAGTTTTTTACTCTTAATATTATAACTATATAACAAAGTTTAGTCAAGAATAAATTGTGAATTTTACAAATTAGCGTAATATGACACTATATCTTGTGCATTTTTTTTGCTTATACCCTTGACCTGCAACAAATCATCGATGCTCGACGATTTAATTGCCGAAATTGTTTTAAAATGTTTCAAAAGTGCTTTTGCTTTTTTATCGCCTATACCGTCGATATTGGTAAGGCTTGTCGAGAAGGAGGATTTTTGATGTTTTTTGTGATGATATGTGATGGCAAAGCGGTGAACCTCCTCCTGAATTGAGGAAACAAGCGTAAACGCGGCGCGGTGCGAATTGATTTCGATTTCGCCGCCGTCATAGGCGATTGCGCGCGTGCGATGTTTATTATCCTTAACCATACCGAAAACGGGCACGTCAAGTTTCATTTGCCTTATAACGGGCAAGACGGCATTGACTTGCGGCTGACCGCCGTCGAGCAAAATCAAATCGGGCAAAATTTTGAATGTGCTGTCGTCGTCATCTTCATAATAATGCTTAAAACGCCTTGTGAGCACCTCACTCATCGAGCCGACATCGTTTTGACCGTCAAAGCCCTTGATTGAAAAACGCTTGTACGCTTTTTTCATCGGTCTGCCGTTGTGATAAACAACCATTCCGGCAACATTATCTGCGCCGAAGGTGTGTGAAATATCGTATGACTCGATATACTCGGGTGCTTTTGCAAGTCCGAGCAGACCGCCA
>CAVGLE010000019.1:0-23748 GCA_963630035.1 Mediterraneibacter torques
TTTGACAGCTTTTTGCCGTTTCGTTCAAAATTTAATCAGTCCATAAAGACTTCTTTAAAGATGTCAACATTTGCCATTCTCATAACTGCGCTGAAAAGCTTTGAGCCGTAAACAGGAGCAATTCTGTTGCAAATGGACATTGCGTGAGCGTCAAATCCGTGAACCTGCATAGGTACCTTAAACTCGATACCTCTCATAATCATTTTAACCATAAGGTCACAGTCGGTTGAAATCATATCCATAACCTTCTGACCCTTTGAGTTTGACTCTGTGCCCTGGTTGCGGAAAATATCCGTTTTTGTGAAGCCCGGGCAAACAAGGCTGACATACATCTTGCCTTGAAATTCGACACGCAAAGCCTCCGTAAAGCCTTTAAGTGCTGCTTTTGAAGCAGAATACATTGATGTGCCTGCGAGAGTCATAAGAGCGGCGGACGAATCAATATTGATAACACCCGGCGTCTGTGACTCAAGAAGCATTGGCAAAAGTGTTTTTGTTGAATAAATACAGGAATAGAAATTGATATTCATTGCCTTTTCGATTTCGTCGTATGAATATCTGTCAAATCTCTTAAACTTTGGGAGAATACCGGCATTATTAATAAGAACATCAATCTTTGTGCCGTTATCCTGAAGTTCCTGAGCAAAATTTTCCCAATTCTCTTTAACCGAAACATCAAAAAGCTTGTAAGAAAATTGACTTGCGTATGTAGGACCGAGTTCATCAATAAACTTAAGCATTTTCGGTTCGCTGCGAGCGACACCGATAACGGTGCAACCGTGTTTTTTTATAAGCGTTGCCGCAATACCTGCGCCCATACCTCCGGATGCGCCGGTAACAACAACTGTTTTTCCATCAAGCCAGCATGACATAAAACTTGCCTCCAATTTTATTAATCTACTAAATTATACAACAAAAAAATCCTCATTACAACAATTATTTTTACACATTGTGCCAAAATTGCATTAAATCTGTTTCGGAATATCGTTTAGGCACATTTATGTTTATGCAAATCGTCAAATTTTAAAGTACGGTTTAAGACACTTTTCACAAAATGCAACTGTCAATATTGAAAGTTTGTCGACAATGTGCTATTATTAGTCTATTATTTATAAGTATATAAATGATTTAGACGGAGAAACGGAGAATTAAAGTATGGACAAACGAATTGTAAAAACAAGGACGGCAATATTTAACGCCGTTTTTGAAATTTCGGCAAATAAGGATTTGGACAAAATATCTGTTGTCGAGCTCTGTGAAAAGGCAGGAATAAACAAAAGCACATTTTATTTGCATTACACGAGCATTGACGATTGCTTTCAAAAATGTTTCAGCTTTTTTACCGACAAAATTTTAAAACTCAGCGAAAGCATCAACTACACCGATGTTGCCAACGCACCCGAAGAGACAGTTGACAAAATGCTCGACATCGTTGAGAGCAATATGGAACTGATACTCAAATTCAAAAACAGCGTGCTTTATGACAATTCAATAAGAATGCTTAAGCAAAAATTTTTGGTGTCGCTTTGCGAAGCAAACCGTTTAAATATTCATGATAATTATCACCAAGTGTCAAAGCTCACATTTTTAATCGGCGGATGCGTTGACGCAATTACTCAAAACCTCCCCGAATTTAACAAAGAAGAGCTGAGAAGCATAATGGTTAATGCTATAAAGAGAAAAAAGTACTGAATTTATGGATAACAATGCAGGGCTGTATTTTCACATTCCTTTTTGCAAAAGCAAATGCCCGTACTGCGATTTTTTCAGTGTGAAATACAATGCGGAATGCGCAAGTAAATATACCGACAGATTAATCGGCGAAATGAAAAAATATGACGGTATCTTTGATACCGTTTATTTTGGCGGCGGAACACCGAGCATTGTCGAAAGCGAGTTGATTTGTCGCATTTCAAACGAGGCAAGAAACACATTCACGATTTTGCCCGAAAGTGAAATAACCGTAGAATGCAATCCGTCAAAAAATTTGAGAGACGATTTCAGTGATTATGCGAAATCCGGAATAAACAGAATCAGCCTCGGTATGCAAAGCGCGGTTGACAGCGAACGGTTTGCGCTTGGCAGAGCGGCAGGAAAAAAAGAGGTTGCCGCGGCAATCGCTTGTGCAAAAAACGCAGGCATTGACAACATCAGCCTTGATTTGATGATAGGGACGCCGAAGCAAACACTTGCATCATTAGACGAAACATTTGATTTTATCGACAAAATGAATGTGTCGCACATATCGGCATATATGCTGAAAATCGAAAGCGGCACAAAATTTTTTGAAATGAGAGACAGACTGCCGATTCCCGGTGATGACGAAGTTGCCGAAATGTATTTAAAAACGGTGAAGTCCCTTGCCGAACTTGGTTTTGCGCAATATGAAATAAGCAATTTTGCAAAGCCGGGATTTGAAAGCAGGCACAACACAAAATATTGGCAACTTGCTCCGTATCTCGGAATAGGTGCATCGGCGCACTCGTTTTGGAACGGTGAACGATTCTATTATGATAAGAATTTCAGCAAAATACCCGACGGGGTCGGCGGTTCTACCGAGGAAAAAATAATGCTTGGCCTGCGTTTGGCGCAGGGTATAGACAAATCGCTTGTAGAAAAGCCGTATGATATGTTTGTTAAAGCAGGACTGATGACCGAGCACGGCAGCAAAATTGCGTTGACTTCCGAAGGGATGCTCGTTTCAAACACAATAATCGGTGAGCTGATTTAAACGGTAAATATAAAAAGACTGTGAGTCGATTTCGATTCACAGTCTTTGTTTTTTGACTATAAGTGATAAACAATATCGTCGCTCTTCCAATTAAAGAAGATGATGCCTACCGTAAGCACAAGTATTGCCGAAACCAAGCCGTAAACAAGCATTTTCCAGCTAATCATATGGCCGTACAAAATACTCTGCCTAAACATTTCAATCATCGAATACAGCGGATTTATCTTTATTACATAAAGCAAGTGCTTATTTTTAATTGTTTCGATAGGATAAAGAATAGGAACAAGGTACATAACAAGTGTGATAAATACCGAGTAGATATATTCAATATCTCTGAAATAAACCTCAAGCACCGAAAGAATAAGCCCAAGACCGGTTGAAAAAATAAGCAGTATAACCATCGGAACAATGCACAGAACAAAATACCAAGTAATATGAAGTCCGTGGCCGCCGCTCAATCCGGTGAGTTTGAAGAAAATCCAAACGCATACATAGCAAAGCATCGAGATTGAGAAATTAACAAAGCAGGAAAGAACCGACGACAACGGGTACATATATTTCGGAACATATACCTTTTTAATGATGGCGGCATTCCTTCTGAATGATGTCATGGCTTGCTTTGTCGCCGTGCTGAAAAACTCATACAAAAGACGGCCTGAGAAAAGCCAAACCGGGTAGCAGACAATATTTTTATTGTGTCTGCCGAAAATGCTTCCGAATACAACGGACAATACAATCATATTAAGAAGCGGTTGCAAAAAGCTCCAAAAAATACCGAGCCACGAATTTCTGTATTTCAGTTTAACATTTTTTCGTGTCAACTCTCCGAGGAGGTTTTTGTATTTTTTAAACATCTTGACGCTGTGATTAATTTCCGCATTAGCGTTCGTAGTGCCCATAAAAACACCTCAATTTTTAATATAATGCTGTAAAAAAGCGCAAATAATGGGCAAATACCGTTTGCCCACATCAAATATGTGACATTATAGCACACGCAATCCGATTTTTCAACTATATTTTAATATTGTTACTTTTGTTACTATTTGAAAATCTCAGAAACTTCGAGTGCGGTCTTTCTTGCAGACATATCTCCGTTGATGATATAATCGGCTGCGGCGGTGTATTTATTCTTTCTTTCGTCATAAAGTATTTTGGCTTTTTCGCGATCCTGAAAAAGCGGACGGTTTGAATTGTTGCCTATTCTGTCACAAATAACCGGAAATGATGCATCGAGGAAAACAACCGTTGCGCCCTGCTTTATTGCATCGACATTGCGTTGATATGTCATTGCTCCGCCGCCTGTTGAAACAACGCAATTTTTCATTTTTGCAACTTTTTTGCACATTTCATGCTCAAGGTCGCGAAAATATTCTTCACCCCTTGTGGCAAAAATCGCCTTTATGGCAACACCCTGTTCCTGCTCGATAAGTTCGTCCGTATCTATAAAACGACAGCCCATAATTTTTGCAAGCTCTCTGCCGACAACCGTTTTCCCGCTGCCCATAAAGCCGCACAAAACAATATTTTGCATTATTTGTTCAACTCCCTTTCGGTCACGGCGATAACCCTGTTTATATCGTCATAAGAAAATTTGACACCGTTCCAAATCTCCTCGGCAACAGCAGCCTGCCAAACAAGCATTGAAAGACCGCCCGAACATTTTACGCCTGCATTCTCAGCACAGCGGATAAGTTTTGTTTTAATAGGATTATAGATAACATCATATACTGCCTTTGATGATTTGATAACATTCTCTGCAACCGGACAAGCGTCAACTTTGGGATACATTCCGACCGGTGTGCCGTTTACTATAAGGTCATAACCGCCGCTTATTTCGTCAAGCATTGCAATGCAGCAGTCCTTATCGAGTTTTTGTTTTATTTCATCTCTTATTGTATTTGCCGATTGAAGACTTGATTGGCGCACGGCAATTGTCAAATCGCAATTCGCCAAAACCGATTCAAATGCAATCATTCGGGAAACGCCGCCGGCACCGCACAAAAGCACCCTGCCCTTCAGCTCAATGTCTGCCATTTCAAGTGCACGCAAAAAGCCGCTGCAATCGGTATTATATCCGACAATTTTGTCCTCTCTGACATCGACGGTATTAACCGAGCCGAACAGCTTTGCCTTTGGTGCAAGCTCGTCCAAAAAAGGAATAATATTTATTTTATGCGGAATTGTAACATTAAATCCGCGCAAATTTTTAAGCCGTGAATCAAACATTGACTCAAGTTCTTCGGTCGAAACCTCTATCAGCGTGTAATTTGCGTCTGTTTTGCTTATTTTGAAAAGCTCCCTGTGTATTACGGCGCTCATCGAATGACCCAGTGGACAGCCGATAAGACCGAATTGCTTTTCTGCCAAAAAATCCAATTTCATAATTCCCTCCAAAAATATATTGACAAATCAGAGAAAAATTTATAATATGATAATAACATAAATGAAAACCATTAACAACATTTTTTTAAGGAGCGTATACGATAATGATTTTTGACGAAGTAAGAGAAATACTTGCAGAGCAGCTTGATGTCGATAAAGACGGCATTGAAATGAATTCAAAGCTTGCAGAGGATCTCGGTGCGGATTCGCTTGACGCTATTGACATCGTAATGACAATCGAGGATCAATATGCAATTGAAGTGCCTGATGAAAACATTGAAAATATGAAAACAGTTGAAGACATTGTATCGTTTATCGAATCGAATACCGATGCAAACTGATACAAACAGTCGCTTTTGGATAATAAAATTTGCTGAATAAGTCATAATAGCCAAAAATATCGGCGAATTTTCGTGACTTTGGTTTGTTGACACATAATTATTATAATAGTAAAATAAAGGTTAGGAAACTAATCTTTATTTTTTTCTTTCTGCACAAAGGGTGTGTTTATATGGCAGAAAAATATGTTATGGCTCTTGACCAGGGTACAACCAGCTCAAGGGCGATAATTTTCAACAAAAGCGGAGAAATTGTTGCAAAATCGCAAAACGAGTTCACCCAATACTATCCGCAAAACGGTTGGGTTGAACACGATGCAAACGAAATTTTGTTCAGTGTGATCAGTGCGATGATGGGTTGTATAAGGAATACGGATATTAAGCCCGAACAAATTGCCGGAATCGGCATCACAAACCAGCGCGAAACAACCGTTATTTGGGACAAAGAAACGGGCGCGCCCGTTTATAACGCGATTGTGTGGCAGTGCAGAAGAACCGCCGATTATTGCGAACAACTCAAAAAAGACGGTTTTGAAAAATACATAAAAACCACAACGGGTCTTTTAATCGACGCATATTTCAGTGCAACAAAAATCAAATGGATATTGGACAATGTTGAGGGCGCAAGAGAAAGAGCAGAAAAGGGCGAACTCCTTTTCGGCACAATAGACACATGGCTTATTTGGAACTTAACGGGTGGAAAAGTGCATGTAACCGACTATTCAAACGCCTGCAGAACGATGCTTTTTGACATTGACAAACTTTGCTGGGACGAATATTTGTGCAAAGAAATGGGAATACCCATGTGTATGCTGCCCGAGGTTAAACCGAGCAGCTGCGTTTACGGCGAGGTTGAACATATCACGGGTATTGAGGAACTTTCAGGTATACCGATTGCCGGCGCGATCGGCGACCAGCCCGGTGCGCTTTTCGGTCAAGGCTGCTTTGAAAAGGGCCAGGCGAAAAATACATACGGCACAGGTTGCTTCTTACTTATGAACACAGGCGAAAACAGAATCGACAGCAAATCAAACCTGCTGTCGGGAATCGCTTGGGGTCTTGACGGCAAAATAACATATGATTTGGAAGGTTCGGCTTTCAATGCCGGCTCTGTTATAAAATGGTTGCGCGACGAATTGCAATTAATATCGAGTGCAAAGGAGTGCGACGATTTGGCAGAGCAAGTGCCGGATTCAAACGGTCTTTACCTTGTGCCGGCATTCACCGGATTGGGTGCGCCTTATTGGGATATGTACGCAAGAGGAATTATGGTTGGCATAACACGCTCGATTAATAAAAAGCATGTTTGCCGTGCCGTACTTGAAAGCATCACATATCAAATGACGGATTTGCTTGAAGCAATGATGGCAGACAGCGACATTATGCTTAAAGATTTGAGAGTTGACGGCGGCGCATCTGTATCGGACATTATGATGCAAATTCAAGCAGATATGACAGGTTGCAATGTAAACCGTCCCGTCAATCGAGAGGCTACGGCTCTCGGTGCGGCATATCTTGCAGGTCTTGCAACGGGTGTTTGGAAAGATACTCAGGAAATTGAAGCAAACAGACAGGTTGACAAAATTTTTGTGCCGTCCATGTCCGCCGAGCTTCGCAACAAAAAATATGCCGATTGGAAAAGAGCCGTTGAGCGCTCTCGAAATTGGGAAAGATAAAATGTCAATATGCGGCACTGCCGCTTAAATAATAATTACTTTTTAAAAGGAGATTTTATATTATGGGAAAAGTTGTATGCCCCTGGAATTTAATCACCGATTTTGTAACCGACGCATTTGTCGGCTACGGTGTTCCGAGGGAAGACGCAGAGGTTTGCACCGATGTTTTGCTTGAATCCGACAAAAGAGGAATCGAAAGCCACGGATGCAATCGTTTTAAACCTATTTACATTGACAGAATTGTTGCCGGCATCCAATCGCCAACAACAAATTTTGAAATTGTTAAGGAAACCGAAACGACGGCTGTTGTTGACGGTCACAACGGAATGGGTCAGGTTATCGGCAAAAGAGCAATGCAGATGGCTATTGACAAGGCTAAGAAATACGGTCTCGGCATGGTAGTTGTCAGAAACAGCTGCCATTACGGCATCGCAGGCTATTATGCTACACAAGCAACCGAACAGGGTTGCATCGGTATGACAGGCACAAATGCAAGGCCGTCTGTTGCTCCGACATGGGGTGTTGACGGAATGTTCGGCACAAACCCATTTACAATCGGCGTACCGACAGATGAAAAATTCGACTTTATATTTGACTGTGCAACATCAATCACTCAAAACGGAAAAATCGAATATTATGCAAGAATCAATGAACCTGTACATCCCGGCACAATAATCGGCAAGGATGGAAAGTCGATTGAGGGCGACGCAGGCGAGGCACTCAAAAAAATCCGTTCGGGCGACGCCGCTTTAACAACACTCGGCGGTATCGGCGAGGCTCTCGGCGGATACAAGGGCTACGGCTTTGCAATGGTTGTTGAGCTTCTTTCTGCGGCATTGCAGGACGGCTTATACTGCAAGGACCTCAACGGCAAGGACGAAAACGGCAACATCAAGCCGTATCAATTGGGTCACTTCTTCATCGCCATCGACACAGACCACTTCCTCGGTGAGGAGCTTGTAAGACGCAAGGCTGGCGATATTATCCGCGAGGTAAGAAATTCGACAGTTGCTCCGGGAGCAGACAGAATTTATACCGCAGGCGAAAAAGAATACGAAATTTGGAAGCAAAGAGAGGAGCACGGCGTTCCGATTAACGAGGCCGTTCAAGCCGAAATCAACGCAGTACGAGATAAACTCGGCCTTTCTTACACATTCCCGTGGGAGGACAATTATGTTCCTTATGAGCACGATGAAAAAATCACGGCTCATATTGAAAGATAAACAAAATAAGTTTTAAATTTCAAGGGCAGGATGCCCTCGGCGTTCTGCGTTGAGGCTCCTGCCTTTAATTTGTTATTTAATTGTCATTGTTTGATAATTAAAAATCAATCATCCATAATAAATTATGTAATATGAATAAGGAGATATTAAATATGGACTACCGCAAAGTTTCACTCGAAAAACACTATGAATGGAACGGAAAAATTGAAATTAACGCACGCGCAAAGGTTAATGACAAGGATTCGTTATCGCTTGCTTACACGCCAGGCGTTGCCGAGCCATGTCTTGAAATTCAAAAGGATTACACAAAAAGCTGGCAACTTACACGCCGTTCCAATCTTGTTGCAGTAATCACCGACGGCTCTGCCGTTCTCGGTTTGGGCGATATCGGACCCGAGGCAGGAATGCCCGTTATGGAGGGTAAATGCGTTTTGTTTAAAGAGTTCGGCGATGTTGATGCTTTTCCGCTTTGTGTAAGAACAAAGGATGTTGACGAATTTGTTGAAACGGTTTACAACATAAGCGGCTCGTTCGGAGGCATAAATCTTGAGGATATTTCCGCACCGAGATGTTTTGAAATCGAAGAAAAACTGAAAGCAAAATGCGATATTCCGATTTTCCATGACGACCAACACGGCACGGCAGTTGTAGTTTCGGCAGCTTTAATCAACGCAACAAAGCTTATCAAAAAACCGCTCGGCGAATGCAGGGCCGTTATTAACGGCTCCGGCGCGGCAGGCATTGCTATTGCAAAACTTTTGATGACGCTCGGCTTAAAGGATGTTATTTTGTGCGACAGAACAGGTGCAATTTACGAGGGCAGAGAAAGGCTAAACGAATCCAAAACAGAAATCGCTAAGGTTACAAACAGAGAAATGACAAAAGGCACCCTTAAAGATGCAGTAGTCGGTGCAGATATTTTCATAGGTGTTTCGGCACCCGGTGTTTTGACCGAAGAAATGATAAAAACGATGCACAGTGACCCGATTGTGCTTGCAATGGCAAACCCGACACCGGAAATTATGCCGGACGAGGCAAAGGCAGCAGGTGCAAGAATTGTAGGCACAGGAAGATCGGATTTTCCGAACCAAATCAACAATGTTGTCGCATTCCCCGGCATTTTCAGAGGTGCGCTTGATGTGCGCGCAAGCCAAATAACGGAGAATATGAAAATTGCCGCAGCATATGCAATTGCATCGCTTGTTGATGATGACAAATTGACAGAGGACTATATTTTGCCGTATGCCTTTGATGAAAGAATTAAGGACACGGTTGCAAAAGCCGTAGCAGATGCCGCAAGAAAAGACGGCGTTGCAAGAATATAATGGTAATTAATTATTATATATAATAAATTATAATATACGGATAAGACCAGCTATTAAAAGTCAATAGCTGGTCTTATTTTTTGCGTTTTTTATGCTTTTGTTCAAAATAACAATAAATAAAAATTAAAGCGCAATAAAATCACAGAACAGTATGAGTTAATAGACAAAAGTTGTCTAATTTGTCAACAGGAAACAACAAAGTTTGTAAATATTACACAACGGTTACAAAAATGTAACAAGATATCTTGTGAGTGATTGCCATAGATTACAAAGCCGTAATTTGTTATAATGCCAAATGTTGTTATGAAAAAGCAGATATTTATTGTGCATTTTCACAAACAACGCTTTAATCGGTCAATTTTAATTGACAATTTTGTTTAATAAGCGAGTTCAATCGAAAACAAAAAATCGTTTCGTAATCATCCCACAGCATCAAATATTTGATTGCTAAAGAAAAAGGAAGGCATTTTATGGCTAAGAAGAAAACCCTGCTTATCATCCCTATTGTTATGATAATGACAATACTGATTTCCGTTTTAACGCCGATTTGCGCGTATGCGGATAATGATAACTATGTGCCGAGGCTCACGGCACCAAGCTCAAGCATCCCCTATTATTCAAAAAAGCTTAATGTTTATTTTCAAACAGGCACACCGATGCCAAACTGCGTTGCATACGCATACGGCAGAATCTATGAGCTTAACGGCGAGGCACCGAAAATAACTCACGGCAGTGCCGGCGATTGGTACGGCATGAACAAGCGCGCCGGATATTATGACTACGGCAGCGAGCCTAAATTGGGTGCGGTTGCTTGCTGGAGCAATCATGTTGCAGTTGTTGAAAAAATCAGCGACAGCGGTGCAATAACTCTTTCGGAGTCGCACTGGGGCGGCACATATTTTGACACGGTAACATATTCGGATATGTCATCACACTTCGGCCAAAAATTTTACGGCTACATTTATACTTATGAGGATAAATCGGCAGGTAACCAAACAATTGACGCGCCGTATCAAAAGAATGTTGTTATTCCGCTTGAATCCGACAGCTATGTAAATATGTTTAAAGCGGATTCCACAAACACAATCGACGAGGGCACACTTGTTATGTCGCAATTGTTATAATAAACATACATATCATTAACCGTCCTGCACACGCAGGGCGGCTTTTTTGTAAAAAATTTAAATTTTTTGAAAAAAGTGTTGACAAATATAAAAAAGGGATATAATATATAAACATAGTTAGCACTCGTACATTAAGAGTGCTAACAAGTAAAAATAAGAGCAGGAGGAGTAGCAATGCTTGGTGAAAGACGCTCGGCAATTCTTGAAATGATAATTGATTATTATATAAGAACGGGCGAGCCGATGGGTTCAAAAACACTTTGCCAAATGTTGCCCTACTCAATCAGCTCAGCAACAATAAGAAACGAGATGGCGTTTTTAACAAGCGTCGGCTTTCTTGAACAGCGTCACACAAGCGGCGGCAGAGTTCCGACAAAAGCCGCATACAGATATTATATTGACAATATAATAAACGGCGGTACGCTTTCACCGTATGAGCAGCAAAAAATTGATGAGGTTTTAAGCACAAACGCATCCGACCCCGAAAGATTGCTTGCAAATGCGTCAAAACTTTTATCGGAACTTACGGGATGCGCCGCATTTTACAGCACGGTTAAAGACCCGCTTGATTGTGTTCAGGGTATAGAATTGATACCGACAGGAAATTCAAAAGCAATGCTCGTTATGATGTCGGTAGGCGGCAAAATCAAATCATCGATTTGCAAAATCAATTGTCCTGTTGACAAAGATTTTAAACAGATTTTTTACAGCATAACAAACGAGTTTTTCATCGGTGTTCCCCTTTCGGACATTGACCTGTCGCTGATTCAGTCAACGGCTCCGTTTTTGAAAGATAAAATTTTCGATATGTTGCCGGTGCTTTCATCGCTCTGCTCGCTTTGCGCAGAGGCAGCTGAAGGCTCGCTTGTAATAAGCGGCGAAACAAGGCTGTTATCTCAAAGCGAACTGGGCGACAGCGTATATAACCTACTGCTGTTGCTTGCGCAAAAAGATAAACTTGCCGCAATGCTTGAAAGTTTTGCAAAAGCAAACACTAAAGCAAGACTTTTAATCGGTGACGAAAATCCGATGTATGAGCTGAGAAACACAACAATGGCAATTGCAAAATTGCAATACAACGATATGCAAACTGCAACAATCGGCATAATCGGTTCAACAAGAATCGATTACAAAAGAATTTTGCCGACAGTTGATTATATAATAAATGCAGTTTCAAAACTTCTGCTTGAGGGAGGCGCAAAATATGAATAAAAAGTCCAAACCCGATGAGGTAAAAGACGAATCGGTCAAAAACAAAAAGGCCGAAAAAGAAACCGACAAGCCCGAAGAAAAAGCGAACGAGGAAAAGAAGGAGCCGACATTGGAGGAGCAACTTGCAGACGCAAAGGAACAATTGCTTCGCACCGCGGCTGAATTTGCGAATTACAGAACAAGGGTTGCAAAAGAAAAAGAGCAAACCTATGTGTCAGCAAAAGGCACAGTAATCGCAGAAATTCTTCCTTCTATCGACAATCTCGAAAGAGCATTGGCGCAGGACGGCGCAGATTATGACTCGTTAAAAAAAGGCGTTGAAATGACGCTTTCAAGCTTGATGAGTGCGCTTGAAAAATTAGGTGTTGAATCTTTTGGCGAAAGCGGTGACGACTTTGACCCGAATTGTCACAACGCAGTAATGCATGTTGACGATGACAATTACAGCGAAAATGTAGTAACCGATGTTTTCCAAAAGGGATATAAAATAAACAACAAGGTTATCAGAACAGCTATGGTTAAAACGGCAAACTGATGACAAATCATAAATAAATAAAGGAGATATTTATCATGGCTAAAATTATCGGTATTGACTTAGGTACAACAAACAGTTGCGTATCTGTTATCGAGGGCGGCGATCCCGTCGTTATCGCAAACGCAGAGGGCACAAGAACAACTCCGTCGGTTGTTGCATTTTCAAAAGACGGAGAAAGAATGGTAGGTGCGGTAGCAAAGCGTCAGGCTATCACAAACCCGGACAAAACAATTTCTTCAATCAAAAGACACATGGGTTCCGATTACAAAGTAAACATTGACGGCAAAGGCTATACACCGCAGGAAATCAGTGCCATCATTCTTCAAAAACTCAAGAGCGACGCAGAGGCTTATCTCGGCACACCCGTAACAGAGGCAGTTATCACCGTTCCGGCATATTTCACAGATGCACAGCGTCAGGCAACAAAGGACGCAGGCAAAATCGCAGGTCTTGATGTAAAGAGAATTATCAACGAGCCTACTGCAGCTGCGCTTGCATTCGGCATTGATAAGGAAGACGACCAAAAAGTTATGGTTTATGACCTCGGCGGCGGCACATTTGATGTTTCTATCATTGAAATGGGTGACGGTGTTCAGGAGGTTCTTGCAACAGCAGGTAACAACCACCTCGGCGGCGATGATTTTGATAAAAAGATCATGGATTGGCTTGTAGCCGATTTCAAAGCGCAAAACGGCATTGACCTTTCCGGCGACAAAATGGCTATGCAGAGAATTAAAGAAGCAGCTGAAAAAGCAAAGATTGACCTTTCAGGCATGACAACAGCTCAAATCTCTCTTCCGTTCATCACAGCCGATGCAACAGGTCCAAAGCACCTTGAGGCTACACTTTCAAGAGCAAAGTTCAACGAAATGACAGCAGACCTTGTTGAAGCAACAATGGGTCCCGTTCGTCAGGCAATGAGCGACTCGGGTCTTTCAATGAACGATATTGACAAAATCCTTCTTGTCGGCGGTTCAACCCGTATTCCGGCTGTTCAGGAAGCAATTAAAAAATTCTCGGGCAAAGAGCCTTTCAAGGGAATCAACCCTGATGAATGCGTTGCTATCGGTGCAGCTATCCAAGGCGGCGTACTCGGCGGCGATGTTAAAGGTATGGTACTTCTTGATGTTGCGCCGCTTTCACTCGGTATTGAAACAATGGGCGGCGTAAACACGGTTATCATTGAGCGTAACACAACAATCCCTACAAAGAAGTCACAAATCTTCTCGACAGCGGCAGATAACCAAACCTCTGTTGAAGTTCATGTTCTCCAAGGTGAAAGACAATTTGCAAAGGACAACAAGACATTGGGTATGTTCCATCTTGACGGCATTCTTCCTGCAAGACGCGGCACACCGCAAATTGAAGTAACATTCGATATTGATGCAAACGGCATCGTTCATGTATCTGCTAAGGATCTCGGCACAGGTAAGGAACAGCACATTTCAATCACGGCATCTTCAAATATGTCTAAGGAAGACATTGAAAAGGCTGTTCACGAAGCAGAGCAATTTGCCGAGGAAGATAAGAAAAAGAGAGAAGCTGTTGACCTCAGAAACAACGCAGAGCAGATGGTATATCAGACAGAGCAACTTATCAGTGAAAACGGCGACAAATTCTCTGCAGATGACAAATCGGCACTTGAAGCAAAACTTGAAGCTCTTAAAGAAGCTCTTAAGGGCGAAAATACAGACGCAATCAAGTCTGCACAAGAGGATTTGACAAACAAATTCTACGAGGTATCGCAAAAACTTTACAATGCCGCAAACGCAGCACAGGGCACACAGGCCGACCCGCAGGCAGGAGCACAGGGTGCAGACTCGCAACAAGCCGATTATACAGATACCGACTATACAGAAGTTGACGACAACTAATCGCAAATAAAAGTAAAATCAATCCCACCGCAACAGGTGGGATTGATTTAAAAAATACATCTATACACGGAGGCAAATATGCCTGAAGAAAAAAGAGACTATTACGAGGTGCTCGGCGTAAGCAAAAACGCCTCGGAAGATGAAATAAAAAAAGCATACAGAAAAACCGCAAAAAAATATCATCCCGACCTTAACCCGGACGATCCTACAGCAGAGGAAAAGTTCAAGGAATGTAACGAGGCATATGAGGTTTTATCCAACCCCGACAAAAAGGCAAAATATGACCAATTCGGTTTTGCCGGAGTTGATCCCAACTACGGCGCAGGTCAAGGCGGATACGGCGGCGCAGGCGGCTTTGGCTTTGACGGCGATATTGATTTGGGCGATATTTTCTCCTCATTCTTCGGCGGCGGTCAGGGAGGCTTCGGCGGATTCGGCACAAGAAATCCGAATGCTCCGAGAAAAGGTCGCGATATTCAGACATCAATTACAATCAACTTTGAGGAAGCCGCAAAAGGCTGTAAAAAGACTGTTGACATATCAAGAGTTGAGGACTGCTCACAGTGCCACGGCACAGGTGCAGAACCGGGTACCGATCTCAAAACCTGCCCCGAATGTCAGGGCAAAGGTTATGTAACCGTTCAACAGCGTACATTTCTCGGAATGAGCACATCCACCGTTGCGTGCTCGCGCTGCGGCGGCAAGGGCAAAATTGTTGAACACCCATGCTCGAAATGCAACGGCAAAGGCAAAGTTCGCAAAAAAACAAAAATCGACATCAACATCCCCGCAGGTATCGACGACCGTCAGGCTGTCAACGCAAGAGGCATGGGCGACAGCGGCATAAACGGCGGTCCGAGCGGCGATTTGAGAGTTGTTGTAAATGTGAAACCAAGCAAAGACTTTGAGCGAGACGGATACGACCTTTGGTACGAAAAACATGTCAGCATAGTTGAAGCTACGCTCGGCGCAGAACTTCGTGTGCCGACTCTTGACGGCGATGTCAAATACACAATGCCCGCAGGCACACAGCCGCATGAGGTATTTAAACTTCGCGGTAAAGGCATTCAACGCATCGGTTCAACCGGCAAGGGTGATTTGTATGTCAGAGTTATTGTTGACATACCGAAGAGTGTTTCGCCCGAGCAGAAAGAACTGCTCAAGCAATTTGACAAAACCTATACAGGTCCCGGAAAAGGCGGCAAAGAAGGCTTTTTTGACAAATTCAAGAAAAAATAAATACATCAGCAAAACAAAACCGACAAGCATCAGTGCCTGTCGGTTTTTCATTTATTGCCGTATTTTATTTATTGCTTAAATCAATTGCTTGAGGAGCCTTTTGGCATATATTTATAAAGTTCTACTGCAAATTTATTAATAGGAAGTGTTTGAACAAGAACTTTGCCCGGTCCCGTAATGACGGTATTAAACAAACCCTCACCGCCGAAAAGAACATTTTTAACGCCTTTGACGGTTTGAACATCCATTTTGCAGGTTGAATCCATCATGGCAAGATGACCTGTATCAAGAACAAGTTGCTGACCCTGAGCAAGCTCATACTCAACAACCGAGCCGTCAAGTTCTATAAAAACTATTCCCTCGCCGTCAAACTTTTGCATAATAAAGCCTTCGCCGCCGAAAAGGCCGCCACCGAGGCTCTTTTTGAAATAAACAGACATATTTACGCCGGGAGTTGACGCCAAAAATGCGCTTTTTTGGCAAATAATTTCCTGACCGGGATGAATTTCAACAGCACGAATTTCACCCGGGCAACAGCTCGTGAACGAAATCATTCCGTTTCCGCCGCGACAGGTATATCTGTTTTGGAACATTTTGTCACCCGAAAACATTCTTCCGATTGCCTTGCCGAAACCGCCGTTTGTGGTTGTCTCCATAACCATATTCGGTGACATCCAGCTCATTCCGCCGCCCTCGGTAATCATTTGCTCTCCGTCATTAAGTGTGCAAATAACAGCCGGAAACGGCGCGCCCTTAATCTCATATTGCATAAGCATTCTCCTTTCATCATTCAGCCGCACTTTATTCAATCTGCAGCAGCATTGCTTATATTCACATAATATCATATATGAAAAAATTTGGCAACAAATAATTAATTTATAAGGTTTTTATATTGAACTTATCAAGCAATAGGTATATAATTACAATGAAAAAATCAGATATTTACAGGAGCAATCTATGAACGGTTTTATGGACAGGGAATTTTTACTTGACACGCAAACGGCTCAAAAGCTTTTTCACAGTTATGCCGAAGATATGCCGATTTGCGACTATCATTGTCATTTAAGCCCAAAAGAAATTTATGAAAACAAGCAACCGGCAGACATTTCACAGCTTTGGCTGTCGGGTGACCATTATAAATGGCGTGCAATGCGCAGTTGCGGAATAGACGAAAAGTATTGCACGGGCGACGCATCGCCGAAAGAAAAATTCGTTAAATTTGCCGAGGCATTACAATATTGCATAGGCAATCCGCTTTATCATTGGGCACATATCGAGCTTCAAAGATATTTCGGAATCGACACACCGCTTAATGCAAAAACAGCCGAAGATATTTACGAAAGAGCAAACGCCGCAATGGCAAAGGGCGATTTCAGACCGCAATCGCTCATCACGAAATCAAATGTTAAAGTTGTTTGCACAACCGACGACCCGATTGACAGCCTTGAATATCACAAACTGCTCAAAAATGTTGACGGTTTTGACTGCAAGGTGCTTCCGAGCTTCAGACCCGACAAGGCGCTCAACATAAACCTTGACGGCTTTGCCGAATATATCAAATCGCTTGCAGAAGCCGCACAGGTTGAAATCAACGACTACTGCGATGTTATCACCGCGCTTTTAAAGAGAGTTGATTATTTCAACGAGGTTGGATGCAAGGTATCCGATCAGGCGTTTGAATATGTCCCCTGCTCACCTGCCGACGGTGAAAAAATCAATGCGGTATTCACCAAAGCAATGAACGGCGAACAAATCAGTGACAGCGAAGCAGATATTTATAAAACTGCAATAATGAAGGCTCTCGGCGAAAAATACCACGAGCTTGACTGGGCGATGGAAATTCATATCGGCGCAATCAGAAACAATTCGACAAGAATGTTTAAAAAACTCGGCGCAGACACGGGATTTGACAGCGTGGGCGACTGCGAAATCGCAAAAAAACTTTCACGCTTTCTCGATATGCTCGACAGCGAGGGCAAACTGCCGAAAACAATTTTGTTCAACCTTAACGACAAGGACAACACCGTGCTTGCAACAATGCTCGGCAATTTTCAATCATCGGAGGCCGAATCAAAAATTCAATTCGGACCGGCTTGGTGGTTCCTTGACACAATGGACGGCATGACAGCACAGATGAAATCACTCGGAAACCTCGGTGTGCTCGGCAAATTTGTCGGAATGGAAACAGACTCGCGCTCATTCACATCATATGGCAGACACGAATATTTCAGAAGAATTATGTGCCGACTGCTCGGCAGATGGATTGAGGACGGATGGTATGCCTTTGACGAGGACATTGTTAAGGAAATCGTTCAGGGCATTTGCTACAACAACGCAATCAAATATTTTAACTTTTAATATATAGGAGGAACTGTAATGAACCTTAATTCAAGACCTAAAGAGGAATGTGCATTTGACGAAATTTCTCTCGGTGAAATTATGCTCAGACTTGATCCGGGCGAAGGAAGAATTAAAACAGCACGCTCATTCCGCGCATGGGAGGGCGGCGGCGAATACAATGTTGCCCGCGGTCTTCGCAGATGCTTCGGACTCAAAACATCCGTTGTAACATCATTTGCCGAAAACGAGGTTGGCTATCTTATGGAGGACTTAATCCTTCAGGGCGGCGTTGACACATCGCTTATCAAATGGGTGCCGTATGACGGAATCGGCAGAACTGTCAGAAACGGTATCAACTTCACAGAGCGCGGATACGGCATCAGAGGCGCAGTAGGCGCATCGGACAGAGGCAACACCGCGGCGTCTCAAATCAAACCCGGTGACATTGACTGGGACTATATCTTCGGCACACTCGGCGTAAGATGGCTTCACACAGGCGGAATTTATGCGGCTCTCAGCGAAACGGCCGCCGAAACTGTAATTGAGGCTGTTAAAAAAGCAAAGCAATACGGCACAATCGTTTCCTACGACCTTAACTATCGCCCGTCACTCTGGAAAGGTATCGGCGGTCAGGCAAAGGCTCAAGAGGTCAATAAAGAAATTGCAAAGTATGTTGATGTTATGATCGGAAACGAGGAGGACTTTACCGCATCTCTCGGCTTTGAGGTTGAGGGCAACGACAAGGACCTCAAATCACTTAATATGGACGGCTATTATAAAATGATTGAAACCGTTACAAAGGCTTATCCTAACTTCAAGGTAATAGCAACAACATTGCGTACCGTTAAAACGGCAACCGTAAATGACTGGAAAGCAATTTGTTGGGCTGACGGAAAAATTTACAACTCACTTGAATTTCCGGCCCTTGAAATTCTCGACCGTGTGGGCGGCGGCGACAGCTTTGCATCGGGTCTTATCTACGGACTTATGACATATGAAGACGCCCAAAAAGCAGTCAACTACGGCGTTGTTCACGGCGCGCTTGCAATGACAACACCGGGCGACACCTCAATGGCATCACTCAAAGAGGTTGAAGCAAAAGTAAACGGTGCCGGCGCCAGAGTACAAAGATAACAAATCATCAAAGATTGGAGATAAATTATGTCTAACAAAATCGAAACACTTGCAAAAATTCAAGAGGTAGGTATTGTTGCCGTTGTTCGTGCAACATCTATCGAGCAGGCTGAAAAAATCACGGACGCATGCATCGCAGGCGGCGTTGCGGCAATTGAATTGACATTCACTGTTCCTCATGCCGACAAGCTTATTGAGGCAATGAAAGCAAAATATACAAGCGGCGAAATCATCATCGGCGCAGGCACCGTTATGGATGCCGCAACTGCAAGAATCGCCATCCTTGCAGGCGCAGAATACATTGTTTCACCTTATTTTGACCCTGAAACAGTAAAGACCTGTAACAGATACGGCGTTCCGTCAATGCCGGGTATTTACACACCGACAGAGGCTGTTGCGGCTATGGAATGCGGAGCAGATGTTCTTAAAGTATTCCCGGGCGACATTGCCGGACCGAGATTCATTAAAGATATTCACGGCCCTATTCCAAATGCAGTAATGATGCCGTCGGGCGGCGTTGATGTTGACAATGTTAAGGAATGGATCAAGGCAGGCGCAATCGCTTGCGGCGCAGGTTCATCGCTTATCGCAGGCGCAAAAACAGGCGACTATGACAAAATCACCGAAACAGGAAAAATCTTTGTTCAAAGAATCAAAGAAGCAAGAGCAGAAATGGCGAAATAATCAAACAGAATATATGCAAAAGCCGCTACTTAAGACATTTCAAAGTAGCGGCTTTGTCATAAACCGAGTTTAAACATTCATAAACTATTATTAAACACAATAAATTATGTCTTGAAAATACGGGGCTTATTTGGTATCATTGATATGAAATAAATTAAACCGATTTTTTCGGTGGGAAGGAACGGATTATGAATCCAATTTTAATCGCGGCAACACTCGGCGACAAAATCGACAGCACATTTTTCGGTTTTGATATTTGGGTGTTCAAATTTTTCGGAGGTATTCAAAACGGCTTTTTGACAACCGTTGCAAAAATTTTCACCTCCTTCGGTGACGAAAACTTTGTTATTCCGATGGCAGTGCTCGCAGTAGTACTTTGCTTTTTCAAAAAGACGAGAAAACTCGGTTTTTCAATGCTTTTTGCAATCGCCATAGGCACGATAGTGACGAATGTCATTGTTAAACCTGCCGTTTTGCGTGTCAGACCGTACAACACGCTTCAATCAACCTCCGCATGGGCTGAATACAGCAAGTGGTACATAGGCGCAGGCACGCTCAGCGAGAGCGACTACTCGTTCCCGTCGGGCCACACAACCGCGGCATTTGAGCTTGCAGTATCCGTTGCACTTTGTTTGAGAGAAAAGGGCAAGAAAAAACTTTCTTGGATACCGCCCGTTATTGCAATTTGCACGATGGGTTCAAGAGTATATCTGATGGTGCATTACGCTTCGGATGTAGTCGGCGGTCTTATAGTAGGCACAATCGCCGGTGTTTTGGCATTTTATCTTGCAAAACTTGTCTGCAAGATTTTTGAAAAAGTTAAATTTCTTGACAGCATTGACGCCGAAAAGGTTGTAAAAAAGATAACCAAAAAGGATATTTCGCCAAAAGCGGGAACAGCAACAATTTTGGCAGCAGTATTCGTCATATTCCTTATTGCATTTGTTCCGTCGCTTTCAAGCAGTGACAAACCGCGCTGTGATTACAACGCAGAGCTTTCACAGCAATACGGAATCGAGGCGGAATATAATTGCTACAACGAAGCTAAAACAGACGAAGAGAAATACCCCGAGCTTCAGGAATACAAGGGCAAGCATTTTTGCAAAATCCACTACAAGCAATTAAGCGGTCAAACGAAATGACAAAAAGGCATTTTGCGGCGGCAATAATTATCATAACACTTGCAGCAGTTATTTCCGCATTTTGCGGATGCTCAAAGTCGGCGGACAGCAATCAAAGCACAACAGCCGACTCACAAACTCAAACCGCATCGCAAACAACGCAGTCTGCTGAGCAGAGTTCAAAATCGTCGTCATCGGCGCGTATATATTATGACCGATACGGCAAGGAGCATTCTTCATACGAAACCCTGCCGCTTTACGACAGCGACGGCAATGCATACACCTTTGTCAGTCAATCAAAAAATTCGTATTATAAAGACAAAAACGGCAACAAATATCCGTCAAGCCGTTGTTTTGTTGACAAGCACAGCAATTTTATATATGACAAAAACGGTGAAATCACATTGAGCGATGACGGAATGTCGGCAACCGGCAAGGACGGAACCACATACTATCCTGCCGAAACCGTTGTTTGGGATATTGACGGAAATCTCGTGACGGTATTCGGATTCGGCGAAATAATAAGATAATTAATATCACACTGCATCTTAATGTTTTTAAGGTGCAGTTTTCTATTGCAATAAACCGAAATCGGATATATAATACACTGATAAAGAAGGGATTAAGGTGAAAAAAGACAAAACAAAAAAAGCAAAATCAGTCTCTATGACAGAGGGCAACATATTTAAACAACTGTTTTTCTTTTCTGTGCCGCTGATACTCGGCAACCTGCTGCAGCAATTATATAACACCGCGGATTCAATCGTAGTCGGCAATTTTGCAGGCAGCAACGCGCTTGCGGCTGTCGGCTCGGGCACGGCACTTATCAACTTGCTAATTGCTTTTGCTCAAGGCACTGCAGTCGGCGCAGGCGTAATCATCGCACAGTACATAGGTGCAAAAAACAAAGAAAAGCTCTCCACCGCCGTTCACACCTCAATGGCAATCGGCATTATAATCGGTGCAATCATCACGGTTGTCGGTATTTTATTCACTAAGCCGTTGCTTATGTGGATGAAAACACCGAGCGAGGTTTTGGACGATTCCGTCAGATATTTGAGGATATTCTTCGGCGGATTGATTTTTAATATCATATACAATATGGCGGCAGGAATTATGAATTCCGCAGGTAACTCTAAACGCTCGCTCCGATACCTTGCCTATGCGTCAATCACAAACATTGTGCTTGATTTGGTGTTTGTTGCAGGGTTTAAAATGGGTGTTACCGGTGCGGCTGTCGCAACCGATATAAGCCAGCTTGTTTCAAGCGTTTTTGCCGTACTGTACCTTATGAGGGTTAAGGAGGATTACAGACTGAATATCAAAAAAATCAGGCTTGATAAAAGCACCGCCCGCTTGATAATCAAAATCGGATTACCGACCGGCCTGCAAAACATGGTGATATCGCTTTCAAATGTGCTTGTGCAATCCGGTATAAACGGTTTCGGTGCAACGGCAATGGCAGGATACAGCGCATATATCAAAGTCGACGGCTTTAACATTTTGCCTGTGCTCAGTTTCAGTATGGCTGTTACAACATTTATCGGTCAAAACTACGGCGCTGGAAACCACAAGCGTATGAAACAGGGCATGTGGGTGACGCTCGCGATGACAACGGTTTACACAATAATCACAGGTGTGTTACTGCTGACATTTTCGCACCCGATAATAAGAATGTTTTCGGCAGACGAGGCGGTAATTTATTACGGCGCAGAGGCAATGAAGTATTTTTGCCCGTTTTATTGGCTGCTTGGAATACTCAACTGCCTTGCAGGTACCGTCAGGGGCACGGGCAAAACAGTTCCGCCGATGATAATAATGCTTATATCAATGTGTCTGTTTCGTATAGTATGGATAAAATTCGCCGTACCGCAGTTTGATTCGATAGACGGCATCTTTATCCTATACCCAATTTCGTGGGCCATAGGTGCAGTTATGATGGTGCTTTACACGATATTCGGCAAATGGCAAAACCCGTTGCAAAAAGGCGAAGATTAAAAATTAAAATCAAACAACATATATACAGCATAAAACGGAATGTATCTAAACGATACATTCCGTTTCGGTTTTTTTACAAATATAAGACCATTGACAATCACTGCAAATGCTCTCGGGGTGCGGAGTTTTTCCGTCGGCAAGTGCATCTTTAACAGCGCTGTCATATCGTTTGACTTTAGTCTCATCAGCACAAACGCCGCCTTTATTATTCGGACAAGCCGCACAAATATCGTCGCATGTGTCAACAAGCGTATAATCGCCGCTTTTCATTTTTTCGCCGACAGCACGCATATTTTTGCAAAATGCGTCACTGTAGCCTTCGCCGATAAATCGCGGCGCACACATCAAATGATGATACCTTATTCTCATTATTTAATAAATCTTTTGAGGCGGTTTGTGAGAACAGCCGCAATAACGATTTTAACTGCATCGGGAATAAGAAACGGCACAACGCACATACCGAGAATTGCGCCAATGCCCATCGGAGTGCCCTTATTCGTATAAACAATTGCAAACCAAGCTGTACCGAACGCATAGCAAACAAGAATGCCGATTATCATTGAAACGACAAGTGCCCAAAGCTTGTTTGTTTTGTCGGCAGTGATGCCTACAATCAACGCAGTGAAAATAAAGCCGATAATGTATCCGCCGGTTGCACCGCCGATAATGCCGAGACCGCTTGAAAAGCCGGCAAAAACCGGAACGCCGATTGCACCGAGAAGAATGTAAACGACCGTTGCGATAACTCCCCTTTGAGCACCGAAAAGGCTTGCAATAAGAACAACGCCCATTGTCTGCAATGTAATCGGAAC
>CAVGLE010000020.1:0-1857 GCA_963630035.1 Mediterraneibacter torques
ACAATGACGGTAAGGTTTACCAAACGGGAAAAAATCAGCCGTTCACGGGAGTTTGCGTTGCTGTCAGAGGAAAATATGCCGTTGTTCAAACAGACGGCTATTACGAGTTTAAAACAATTTCAACAAGCATCAATTGCGGCTACTGCGGACTTGTTGCGGCAGGCAACAATGCGATTGATACCGGTGATATCAGCGTTGCCGGCAGAACATATCTTGTTATCAAATATGACGAAGATAACAAAATCGTCGGTATTATACTTTAAATAATTTCAGGAAGGATGATTTTATATAATGGCATACGATAATTTAAAGCTTGAAAAAGGATTATACACAACCGGTAAAAGTTTTACCGGGGCACTTGAAGCACTCGATCCGTCGGAGAACTATATCGGAACAGAACTTGAGGGACTTGACGCTTATCAGCGCCAGCTCAAACGATTCAACATAAAGGTTTCGGGCCATGACTCGGATTGTGTTGCAAAATTCTTTACAACAAGCGATGCGGCTGCACTTTTCCCCGAATATGTTTCAAGAGCCGTTAAACAGGGCATTGATTCAAACAACACCGTTGACAAAATTGTTGCTACAACCACAACTGTCGATTCTCTTGATTACAGATCGGTTGAAACCGTAACCTCCGCAGAGGATAAGGAACTTGCGTTTGTCGGTGAGGGTGCAAAAATTCCCGAAACCGTTATTAAAACAAAGGATAAGCTCACACCGCTTCATAAACGCGGCAGAATGCTTGTCGCATCGTACGAGGCGGTTAAATTTCAAAAACTTGATTTGTTTACCGTAACATTGAAGCAAATCGGCACACAAATCGCAAGGTCGCAGTTCTTTGATGCTTTTGAGGCAATTAACGATTCAAATTGTCAAAAATATACTCTCTCGGGCGAAAATTATACATATTCCGAGCTTGTTGACTATTGGTGCAGTTTTAATCCGTACAAGCTCACAACATTGATCGGCGGAAAAAAGAGCATTCTCCAACTGCTTAATATGAATGAGTTTAAAGACGCAACGGCAGGACTTAAATTCCACGCAACGGGCGAAATGATTACTCCGTTCGGTGCTGAAATCGTTCATTGCGGTGAGCTTGACGAATACCCGATGATGCTCGGATTGGATAAGAACTGTGCTGTTGAAAAGGTTCAGGCAGGCGGAGTGTCAACCGATTTTGACAAGCTGATCGATCGCCAACTTGAAAGAGCATCAATCTCAACAATCACGGGCTTTTCCGTTATTTATCCAGATGCCGCAAAATTTATCGGCCCCGAAGAAGTATAAGGGGCATATATGATTGATATTGAAAAAATAAAACGCATTACGGCTTTGCTTGGCGGTTATGATGACGGCGAGATTGAAAAATATTCTCCCATTATTGAAAACGCGGCTGCGGTTGTTGTTTCATTCTTGGCAGGGAAAGACTGCGAAACAGATGACAGAGCCGTTTACTTGGCTGCGGCGAGAGCAAATTATGATATTGTTCTTGCCGTCAATTCAAATTACGGCGACAATGTTACTTCATTCACGGCAGGCGATGTCAAAATTGTTGAAAGCGACACCGTTGCATATGCCGAGCGGCTTTACAAAAATGCTCAATGTGCGTGCAAGGACATACTTGCCGACAGCGGTTTTTGTTTTAAATGCGTTTGAGCCTTAATTTACGAAAGGTAAGGTTTACCAATGATAGACAAGAGTTCGCTTTGCAAAAGATATTTTAAACTTCTCGGCAAAGAGATGAGCCTTGTTAAGAGTGACGGCGGCAGAGACACCGTCTTTGCCGTTGTCAACCAAACATGGCGAAAAAACAAATCTCGGTTTGAAAACAATGCAACCGCGGCAGGTTTTTAT
>CAVGLE010000020.1:1867-16448 GCA_963630035.1 Mediterraneibacter torques
GGTTTTTATTATAACGATTATTATACATATTTTGGCCCGAGCGATTTTGATATTTATAACATAAGGGGCAACGATTATCTGACATTTGACGGTGTTAAATACGAATTTATCAGGCGTGAGAGAGTGATTGTCGGCGGGAAAGTTCAATTTTACACGGGAATTTTGAAACGCATAGACGAGGAGGGTGATGATGTTTTTTGATGAAAAAATTGATGAAACGGTAGAAATTTTGAAAAAAGATTCGTTTTTTGAAGATATGCGGATTATTAAAGCATATCCTTGCGCAATAAAGCCTACAAGGGTTGAAAAAAACATAATTGCCGTGTCACCGGGGGAAACGGTGATTGATAATGTATCTGTTGGTCAATGTGTGCTTTACGGCAATTATGAAATGCGCTTTGATATATTTGTTTCTCAGCGAAACGGTGCCGAGGATTTGGCAAAAATCGCAAGCAGGATAATTCACAATCTGCTTTTCAAACACCCTGCTAAGGCAGAAATTTCAAATACTTCGGCATACAATGCAATCGGCGCTTTTACTTTAAGGTGTACACTGACATTCGCCGGTGCGGATTTAATATAAAGGAGTGAATCCTATGGAGAATACAGAATTTGACTACGACTCCGCTCGATTAATGAGCGACTATTACTGCCTTGATTCAAGGCGTTATGACACATCGGGAGGCGAATAATGCAAACAATAACAATGACATATAAGGGCTTTTGCTTTGACGCAAATCCTGCCTATATAAAGGCGGAGTATTCAAAAAATATTGCTTCAAAATCTGTCCTTTTCAAATCGGCAAGGCAACAGGAAATTTCGTTTAAGGCGGCAAAAATCAAAGGACGGGGCAAATTTGTCGGCTCAAATGCCGGAGAAAAAGCACACGAACTTATCAAAGTGTTTCAATCAAAAGACTCGGCGTTTTTGTTTTCACCTGATTTGCCGCCGATGAGAGCATATTTTTCATCGCTTGATATTTCATATAACGCAGTTGAGGAGTGTGTTGATTATTCTTTTGAGTTTGTTGAAGATTGCGACGCAAAAAATCCGATTCGCAATTTCGGTTACACATTTGCACTTGCCGATGAAAATCTTTATGACATTGCAAACAGAACATCAATCGGCGTTGACAGACTTTTTAAGTGCAACAATTATCCCGATTTGTTTTCTGTTCGCGAGGGAGACAAGGTATGGCTGAGTTAAGTTTTGTTTGCTATACTCCCCAAAATGAAAAAATCGGCATTGACGCCGTTGTGTCTTATGAACTTTCAAAAACGGCGCAAGCACCTGCCGACGGATTGAGATTGACATTTTTAAGCAACAAAAGGCTTCCGTGCATAAGCCGTGTTTTGGTTTATGACGGTAACGAGCTTGTTTTTAACGGCATTGCCGACACACAGCGGCAAAGTTTCATCTCTTCGGGTGGAACCTGCTTTATATATGCACGATCGACGGCTTGTATCTTGCTTGATAATGAAGCAGAGCCCTATACCTATGACAGCCCGTCGGCGATTTTTCTGTTCAACAGATATGCAAGGGATTTCGGCTTCAAATCAAAACTCCCGTCCGTTTGGTGCGATACATATTATCAGGTCGGCAAAGGCAGCTCTTGCTACGGTGCGATAAACGATTTGGTGTATGCCCTTACAGGTAAGAATGTGCTTGTCACTCCTCAAAATGAATTGTGCGTGCTTAATGAAAATGCTGTCGTTAATATGGAGCACTACAATATTTTGAGCAAAAAATATGTTATCAACCGCGGTGACGCTTATTCTCAAATCGATTATATGACCGATGACGAAAACGGATATTCCCGCCATTTTAAAAGCCGATTTTTTGAAAATGAGGGCATCAGCCGTTCCAAAAAAATAAACCTTGCCGCACTGCCTATATGGCAACAAAAGCGCAAATTAAAAAATCTTTTGTCAAGCTGCAGTGATAATTACGAAACGGTTGAACTTGTTTTGGAGGGAATACACAATTTTAATCTTTATGACAGAGTAAAATGCGACGGTACGATAGATGACGGCGACGATTTTTATATCAGCGATATTTGCATTTCGGCGACGCCCGATTATTGCAAAACAAGGATAACGGCGTCGAAAAACATTGATTTGATGGAGGTTAATTATGTGGCTGAGTAAAATGCTTTCAAAAAACGATAAAAGTATGACCGCCGAAAGCGGCAGTGTTACATTATCCGATAAAAACACCTGTGAAATCGGTGCTTCGGTGTGTCAACGCGATATTGATTCATATTCTCCGTACGGTTACAGCTCGAGGGCACCGCGCGGTGAAAAAATCATACTTATTCCGTCAGCAGACGGTCAGGTTATGCTCGGCACGGTTGATGATGCTTCGTCGCTTGAAAGCGGCGAAATTCGCATTGCTTCAGCCGGCGGTGCCGAAATAATTTTAAAAAATGACGGCTCTGTTATCATAAATTCAATGATAATCGGTAAGGACGGTGTGATAAAAAATGACAAATAAAATAATTGACGGCGATTATGTCAAATCTGACGATGTTGCCCGACTGCAAACGGTTGATTATATCGATGAAGTGCTTCAAAATGCAAAAATCATTTTAACGGCACGCCGCGGCGAATTTTATCCTAATAAGGATTTCGGCAGTCTGATTTCAACTGTCAATGCGCAACCGACAGCCGAATATGCGCTTTGCTATGCAAGACAGGCTCTCGGCAACATTGACGGTATTTGCGTTAAAACGGCGACAGTCGGCGAAAACGAAATTATATTTACTATCGCCGTCAACGGAACAGAAGGGCAGGTGAGTGTTGATTTTGAAAACAACATATGATGAAATACTTAACAATATGAAAAATGCATTTTATGAAAAAAGCGGAGAGAATGTTGATTTGATGAGCGACCTCGGTGCAAGATTTCAGGCTGTTGCGTCGGAACTTTATTCTCTTTCATGCTACGGCGACTACATTTTTCGTCAGTCGTTTCCGCAAACCGCAAGCGGCACGGAACTTGACTATCACGCCGCACTGCGCGACATTGCACGAAAGGGAGCATCAAAGTCAAGCGGAGTGTTGACCTTTTATGTTGACGATCCGAGCGAAAGTGAACTTTCGGTACCCAAAGGTACTGTTTGTTCTGTAAAAGGCAGTCCGTATATTCAGTTTGAAACAACGCAAGAGGCAGTTCTTTCGGCAGGTGAAACGCAAGTAAGCGTCACCGCAAGCGCAATTGCCGCAGGTGCACAGTATAACGCAAAAGCGCAAACAATCACCGTTATGGTTGACTGCCCAAAAGGTATTTCGGGCGTAAGAAACGATGACTCATTTATAGGTGGCACGGATGACGAAACGGACGAGTCACTGCGCAGACGAATTTTGAGCGCATATTCAGTTGCGCCGACGGGTGTGAACGAAAGCGCGTTTGAACAGGCAATAACAAGAATTGACGATGTTGTCGATTGCAAATTTATGCGCAGTAATGCACTTTACACAATCCATTTGCGCACAAAATCCGGCACACTTCCTATGTCACTTTCAAACAAGGTTTCAAATGCCGCCCAAATCATTACAATGGCAGGCTGTTATTCGACAACAAAGCTTGCAACCGATGTGCCTACCGATTTGTGTGTTTATATCAACAAATCGGCTTTTGAGGACGAAAAACTCAAATCGGCTCTTGTTGAGGAAATAAAACAATATTTTGATCGCCTTAAAATCGGTGAATCACTTAATTTGAACAAGCTGATTTATTCACTTATGCGTGATGAATCGCTTACATATTGCAATATTACCGATAAAAACGGCAAAGGCGGCTCTGTGTGGTGCTATGATACATCATATCTAACACCGGGCGAAATTAAGGTGGCGGCGTATGACGAATGAGTATGAGAGAATGAAAGGGCTGCTTGAGGGACTTGGCCTTTCGTTTAAAGAAAACGGTATTACCAATGCAGAAATTTATGCATATGCAAATGGTGTTGAAACAGTCAAAACCCGCCTTAAAAACGCCTACGATTCCGTATTCATCAACACAAAGGGCAATTATAATATGCAAAGCTATATCGATTTGCTTGATATCGATACCGAAAGATACGGCGACGAACTTATCAAACAGCAGATTATCGAGAGACTTTCAATGCCGTTTTGCGATTACAGGGCAGATGACTTTAACCGTGCTTTTTCGCGCGTTGGCTCGGGAAAATGCACGGTCAGCAACAAGCAAACGGTATTTTCCGGCGTTAAGCAAAAGGATTTACACCGCCTCGGACTTTTTATCAAAAGCTATATTTTGATATGTACCGATGCATTGTTTGACGGTGACGGAATGGATTTTGATTCATGGGACGAATGGAACCAAACCTTTGACACATATGACAATTTCGGCTTGCCGTGCAGTGTACTTGAAACTTTAAGGAGTGATATTATTGAGTAGTTCAGCAAAAACAGATAAAATCGGGCTTAATCAGTGGCAGGGCACAGATGTTCCCAAACGAAACGATTTTAATACAGACAATCAAAAAATCGAAGATTTTGTGACAACACATACGGAAAACACCGTTTTGCACACAACACAAGCTGAAAAAGATGTTTGGAACAATGTTTATTCAATCCAAACCTTTATAGGCAACAACGCAAATTCAAGAGTGATAACCTGCACGGCTGATTTTACGCCGCGTGTTGCGATTGTTTTTGCGCACGGATACACGCCGCAGGTTGTTGATATTGCGAATGAGTCAGATTACAACTATTTCGGTATTGCCACAAACAGCGGTTCAATGTTCGGCGTTTCGCTTTCCGGCAAAAATCTTACGGTCAATCAATCAACCACGGCACTTTCTAATGTTGAATACAGAAATTTAAATCTAAAAGGTGTTATGTATGTTTGTGTATTTTTCAGATGATTTTTGTATCAAATGAGCAATTTGTTTAAAAATAATTTATATTTTTGCAATATAATGTTGCATTTGGCATATATTTAATGTAAAATAAAAACATTAATGTTATAGGAGGTTCCGTTAAATGAAAGACGAAACAAAAAAATACGGTGACGAAGCGTATGAAATCGTCAATTATGCGGCGAAAACGGTAGGCTCAAGGCTTCCGGGTTCTGACGGTGAAAAAAAATACGCTGACTACATGGGTGAAAAGCTTCGTGAAATCGGTATCGAACCGAAGCAGGAGGAATTTTTCGTTTCTCCACGTTCATCAATCGGCGGCTTGTCATACGCAGGCTGGGTAGGTGTTATTCTGAGCGGTCTTACATACATTGCTCTTCAAATCACCTCACTTTGGATTGGTATGGCTCTTGCATCTGTTTGCGCAGTTATTTGGCTCGTTTTCAGTTGCTTCTTTTACAAAACATGGTTTGATATGTTTTTCCACAGAGAAATTTCTCAAAACACATACGGCGAGCTTGTTCCCGAGGACGGAAAATACGATTACACAATCATTCTCTCCGGTCACACAGACACAAGCTGGACATGGCGTCACTCCGAACATGCACATAAATATAAGGATGACAATCCTGCAATGGGCTTGATTGCAACATATGCAAAGGTTGGCTTTGGTGCAGTATGTTTCTTCTTTATGTGCTTTGTTTCAATCTTTATGGCTGTTGTTTATTCGGGCGACCTTTGCCACGCAACTTGGGCGCAAAATATTATTGATTCAACTGCATTCGGCAATTTCAGAATTGCAATGCACTTTATTCCGATTTTAACTGCAATCGGCTCAATGTTTGTTGTTATGTGGGGCGACCCGAACGAGAAAAACGCATCAAGAGGTGCTATGGATAACGCAACAGGTTGTGCACTCAGCTATGAGGTTATCAAGTATTTTAAAGAGCACCCCGACAAACTCCCGAAAGGTTGCCGCATTGTAGATCTCAATGTCGGTTCCGAGGAAGCAGGTTTACGCGGTTCAATGGCTTTTGCAGATGCCCACAAGCACGATGATCTTACCAAAAACGCTTGGAATATCAATATCGACTCTGTTGCCGACGAAGGATATTTTGAAGTTGTTATTAAGGATGATTGGCAGGGTTGCCGCTTTGATACCGATATGGAAAAAATGTTTAAGGATACATTTAAAGAAATGGGTATCGAAAGCAAGACAAACGGTTGTATTCATAATCCGGTCGGCGGTTGTGACTCAACACCTATGACAAGGGCAGGCATTAAATCAGTTACATTTGCCGCTCAAAACCCAATGCTTACATATTATTATCATACTTGGCACGATATGCCCGAGCGCTTCAGCGCAGAAACAGTAGGTCAGGGATTTGATGTAGTTCTCGGCGTAATTGATAAAATTGCCGCATTTCAAGAAGAGAAGGGCTTTAACGGACCTCAAAAGAAATAATTTAATTACATTGCAATTATATAAAAACGGCTCCCGTTCATTGATTTGAACGGGAGCTTTTTTGCATATATATTAGGTATAACAAAATCCATTTCGATTGAAATGGATTTTACAGTGTTAATTATTTGCTTTTTGTGCAAGTTCTGCTTTACCCTCCTGGGTATCGCGGTAATATTGCGTGAACGGGTGAAAACGCTCCTTTTCTTCCCAAATGCGTTTTGCGGTCGGTGCCCATAATGCCGCATATTCATCACATTTTGAGCACAGTGTTTCAGCCGATTCGGGAATGGTCAGGTTTGTAGATTTTGCACCTGTTTTTTCAATAATGTATCTCAACGCCTGCGGATTTTCGAGCATGGGGCAGGGGCGCAACATATTGTCGTTAAACGGCTGACCTTTGTAATACTGCTTGAACAGCGGTGAGCGTAAGCATTCAAGCACCGATTTTTCGCGAATGTTGGCATCGCTGTAATGAATAAATACGCACGGCTCGGCATCGCCTTCGCTGTTGATGTGAAAATAGTTTCTGCCGCCTGCTATACAGCCGCCGACAAATTCGCCGTCATTTTGAAAATCAACCGTAAAAATCGGTTTGCCGTGTGTTTTGTCACGCTTGTCTCGGATTGCTCTGTAAACATATTCGCGCTGTTCCGGTGTGAGCAAAAGCGATGTGTCTGCATCAGAGCCGACCGGCATATAGTGAAAATACCAAGCGAATTTTGCTCCGTTTTCAATTTCCGTATCATAAAATTCGTCGGAGGTGACTGCCTTGTAATTTGCGCTCGTGTAGCAAACGGAAGTACCGAAAAGGCATTTGTGTTTTTTGAGCAACCTCATTGCCTCGATAACCTTTTGATAAACACCGTCGCCGCGGCGCATATCGGTTGTTTCCCGAGTGCCTTCAACCGAGAGCGCGAGAGCAAGATTTCCTGCCTTCTTCATATCTTCGCAAAATTGTCCGTCAACGAGCGTTCCGTTTGTGAAAGCAAGAAAAATGCAATCCTTGTTTTCTCCGACAAGCGTCAAAATGTCTTTTTTTCTTACAAGAGGCTCGCCGCCGGTGAACATAAAAAAATGCGTTCCGAGTGCTTTCGCCTCTGATACAACTTTTCTCATTTCGTCAAGGGTAAGGTTTGATTTGTGACCGTATTCAGATGCCCAGCATCCTTTGCATTTTAGGTTGCATGCCGAGGTCGGATCCATCAAAATTACCCACGGAATGTTGCAACCGAGTTTTTCTCTGTTTGAGCGCAACGTTGATGTGCCGATATATCCGGCGTCAATCGCAAATGTGAGCGCAATACTTTTGAATTGCTCTCTGTCAATATCCTCAAGCCCGTTAAAAAGATAATCGTGCCAAATGTTGTTTTTGTTTGTGATAATATCAATCGGCGCGGTAAATGTGCTTGCGGGATAAATGTTTTTTGCAACAAACTTTGCAAGTTTCACAAGCTTGAGCATATTCGTCTCGGGATTTTTATACATATAATTCACAAGCCTGTTACCGAGCCTGTGGAGCGTACTTGCTTTGAGTTTCATTAGAAGCCTCTTTTCCGTGTGTTACATTGATTCCGGCGCATCGATTTTGAGCATTGTCAAAATGTTTTTGATTGTGTTTTTAACAGCCGTGCAAAGATAAAGCCTTGCATTCATCAGCTTTTCATCGTCAATCATAACACGCTGAGCATTGTAGAATTTGTGAAAAAGCGTTGCAAGCTCAACAACATAGTGAGTTATTTTTGCAGGGTCGTATCCCTTGGCAGCCGAAATGATTTCGTCCGTAAGGCTTGCAAGGTGAGATATAAGCTCTCTCTCCTCTGACGAGTTGAGTGCGTTAAGTTCCTCGACGCTCGGAGTTGTCATTTCAAAGCCTTGTTCCTGTGCCTTTTTGAGAATCGAGCAAATTCTTGCGTGTGCATATTGAACATAATATACCGGGTTTTCGCTGCTCTGCTTTGCCGCAAGCTCAAGGTCAAAATCGAAGTGAGAGTTTGGCTCTCTCAGGTTGAAGAAAAATCTTGCCGCGTCAATCGGAACTTCTTCAAGCAATGTGTTGAGTGTGATAGCCTTGCCTGAGCGTTTTGAAAGTTTGATTGTTTCGCCGTCACGCACAAGCCTTACCATTTGCATAATTACTATGTCAAGTCTGTCGGCGTCAAGACCGAGCGCAGTCAATGCCGCTTTCATCCTCGGGACATATCCGTGGTGGTCTGCTCCCAAAACATCTATAGCCTTGTCATAACCTCTTGTTACAAGTTTATTGCAGTGATACGCAATGTCCGGCACAATATATGTCGGCAAACCGTTTGCACGGACAAGCACAATGTCCTTGTCATTGCCGAACTCGCTTGCTTTAAACCAAAGTGCGCCGTCCTGCTCGTATGTCACACCCTTTCCTTTGAGTGTGTCGATAACCTTTTGAACAGAGCCGTCATTGTGAAGCGATGATTCTCTGAACCACTTGTCATAAACGATTCTGTATTTTTTTAAATCTCTTTCAAGTCCCTCAATGTTTTTCGGCAAAGCATAGCCTACAAGTGCGTCTCTGCGTGCCTTGCTTTCGGTATCTGCATATTTGTCGCCGTTGATTTCGTAAAATGCCTTTGCGTGATCTGTAATGTCCGCACCGTGGTATGCGTCCTCCGGCATTTCAACTTCTTTGCCGCAAAGCTGGAGGTATCTCACCTCAAGCGAGGTGGCAAATTTTTCGATTTGATTACCTGCATCATTTATATAAAATTCTCTTTGAACACAGTATCCTGCCGCATCAAGAACTGATGCAAGGCAGTCGCCGATTGCACCGCCCCTTGCGTTGCCTATGTGCATGGGTCCCGTCGGATTTGCCGATACAAATTCAACAAGTATTTTTTTACCCTTGCCGTAGTCCGATTTGCCGTAGTCTTCGCCCTGTTTAACGGCGTCTAAAACAATTTTTGAATAGTAATCGTCAGAAAGATAGAAATTGATAAATCCCGGACCTGCGATTTCGGCTTTGTCGATAAGCGTGCCGTCAAGGTCGAGTGAATTAACTATTGATTCGGCAATCATTTTCGGTGCCTTGTGATAGCATCTTGCACCTGCCATTGCAATGTTTGTTGAAAAGTCGCCGTTTTTCTTGTCCGACGGCTTTTCAATTATGAATGACGGCATTTCGCTCTCGGGGAGTTCGCCATTTGCCGTTGCGCTTTTAACGGCGGCAATGATTATTTCGTTTAATTTATCCTGTGTTTGCTTTACTAATTGTGACATTGCTGTTTCTCCTGCCTTTTCTTTTGGTGCTTAAGTTTTACTCTGACCTCGTTTTGCGATGTGAGCGCACCGTTTACATCTATATCGTAACAAAAGCGAAATTCGCCCTCGCGACCGTCATAATCGGTTTCAATGCTTCTGCCGTAAACGCCCATAAGCAAATCGCCGTATTCTGTGCCGTATTTGCAAAGGTTTCGCTTTGCTCTTTCGATAATGAGGCATGAGCTGTAAGGACCCGAGCGCAGCATTTCAACATTTTTTTCGTCCTTTGAAATGCTCAACTTTGCCGAAATCGGCTTGTGCGGCGGTTCCTGCTGTTCCTTATATCTTATGATGTATGTGTCGTCGGTTTCCTCAAGCGTGCCGATTGTTGTCAGCTCAATGCTGTCATCATGGTCGGGACCGTATATTTGTTTTCCGGTTATTTTAATAAGTGCTTTTTTAGCCATTTTTATACCTTCTGCTAAATAATTCCGCCGCGCTCAAGCGCAAGGTCAAGCCAACTGTCGATAAGCTCGGTGTATGAAACGCCGACAGCCTCGAAAAGCTTTGGATACATGCTTATCGGTGTTTGACCCGGAATTGTGTTTATCTCGTTCAACAAAACTCTCTCGTCGCCTTTGGTTACGAAAAAGTCGCATCTGCTCATCCCCTCGCATCCGAGTGCTTTATATGCATTGAGTGCCGCCGTGCGCACCTCGTCGCGCTTTTCCTTGCTTATGAGTGCGGGAATGTGAAGTTCCGATTTGGGGTTGTTGTATTTTGAATCAAAATCATAAAACTCCGCTGCCGAAACTATTTGACCTACTTCTGCGGCAACAGGCTCGTCATTGCCCAAAACGGCACATTCAACTTCGTATCCCTCGATGAATTCTTCAAGAATTACTTTTTTGTCCTCTTTGAGTGCAGTTTCAACACCTGTCTTAAGCTCTTTTTCGTTGTGAGCCTTGCTTATGCCGACGGATGAACCTGCATTTGCCGGCTTGACAAAAATAGGGAATCCAAGTTTTTCAACTGCCGATTTGATGCATTTTTCGGTGTCTTTTCTGTATTCGTATTTTGTGAATGAGCACCATTTTGCCTGGTCGATTCCGAACGCGTCGGCAACTGCGTTTGTAACCGCCTTGTCCATGCATGAACCGGAGGATGTGGCGTCACAGCCGACAAACGGAATTTGCGCAAGCTGAAACAAGCCCTGAATTGTGCCGTCCTCGCCGTTTTTGCCGTGCAAAATCGGAAATGCAACATCAATTTTTATTTGCTCGCCGTCCTCGGTTACTATTCCGTGAATTGCCGAGTCGGGGGATATGTATGCTTTTTTGAGTGACTTTGAATCAAGCCATTTGTCCTGCGGCAAAAGCGCAATGTCATCATCAAATAAATACCATTCGCCGCTTTTTGTTATGCCGAGCATATAAATGTTGTATTTGCTTTTGTCTATATTTGACAAAACACCGTTTGCCGAAATACAGCTTATGTCATGTTCGGACGATGCTCCGCCGAAAATTACCGCCAAATTTTTCTTCATTATATATTCACCTGATTTTATACTGATATTTTGCCTTATATTTTAGCATATTAATTTTTTAATATCAATATACAATTATAACTTATTTTACACTTACTTATTATCTATTTATATGTAAATTTCACATCGGCAATTAGCTTGTTGCAATTTGATGATTGACGGTAAATCGACCGATAAGATGATGAAAACACGGCTCTGTTTACCGATGAATCGCTTTGAAAAACAAAGCATATTTCTGCAAGATTTTATTTTTTACAGTAAACGCAAAATGGTCTGACAATTGCTTAAAATAAGCTCATTTCTTATTGAAATACCGAAAATATTTATTATAATTCGGCTTTGTTTTGCGAATTTTTATAACAAATCACTAAATTTTTACATTATTCGCTAAAATGCTTGACAACGGTTGGATTTTTTTATATAATCACTACCGATATAAAGTTTAAGTATCAAATAACCCCCGATGGTCGGAGGGAGGGAATATCGTGAGCCAGGTAAAAGTTAAGGAAAATGAATCTCTTGACAGCGCACTCAGAAGATTTAAGCGCCAAACTTCTCGTGATGGTATCATCCAAGAGGTAAGAAAGAGAGAGCATTACGAAAAGCCTTCGGTAGCTCGTAAAAAGAAGAGCGAGGCTGCTCGCAAAAGAAAGTATAAGTAAGCAATTAGGAGCGAAATTTATCGCTCCTTTTGTTATTTTGGTGATTTTATGAAGATTTTAGTTTTAAACGGTCCCAATCTCAATATGACGGGAATAAGAAAAAAGAATGTCTACGGTGCCGAAACCCTTGACGATATTAACGCCGAACTTAAGGCGTACGGCGAGTCAAAGGGTGCCGAAATGTCGTTTTATCAGTCAAATCACGAGGGCGATATTATCGACCTGATTCACAAAAGCAAAGATGAGTATGACGGCGTCGTTATCAATGCAGGCGCTTATACTCATTATTCATACGCCATTCGCGACGCCATCGAGGCTGTTGCGGATTATACACCGTTTGTAGAGGTGCATATGAGCGATATTCACAAGAGAGAAGATTTCAGAAAAATTTCTGTTATCACACCGGTTTGTGTTAAACAAATTTGCGGTTTCGGCAAAGATAGTTATAAAATGGGTATTGATTTATTGCTTGAAATACTGTAAAATAAATTAGTAATATTTTGATTATACAATTCACGGAGGTATAAATATGATTTCAGCAGGCGATTTCAGAAACGGCGTAACCTTTGAAGAGGACGGCAATGTTCTTCAGGTTATCGAATTTCAGCATGTAAAACCCGGCAAGGGCGCCGCATTTGTAAGAACAAAAACAAAAAATGTAATTACCGGTTCGGTAGTTGAAAAAAGCTACAACCCGTCGGCAAAGTATCCTACAGCTTACATCGAGAGAAAGGAAATGGCTTATTCATACAATGATGACGGACTTTATTATTTTATGGATAACGAAACTTTCGATATGATTCCTGTTGCAGAGGCAGATCTTCCCGACAGCTTCAGATATGTTAAGGAAAACGATGTTTGCAAAATCCTTTCATACAAGGGCAAAGTTTTCGGCGTTGAGCCGCCGACATTTGTAACTCTTGAGGTTACACACACAGAGCCGGGTCTTAAGGGCAATACGGCTACAAACACATTGAAACCTGCAACTGTTGAAACGGGCGCAGAAATTCGCGTTCCGCTTTTCATCAACGAAGGCGATATGATTAGAATTGACACCCGTACCTGCGAATATATGGAGCGTGCATAATATGGATACAACAGAAGCTTTGGGCTATCTCAAGGGTTTGCTTGACGGCCTTGATTTAGACGAAAATAAAAAAGAAACAAAGGTTTTTAAAGCAATCGTTTCCGTTCTTGACAACCTCAATGAGGATGTTCTCGATATTACTGAGGAACTTGACGCTGTCGAGGAGCAGGTTGACGATATTGACGATGACCTTTGCGACCTTGAAGAAATTGTTTATGACGATGATTTCAGCGATATTGACGATGAGGACTATGAGGATTACGAAATCACATGTCCTGCATGCGGCGCAGAATTCACCGTTGACGAGGATACTGTTCTCGAGGGCAATTTTGAGTGTCCGTCCTGCGGCGAAACTCTCAATTTCGAGTTTGAAGAGGACGACACAGAGGAATAATTTAATTCAAATATAAAATTAAACGACTGCTTCGGCTAAACACCGTTGCAGTCGTTTTGTCTTTGTTATGCTGTTTTATTTTTTGTTTGAATTTAATTGTTGTTTTTCTGTTTCCGCTTTTTTCGGCTTCGGTAATTCGGGTCTTATTTTGCCGATATAACTGCGCGCTTTTGTGCCGAAATATTCCATTGCAAAATCGGTTGACGCCTTTTTTATAATCAGTTTAAAACGCTCCTTTTGCTCCTTTGTCAGGTCTGAAAGTGTGTCGATTGCGTTGTATGTTTTTTTCAAATCAAACGATTTAAAATCGTAAAAATCGTCTATTCCGATATTTGTCAACACATATTCGATTGAATTGAAGAATTGTTCAAGGTCGTCCTCGCCGACATAATCAATCATTTTGTTGATGTATTCGGCAAAAAAGTCCGACGATGCGTCATATTTTTCGCAGGTTTTGAATTTATCGTTTTCAATCACCCAAGACGAAACTTGGTGCTGTTTCAGTCCGCTGTTCGTGCTTTCAACGATTATCGGTGCGTTTGCATGATTTAGCATTCTGCCGATGATTGACCCCTGCGGAGTAAAAAAGTGCGTTTTCGGCGCAATTTGTTTAAAATCGTACCGTTCAAAAAACCATTTCGGAAATCCGGGCGCATCGTCCTCATAAATCGCACAGATTTTCTTTTTCAGCGAGTTTGAACAGTTCACCGCCGCGTAAAGCGCAAGGTTGCCGCCCTTTGAGTGTCCGCACAAAATTATTTCGTCGCATTTTTTGACCATTGCCGTTTCCTGAAAATAGTGCAGTGCCTCGATTTGCGCAGGAACGGGGAACATATATGACAGCATTGCCGACTCCTTGATTCCTGCAATAGTTGTGTCTGTTCCACGAAAAGCAACAAGCAGCGTTTTGTCGTTCAAAATAAAATTCAGCCCCGCAAATTGCTTGTCGATTTCACAGTTCACGCTGTTTACATAGTCGCAAAGGCGCACATAGCCGTATCGCCTTGTTTTTGCGCATTCCATAAGCAGTGCGGCTGATTTTTGTGTTATTCCGATAAGCTCTTCTAATTCTTCATCGCTGTTTTTTGCAAAAAAATCCATTGCCGCATCACATAAAAACACTTCGTCCTTGCCGACTGTTGTGCCGAAATCGTTGTAAACGAGCTGAGAAAAAATTATGTTGTCAATTTCGTTAAATTCCTTTTCCTCAAACGATTTGTCACCGTATTTTTCAATGTAATCAAAAATGTCCTTCATTTCTTTCATGTCACTCACCGCAAAAAATAATATAGGCGGAAAATCCACCTATATTA
>CAVGLE010000020.1:16458-23665 GCA_963630035.1 Mediterraneibacter torques
ATATTATTAATAATCTAAAATTTTAGTTTTGTCAATTATTTATTCAGCTTTCGCTCAACAAGTTTTGCGATTTCCACAATCGGGATTACAAGCACTGCGAGCAATAACGAGAGAAAATATTCTTTTGCATCGATGTGTGCAAAATCAAATGCCGTTCTTAAAAACGGAACATAAATTATCGCTGTTGAAAGAATAAGCGATATTGCCATGGCACCTAATAAGTAACAGTTCGGTTTGCCTAATTTAAAGAGCGATTCGCGTCGCGAACGCATATTAAATGAGTGAAAAATTTCTGCCATTGAAAGCGTTAAAAATGCCATTGTCATTCCGTTTTGATGAATCAACGCGCTGTCCGCCGTGCCTGCCATTTTTGTGCCGCACGCATATGCAATCAGCGTAAGCGCCGTTACCATAATGCCCTGCCATAAAATGTCAATTCCCATTCCGCCGGCAAAAATGCCGTCATTTGTGTTCCTCGGTTTTCTGCTCATAATATCGGGATCGCCTTTTTCAAGTCCGAGCGCAAGGGCAGGGAGACAGTCGGTAATAAGGTTAATCCATAAAAGGTGTACAGGCTCAAACAGTGTAAATCCCAATACCGTTGCAACAAAAATCGAAATAACTTCGCTCAAGTTTGATGAAAGCAAAAATTGAATTGAATTTCTGATATTGTCATAAATTTTTCTGCCTTCACCAACGGCAGAAACAATTGTTGCAAAATTATCGTCGGCAAGCACCATATCGGAAACGCTTTTTGTTACATCCGTGCCCGTAATTCCCATGGCAATTCCTATGTCGGCGTTTTTGATTGACGGCGCATCGTTTACACCGTCTCCGGTCATTGCCGTCACTGTTCCGCGCTTTTTCCATGCGTTGACAATTCTCGTCTTGTGTTCCGGCTGAACTCTTGCATAAACCGAGTAGTTTTCGATTTGCGCATCAAGCTCATCGTCGCTCATTTCGTTCAGGTCGGCTCCGGTCAAAGCCTGCGACGCATCGGTCAAAATTCCGAGCTGTTTTGCGATTGCAACCGCCGTGTCCTTGTGGTCGCCTGTTATCATAATCGGCCTTATTCCTGCCGATTTGCATTCCTCAATTGCGGAAATAACCTCGGGTCTTACCGGGTCAATCATACCTGCAAGTCCTATATAGCAAAGCCCCTCCTCAAGCGTTTCGGGGTTGCATTCCGGCTCAATCGCATATGTTCTCATGGCTGCACAGAGAACGCGAAGTGCTTTGTCTGCCATATTTTTGTTGTCTTCAACGATTTTTGCAATCAACTCGCCGGTCATCGGCACCTTCCTACCGTTGACAAGTGCGCTCGTGCAGTGCGCAAGCACAATATCAGGCGCACCTTTTGTATATTGAACAAAACCGTTTTTCGTTTTATGGATTGTTGACATCATTTTTCGTGATGAGTCAAACGGAGCTTCGGCAACACGCGGAAAAACTTTGACAATGCCTGCCTTGTCAAGTCCGAGCTTGTCGGCGTATTCAACAAGCGCCGCCTCTGTCGGCTCACCCTTGATTGTGCCGTCAAGTTGTAATTCGGCATCGTTGCAAAGCGACATTGCAGTTGCAAGCAGTTCCTCATTGTCGCCTCTGTGTTCAACAACGGTCATTTTGTTTTGCGTCAGCGTTCCTGTTTTGTCGGAGCAGATAACCTGTGTGCATCCGAGCGTTTCAACCGCGGTCAGTTTGCGTATAACCGCATTTCGTTTGCTCATTTTTGTAACGCCGATTGAAAGCACAATTGTTACTACTGCCGCAAGTCCCTCGGGTATAGCCGCAACGGCAAGCGATACGGCAACAATAAAGAATTTGAGCGTTGATTCCAATGTCAAACCGTCGCCGACTGCAAGCGAGCGTATTATGTCAAACACAAAAATAAATGCGCAAATGCCCAATACTATTATTGATAGTACTCTTGACAGTTGATTGAGCTTTTTTTGAAGCGGAGTAGATTCGTCTTTTGCACTTTGGAGTGCGTCGGCAATTTTGCCCATCTCGGTTTCCTGACCCGTGGCTGTTACAATTGCCTTGCCTCTGCCGTAAACTACCGACGAGCCCATATAGCACATATTTTTTCTGTCGCCGAGCGGAATATCGTTTGAGCCGAGCGAATCAATTGTATCCGAGGTTTTGATTGACGGCACGGATTCTCCCGTAAGCGCCGATTCCTCGATTTTAAGTGATGCACTTTCTATTATTCTGCAATCTGCCGGCACGCTGTCGCCTGCTTCAAGCACAATAATGTCGCCGATTACAATATCCTCGCTTTTAATATCCTGCAAAATTCCGTCGCGGATAACTTTTGTTGTTGCCGCCGTCATTTCCTGCAGGGCTTCAATCGCTTTTTCGGCTTTCGATTCCTGATATACACCCAAAACGGCATTTATTAATACAACAATCATTATAATGATTACATCGGCATAGCCGCCGTCGCCGTTAAATGCCGAGATGATTGCGCTTACAAGTGCCGCAACAATCAGTATTATTATCATCGGGTCGGCAAGTTTTGTCAAAAACCGTGCAAAAAGCGATGCTTTTTCACCATCGGCAAGCTTGTTTTTGCCCTTTCGTTCCAAAATGCCTTTGGCTGTCCGTGTAGACAGTCCGTCGCGTGACGAATTGTTTTCTTCTATAACATCGTCAACGGATTTTAAATACTCCTTCATCAAGCAACACTCCTTTTATTATAAAAAAGACCCATACACAGCATCATAAAACTGCGTATAAGTCCGATTCCGAACGGCGGTAACGGCAATCTGTCGATTTAACCCGTGCTGTGTATGCGTGTAAAATTACAAAATTACTCACTTATATCATAAAAAATTATAGCATAACAGCTACGCCAAGTCAATCAACAGCCATGCCGATATTTCTAAAATTTTCTTAAAAATATCAACCGTTTATCAACCGAATCTCAACGGGACATTCAGCACCATAATATCCTTGATTTGAACGCATATATATGTTATAATACTGATTATTCTTATTATTACGGAACAGTGCATAATGTACTTATTTTGTGTTTAGTTACAGAGGAATTTTTATGTTTGAAACCGATACTGTTATAAACAATTTAACAGTCACGGGCAACGATTTGCTCGCATCGCTTTGCGTGACCTGCCCGTATGATGACGGCGCAACGCCAAAAACAAAAATTGTGTTTTTTCAAGGCGACGATATGCGCCGCATACCGCTGACGGCATCGGCAACCTATCGTCACGGCGATGAATGTACAACGGTTTTTAACGGCGAAATTTTGCTTGACAATGTTTTTCTGAATCCCTGCGACGGCGATATAACTGCAAGGCTTGATTTTTATTACGGTGACAATTCGGTTGAAGGTTTGCCGTTTAAAGTAGACAGGTATGCTCTCAATTCGGACGAACTTGAAAATGTTGATAAAAATTATGTCCTTTCGGAGAGAAACGACGGCTTAACCTGTTCCGATGCAATACTCGTTCCCAAGCTTGAGCATCACGGCGGTGCTTCGATGTATTTTGTAAATTTCGATTTTGAAAACAGCCGTCTTGTTTTTAAGAAAAATCATACCGCCAGTGATTACAGCACCGACAGCATGTTCAAAAAAATTCTCAATATTCCGATGGGCATTATCCGCCTTGCGCTTGCAATTTGCCTTTTACCGTATTTTGCACTTGACGGAATGCTTGCGGGTCTCGATTTGCAACGAAAGCGACAAATAAATTCCTATTCGTCGCCGCTGAGAAATATTTATCTTCAAATTAAAGAAAATATTTCCGATTTTCTTAAGTTCAGCTTGAAACGCAAAGATGTTGTCAAATTTGTTTCGGGTATACTGTATTCTTTTTGCCGAATCAGATACAACATGTTTTGCAAAAAACCGATTGTTCAAAACAGAGTTACATTCGTTTCCGGCAGGAGAGACAATCTCACCGGTAATTTGGAATTTGTTTACGACAAACTCAAGGATAATAAGGATATTGATTTCCAATTTCTCCTTTTCTCTGACTCAAACGGACACTTTAAATATAAATATATCAAACGGTTTTACGAGCTTTATGCAACATCAAAGGTTGTTGTTATCGACGATTATTTCAGGCTCACAAACACCGTCAAAAAACGCAGTGAAACACAGCTTTGGCAACTTTGGCACGCCTGCGGTGCGTTTAAAACTTTCGGTTACTCGCGCCTCGGAAAAAAGGGCGGCCCTCTTCAAACCGATATTAACCACAGAATGTATGACCGTGCAATCGTCTCATCGGCAGAAATTGCAAAGCATTATGCCGAGGGCTTCGGCATAAGCGACAAATGCGTTTTGCCGACAGGTATTCCGCGCACCGATGTTTTTCTCGATAAGGAGTATGCGCAAAAAATTAAATCATCATTTTATTCGAAACATCCCGCCCTGCGAAACAAAAAAATCGTTCTTTTCGCCCCGACATTCAGGGGGCACGGTCAAAAAACAGCCTATTATCCCATGGAAACATTTGACCCCAACAAATTTTACGAGTCAATCGGCGACGATTACGCAATAATTTTAAAACTCCATCCGTTTTGTAAGGAGCGTTTTGAAATTGACGAGAGGTACAGAGATTATATTATTGACCTTTCGGACGATGACGAGCTTAACGATTTGCTCTTTGTGACAAATCTTTTAATCACCGACTATTCAAGCGCGATATTCGAAGCATCGCTTCTTGATATTCCGATGATTTTCTATGCGTTTGATTTGTATGATTATATTTCAAACCGCGATTTTTACTATGACTTTGAAAACTTTGTTCCGGGAAAAATCGTATTTTCCGAAAACGAGCTTGTCACAGCTGTTAAAAGCCGTGATTTTGACTATGAAAAGGTCGGCGCGTTTAAAACAAAATTTTTTGATAATCTTGACGGCAACTCAAGCAAGCGTGTTGCCGATGAAATATTAAAAACTGTAAGAGGTGAAATATGAGCGAGCAATTTTATTACAATTACAACGGCGATAACAGGGGAGCCTTTTCGGTCGAAAACAATTCCCTTGTGTTCAAGATAAAGCATGCGATACTCGACGGTGTGAAAAATGTCGAAATATCCCTCAGAAAAAAAGTTCGCAAAAACGGAAACAATTATTTTAAACACAAGTTGCTTGGCAAAAAAATTCCGCGCGCATACAAGGCCGCTGCCAAAAATCCGGTTGACGAAAACAAAGTTGTGTTTGTCGAAATCAGATTGCCTTATCTTACAAACAGCCTTCAGGTTATGTTTGATGAGTTGGCAAATAATTATGATTACAATATTCACACCCACTTTTTGCTCAACGGCAATACTATCAGAGCCGATTATACTCAGCGTTGCATCAACGCCGTTGAAGATATTGCCACCGCAAAATATGTGTTTATCGACGAGGGTTCAAATGCACTTTCGGCAATGCCGCTTCGCCCCGAGACAAAAATTATTCAGCTTTGGCACGGTTGCGGCGCGTTCAAAAAGTTCGGTTTTTCCACTGCCGATTTGATTTTCGGCGAAAGCAGAAAGGAACAGTTGCGTCATCCGTTCAACAAAAACTATTCGCTTGTCACCGTCAGCTCTCCGGAGGTTTCGTGGGCTTATTATGAGGCTATGAATATCGACGAAAAAAGCGGCGTTGTTCAGGCAACCGGCTCAAGCAGAACCGATATTTTTTATGACGATGAATTTTTGCAGTCCGCCCGCAACCATCTTTACGAGGTTGTGCCGCAGGCTAAGGGCAAAAAAGTTATTTTGTATGCGCCGACATTTCGCGGCAGAGTAAAAAAAGCAAAAGCACCGAATATGCTCAATGTCAAAATGTTTTATGAGGCACTCGGTGATGAGTATGTTCTCCTTTTCAAATATCATCCGCATGTTAAAAAGCCGCCTGTTGTTGAGGACGAGTATAAGGATTTTGCAATGGATGTCGGTAATGTTTTGACCATTGAGGAGTTGCTCTCCGTTTCGGATATTTGCATCTCCGACTATTCGTCGCTTGTTTTTGAATACAGTTTGTTTGAAAAGCCGCTTATTTTCTTTGCCTATGACCTCGACGAATATTTCGATTGGCGCGGATTTTATTATGATTACTACGAGCTTGCGCCCGGTCTCATCGCAAAAACAAACTTTGAAATGATAGATTATATTCAGCATATTGACGAGCGATTTGACAAAAAGGCAATTCAGGATTTCAGATACAAATTTATGCGCTCGTGCGACGGGCATGCCACCCAAAGAATACTCGAGTATGCGTTTGACAATCTCGAAAGCCACAAAAAGCCGTGCGAATCGTTCGAGCATTTTTACACCGTTCCGAGAGTCGAAAGCAGTTATTTTCCTTACTATAAGCGCGTTCAACTTATCAGGGAGCAAAAGGAAGTTGCTCAAAAACTCTATGACGCGGCTCGCGGTTCGCTCAAAAAAGGCAGTGTTGTTGCGTTTGATATTGTGTCGCAGGAGGTTTTGCATTCAATCAAAAAACGCTCCAAGGGCAGTGTCACAATTGTCAACGGCGGCGATAAGATAGAAGATGTTATTTCAGCGGTTGCAAATGCTGAGTATGTTATTATCGACAGCCCGAACACATTGCTTGATTGCTTTAAACTTCGTGACGAAACGAGAGTTGTTTTGCTTCCGCCGGACGCTTATCCGCTTTCTGTTTTCGGTAAAATTTCAAAGCAGTATCGCTCAAATCTGTTTAAGGAACAATACGCTCTCGCTCCGCTTTACAGCAGCGTTACCGATATTGTCGCTCCGTCAAAAACAACTGCCGAATTTTATAAAAAGGCAATCGGCAAGGATGTCAATGCGATTATCGCCGGCGATGTTAAAACCGACATTTTCTTTGACGAAAAATATAAACAGCATATCCTCGAAAAACTCTATGAGGCTCACCCAGATTTTGAGGGCAGAAAAATAATTGCATATGTTTCGTCTAAACCTGCCGACGAAGAAATGATGAAAAACGATTCGTTCATTTATGAATATCTTTATAAGGATTATGTGTTTATCAAGATATTCGGCGGAATCAATTTAAACAATGTCACAACCTCGGAATATTATGCCGACAGCATAGTTGACGCAAGCGATATTCTCAATCCCTATGAAGCACTTGCCGTTGCCGATATTGCAATCGGCGACCTCAATTCCGCAGTGCTTTCGTTTATGTCAACGGGCAAGCCGCTTTTCATCTATTGCGAAAGCAAGGAAAATGCCGTTGAGGAAG
>CAVGLE010000021.1:0-14056 GCA_963630035.1 Mediterraneibacter torques
ACAAACTGCAATTAACGCCGCCGAAAGGCCGATATACACAAGGTCAATAACCTTAAATTTTGATTTTGATTTTTGTGCTTTTGCTTCACTCATAATATTTGATATTACCTTTCAAAAAATTGCTCTGTTTTTAAGAACAAAAATATTATATCAGCAAAAATCAAATTGTCAACCATAATTTCGCTAAAGGTTTACAATTAAAAAGATGCCCTCAAAAGAGAGCATCCAAGAATATCAAAATTATCTTATTTTAATAATGTCGTTGAAAACGGCAGTCATTTTTTTGCTTATGTTCAAATCCATATGGAGCGAGCCGAAAAACCAATGATTGTATTCAACGCTTTTCATAAGCTCCTGAAGATAGGTGTTGAGCGGAGTGAGTCGCATCTCCTGATTTTTATGCAGGCGGATAAAATCCTTTGCAATGGCAGGAGCCTCGTGGGTGATGACATAATCTACCTTGTAGTCGTTATCTTTAAGGTTTCTTGCGCCGTTCATAAGCTCCTCTGCGCTCGGCATTTCCTCTTTCCACCAAGTTTCGCCTTCGGTACGCATTTCGCGGTCGTCGCTTTCGCCGCCGCCCATGCAGAAGAAGGTCTTTTTATCAAATGTATATATTTCGCCGCGCAAAAGCTGAAAAATATTCGGTGCGATTTTGTGCGCGTTGCCGCCCTTAAAGCGATAATCCTTGTATGAATTTAAAATATCGAAATTTTCGTGAGCACCGTCAACAAAGCAGATGGTGTATTTCTTTTTTTCAAGCGTTTGAAGCGCCTTTTTCTCCTTGTCCGACCTATCCCACAAAAAGCCGAAATCACCGCACACGATAAGTATGTCCTCATCGGTCAGTTTTTTGAGCTTCGGGTCCTTAAAAAAACTTATATCCCCGTGGGTATCACCGGTAACATAAACCATAATTTGCCTCCAAATAAATCGTTTTTAAAACAATTTAATGCTTTTATTATGTAAAAAAATGTGTTAAGATAATATATATAATATATTTTATTTTGAAAGGTGTCAAGTCTATGAAAAAACTGCTGTCTTTTTTTATGACTTTAAATATAATAATCGTCTGCGTTTTTTGTGCTCCGATTGCCTCGCTTGCGGCTGACAGCGACAAAAAAAAATCGACCGACGGAATTTATCAGGTAAATACAAAAGTTTATGCCGATGCATATATGCTCATAAATCTTGACGACGATACATATCCGGTAATTGCGTCAAAAAATGCCGAAAAGAAAAAATACCCCGCATCACTCACGAAAATAGTAACCGCAATGGTAACGCTGAATAATGTGAGCGATTTGTCACAAAAAACAACAGTTTCAAAAAGGGCTATCGAGTCGCTTTACGGCACGGGCGCACAGGTTGCGGGGCTGAAAATCGGCGACGAAATCACGATTGAACAGTTGCTGTATCTCACAATGGTACATTCCGCATGCGACGCATGCCAGGTGCTTGCCGATTATGTCGACGGCGGTGTTGACGGATTTGTAAAAATGATGAACGATTGGGTTAAATCACTCGGTTGCACAAACACAAATTTTGTAAATCCCGACGGCTTGCATGACGAAAACCACTACACAACCGCGGCGGATATGGCAACAATCACTCTTGCCGCAATTAAAAATGACACATTCAACAAAATATCTTCAACTCAAAGTTACGAATACAACGGCACAAAGTTTATTCACACTAACTATATGCTGGACAAATATCATATCTCGTATTATTACGAATATGCGCAGGGCATCAAAACCGGTTCAACCGAACAGGCAGGTTATTGCGTAATAACAAAGGCATCAAAAGACGGATATAACTACCTTGCCGTTGTTATGGACTCGCCGAAACAGTCGATCGACGGGATAATGACAAAATGCTCGTTTATCGATGCGGCAACGCTTTTTGACTGGGCGTTTAACAGTCTTAAATATTCAACCGTTGTAAGGCAAAACACCGTTGTGTCCGAAGTTGCCGTTGAAAACGGAAAGGACGCAGACACCGTCCAGCTTGTTCCCGAAAAGGATATCACTACCCTCGTGCCGACATCGCTTGACCCGTCGGCAGTAATTATAGAACCGCAAAATCAGCCGTCAACGCTTGAGGCACCGATTAAAAAGGGTCAGATTATTTGCACGGCAAACATTATCTACGGCGACCGTGTTATCGAAAAAGTCAACCTTGTTGCCGCAAATAACATTGAACTTTCAACATTTTTAAAAATTATAAATTCACTTAAAAAATTTTTCAAAAACAAGATAGTAATCAGTCTGATTGTTTTGATTATACTCGCAATTATTGCATATATTGCGGTGTTTATAATCAGAAGCCAAAAGGACAAAAAACGCATAGCCCAAAAGCGCCGCCGTCAGGAGGAGCTTGACAGGCAAAACGGCTACGGCGATGACGACGATTATCTTCCGCCGCCGAAAAGATATTAAAGAGGTGACCGAAATGCTTTTACCCGAGGATCCGTATATGCTTTTGAGTGTTGTTAATATGAAGCTTCGCGACTGCTATCCGTCGCTTGATGCACTGTGCGAGGATTTGGAAATTGACCGCACCGAATTGGAGGCAAAGCTGAAATCCGTCGGCTTTGTTTATGACTCACAAAATAAAAAATTTTATTAATAATCAACCCGTATGATTTTGAGGAGGTGAGCGCTTGGCTGACTTATCCCCCGAGGGACACCGCAAAAGAATGAAGGAGCGATATATAAAAGGCACAAGCGACACACTCGACGATCATCATTTGCTTGAACTTTTGCTGTTTTATTCAATACCGCGAAAAGATGTTAAGCCCATTGCTTACAACATTTTAAACCGCTATAAAACGCTCGACAAGGTGTTTGCCGCAGAATACGAGGATTTGCTGAGCATTAACGGCGTAGGCGAAAGTACGGCAATGATAATAAAGCTTATCAACGATATTAACAAGCGAATTGACACCGATAAAAACAAAAACATCAAACGGCTTTCAAGTTATGCCGAGGCAAAGGAATACGCAAGCAACATTTTGCGTAACCTGCCGTCAGAGCGTATAATTGTCATTTCGCTTGACAATAAACTGAACATAATCAGCACTGAAACAGTTGCAGACGGCACGGTTAATTTTGCCGGCGTTGATCCGAAAAAAATAATCAAATGCGTTTTGAGGGATAATGCCGCATCCGTTATAATTGCGCACAACCATCCGCACGGTGACCCTGTCCCCTCACCTGCCGATGTCGATTTTACGGCAGATTTGCTGAACATTTTAAGAAATTTGAATATTCCGCTTAACGACCACATAATAGTCGGCGACACAGAGGCAATATCAATGAGCCAATTGCCGCGCTATGCACACTTTTTTGATTAAATACAAACTAAAAAATTGCGAAAGAAGGATTTGCTAAATCCTTCTTTCGCAATTTTTATATAATCATTTATGATATTTTCCGTTATTTGAAATTGAAAACGCTCTGTAAATCTGCTCGAGTAAAACGACACGCATAAGCTGATGCGGCAATGTCATTTTACTGAATGAGAGCTTAAATTTTGCAAGCGATTTAACATCGTTTGACAAACCGAACGAGCCGCCGATAATGAATGCAACCTCACTGAAGCCCGAAAGTGACGCATTTTCAAGCTTTTTTGAAAAATCTTCGCTTGAAAGCTGACTGCCCTCAATGCAAAGCGGAACAACATAGCTGCCCTTTGGAATTTTTGAAATGATACGCTCGCCCTCTTTTTCGATTACGCGCGCTATCTCGGCAGGCGACGGATTGTCGGAGCATCGCTCTTCGTTTATTTCAACAACATTAACCTTTGAATAAGCCGAAAGCCGCTTTAAATATTCGTCGCACGCAGCGGTGAGATATTTTTCCTTAAGCCGTCCGACTGCAATTACAGTAACTTTTATCATAAAACAATTGGCCTTTCACTGTTGACGGGTGTGGAAACACGGAGCCTGAAATCCACATTTTCGGCAAAGCCTGCATTTACAAGAGCGGCAACCGTTGTTTGACGCGCCACATCGGGATGATTGTTTTCACGGCTCAAATGCGCAAGACAAAAGCGTGTTGTGCCGCCCTTTGCAAGTTCTGCGGCAAAATCAGCGCACGCATCGTTTGAAAGATGCCCGCTGTCGGACATAATGCGTTTTTTTAGTTGATAAGGATAAAATCCGTTTTCAAGCATTTTCGTTTCGTGGTTTGATTCGAGAAAAACAAGGTCGCTGCCTGCAAGCGTTGAGTGTGCACCGTCTGTCACAAAGCCGGTGTCGGTGCAAACCGAAACAGACCTGCCGCCCGGCAAATTAAAGCGATAGCCAACGCATGCAACACTGTCATGGCTGAGCCTGAACGGCAAAATTTCAACACCAGAAAGTTCCATATTTTCACTGATCGCTTCGGCTGATATGTACTCATTGACATCGCCGCCGTCGCGCATTTTGTTAAGCACATCGGATTGTGCAAAAACAGGTATGTTATATTTTTTGGCGAACACGCGGATGCCCTTGATATGGTCGATATGCTCGTGTGTAACAAAAACGGCAGTTAAATCCTGCGGATCTTCACCGATTGACGAAAGTGCCTCGCCAATTCTTTTTGCGCTGACTCCCGCATCAACAAGGAATTTGGCATTTCCGCCCGAAATAAAAATTGAATTTCCGCTGCTGCCGGAAAAAAGCTGACACGCCTTTGCCATAAAATCCACAACACCTTTCTGCGTAAAATAAAAATCACCGTGTCTCGCAGTCAAAACAAAACCCGGTGAAAAAGCACCGGGTATTTCTTTTAATTAATATTAACCTGCTGACTGAACAGTAGCAGTTTCTTCAATATGAACGCGCTTAATATCTGCGCCGAGCGATGAGAATTTTACGACGACATCCTCGTATCCTCTGTCAACATATTGAATATCTTCGACAATCGTTGTGCCCTCTGCAACCATACCGGCAATAATCATTGCGGCACCTGCTCTGAGGTCTGTTGCCTTAACTTTGACACCCGTGAGTTGCTTAACACCCTCTATAACGGCAACCTTGCCGTCTACCTGGATATTTGCGCCCATTCGCAAAAGCTGGCCGACATATTGAAAACGGTTGTCCCAAACGCTTTCGGACAAAATGCTTGTGCCGTGAGCGATTGAAAGCAAAACAGCCATCTGCGGTTGCATATCTGTCGGAAAGCCGGGATGCGGCATAGTTTTGACATTGCATTTGTTGAGCGGCTTAAAGCGTGTAACACGAACGGCATCGTCATACTCGATTATCTCTGCGCCTGCCTCCTCAAGTTTTGCGCTGATTGATTCAAGATGCTTGGGGATAACATTTTTAACAAGCACATCTCCGCCGCACGCAGCAGCCGCAACCATATAAGTACCCGCTTCGATTTGGTCGGGAATAATAGAATATGTGCAACCGTGCATTTTTTCAACACCGCGGATTTTGATAACATCGGTACCTGCGCCGCGAACATCGGCACCCATTGAGTTTAAGAAGTTTGCCAAATCAACAATATGCGGCTCCTTAGCGGCATTTTCAATGACTGTAAGCCCTCTTGCAAGGACAGCGGCAAGCATAACATTTATTGTAGCACCAACGGAAACAACATCCATATAAATAGATGTGCCGACAAGTTTTTCGGCCTTTGCGCAAACCATTCCGTCGATGATGTCAACATCTGCACCGAGCATTTCAAAGCCCTTTACATGCTGGTCTATCGGTCTCACGCCGAAATTACAGCCGCCCGGCATTGCAACCTCAGCCTTTTTAAACCTGCCGAGCATTGCGCCGATAAGGTAATAACTTGCCCTGAAATGCGATGTAAGCTCGTAAGGAACGCTTTGATTGCAGATATGTGAAGAATCTATTTCAATAGTATCTTTATTGATAAGTTTAACATCGGCACCCATCCTGTCGAGTATCTCAATTATCAGCTGAACATCGCTGATTTGCGGTATATTTTCTATTCTGACTTTGTCATCGGCGAGTATTGCCGCAGGGATAATTGCGACAGCGGCATTTTTTGCACCGCTGATATTAACTTCGCCGAATAATTCGTGACCGCCGTTAATAACAAAATTTTCCAAATTTACTCCCCCTAATTTATGGGACTTTTCATCTATATAAATAGTATTATTTTTAAAACATTAAATATGTATTCCATATTTAATTGATATTATACCAAAAATTGCGCACAAAAGAAATAAATCCCCAATCATTTTATCCAAAATGTAACCATTAAAGCTACCATATACGATATCGACAAGAGATTTAGATACAACATATAGTATATTACCAAAATTTATGCCAAATTTAACAAAATCTTGTTGCTTGATTTTGTAACAAAAAGGTAACACATTATTACACAAAAGTCAATAGTTTATGGCGTAAATTTATAAATTTTTATCATTCTTTTTGTGACAATCGCACCCGTCGCACCGACCGCCGCACCGCACAGCGCACCGATCGCCAAAAGCACAGGCAGATAATAGAAAATTTTGGCATTTTCCATAACAATTGCGGCAACGATGATTTGCCCTGTATTGTGAAGCGCGCCGCCCAAAACCGAAACGCCCATAATCGAAAATCGGCTGTCGTTTTTGCTCAAAATCGCCATTGCGGCAAACGAAATAATGCCGCCGGCAAAGCTGTAAAGCAGAGAAAACGCGCCGCTGAAAACAAGGCCCGAAATAAGTATTCGCACCATTGAGATAAAAAATGCATCGCGCCGCGGCAAAGTATAAAGCGCTGACACAACAACTATATTTGCAAGCCCGATTTTGATGCCCGGGATGCCGAAATTAAACGGTATGAGCGTTTCGAGATATGACAAAACAAACGCAAGCGCAATATTGAGCGCAATTATCGAAATTCTTTTTGATTTGCTCATTTTGCAACTCCGTCAATTTCATTTTCGCCGCCCTCAACAGTCACTGTAACCTTGTTTGGCAGGCAAACTATTGTTTCGCCTGATTTTGAAATGCTTTTGTGATTTTTGCATATTTTATCGGGGCAGTCTGCATATGAAACGCTGACCGTATGATTTTTTACGACAACGGTATTTGTGGTTTTGCCGTTGATTTTGACATCATATGTTGTATCCTCATCGAGCAAAAGGCGCACCAAAACCGTTCCGTTTTGCTCGATTACGGCGGTTTTGCCCTCCGACGGCAAAAGTTTGACGCACAAAAAGCCTGCAGCGGCAATAAGAATTATTGAGGCAAAAATTATTATATCGCCCTTTTTTATTTTAAATCCGTTCAATTTATTAAATCCTCAAATCCGTTTGAATATGTTATTTTTCCGTTTTTATCAACCCACATTGCATACAGGCCGTCAGTTGAATTGACAAGGCGAACGCCGTCGGTAATGCTCATATTAAACAATGCCGTCGACATTGCGTCGCATTTCGCGGAATCGTTGCAAACAACAGTCACGGCGGACATATATTCGCTCGACATAAGCGTATCAGGGTTGATAATATGGCAATATTTTTTGCCGCCGACGGTAAATGTGCGCTGATAGTCGCCGCTTGTAACAACGCTCAAGCCGTTGCTTGCGCCGACGGTGCAAAGATAATCGCCGCCCGACGGATTTTCAACGGCGATATTGAATTTTGTTTTGCCGTCATTATGCTTTGTGCCGATTGTTTTGACATTTCCGCCGAGTGAAATAACCGCACTTTGCCAAATGCCGTTGTTTTTAATATATTCTGCAACTTTTTCACAAACAAAACCTTTTGCAATCGCACCGACATCAAGCGACATATTTTTTGATTTGAGCATAACTGTTGAATTTTTTTCGTCAATAATCAAATCGTCGATATTCGTATATTTTGCGGCGTTTTTCAGCGCATTATCATCGGGAAGTGCCGCCGTTTTCGGATTTTTGAGAGCGTTTTCGCGGCTGTCATGCCAAAGCGAAAGCACACTGCCCATTGCAATATTAACTCTGCCGTCGGTTAAGGAATAAACATTTTTGCCGTATTTTAAAAGCTCGATAATATCGCTGTCGACCTTGACGGGCGACCCTGCATTGTCATTTACGGTTTTCAAATTAACCACGCCCTCATAATCGGCATAAATATCAAATTTCTGTGAGTAGGCTTTAAGGATACCGTACACGGCGGCAAAGTGGCTGTTAAACGCCTCCTGCGACGAATCAACGGCTGATATTGTGCTTGCAGTGTCGAACAAATCGTTAAAACTTTTTGAATATGACTGTGCCGTGGCGCCGTGCGAGCATGCCGCAAGCGGCAACAAAAAAAGGAAGGCGAGAATTATTGAAGCAAGTCTTTTCAAAATTCGTCACCTTCCCTGAAATTATTAAGCTGTAGAGCCTGAATTTATTATACAACAAAATCAGTCAAATTTCCACATATGATTGAGCGGACCTGAGCCTTTGCCCAAATCGAGGTTTGCTTTAAGCGCGCCCGTGATATATTCCTTGGCGTTTTCAACGCTTTGTTCAAACGAAAATCCCATAGCCAAATTGCATGCAATCGCGGACGAAAGGGTGCATCCGGTGCCGTGGGTGTTATCGTTATCGACACGCTCGCTTTCAAACCAAACGCCACTGCCGTTTGTAAAAAGCAAATCGTTTGCGGTGTTCACAAGATGGCCGCCCTTAATCAAAATTGCGCCGTCATAAAAATCGGAGATTATCTCTGCCGCTTTTATCATATCGTCGCCGTTTTTGATTTTTATGCCCGACAAAACTTCCGCCTCGGGGATATTCGGGGTAATCAAATCGGCGGCAGGAATGAGAACATTTTTAACCGTGTCAATCGCCTCATCGGAGAGCAACTTTGAACCGCTTGTCGAAACCATAACAGTGTCAACAACGATATTTTTTGCATTGTATTGCTTCAGTTTTTCAACAATGACGCGAATAATATCGCTGTTTGAAACCATGCCGATTTTAACGGCGTCGGGAAAAATATCGGTGAAAACACAATCAATCTGATTCGCAACAAAATCGCCGTCGGCTTCAAGAATACCGTAAACGCCGGTTGTGTTTTGCGCTGTCAGCGCGGTAATGGCACTCATACCGTAAACACCGTGTGCCGCCATTGTTTTTAAGTCGGCTTGAATGCCTGCGCCGCCGCTGCAATCCGAGCCTGCAATAGTTAATACCTTTTTCATTTTGATTACTCTTTTCCGGTCATTTGCTTTGATAACTTCAAAAGCTCTCTTGTAGCCGCGCCGACATCGTCCTTTGCAAAAATTGCCGAAACGACAGCCACGCCGTCCATGCCAAGCCCTTTAAGTTTAAGAATATTATGCTCGTTTATTCCGCCGATAGCAACAACGGGAATATCAACGGCACTGCAAATATCGGCAATTATTTTGTGGTCGATATTTGACGCATCGGTCTTTGTCGAGGTTGAAAACGCCGCACCGACTCCGAGATAGTCTGCGCCGTCTGCCTGCGCCTTAAGTGCCTGCTCAACAGTGTTAACGGTAACTCCGATTATTTTATCGTCGCCGATTATTTTGCGGCACTCGACGGGGCCTATATCGTTTTGACCGATATGGATGCCGTCAGCATTTGACGCAACAACAACCTCTGCATTATCGTCGATAACAAACGGAACGGAGTATTTGTCCGCAATTTTTTTAACGCTTTTTGCTATTGCAATATATTCCTCGGTTGATATATTCTTTTCGCGCAGCTGCAAAAATGTTGCACCCGAAGCTAAAATTTTATCAACCTGATTTTCCAATGTGTTGTCCTTAAGCCAATACCTGTCGGTAACGGCATAAAGGAGCATATCTTCGCTTTTAACTTTCATTTTGCACGCCCTTATTCATCAAAAATAGAAACAATTTCGCCGTCCAAAATCCTGTTCATATTCTTAACGGCGCAGAAGTTGCCGCACATGGAGCAGGTATCTTCTTTCTCGGGTTTTGACGATTCGCGATAGCGTCTTGCCTTTTCGGGATCGATTGCAACATCAAACATCTTTTCCCAATCAAGCACCTTGCGTGCATTGTCCATTTTCAAATCCCAATCGGTTGCACCGGGGAGACCCTTTGCAATATCTGCCGCATGAGCTGCAATTTTTGAAGCAATGATGCCCTCTTTAACATCGTCGAGATCGGGCAGGCGCAAATGTTCTGCCGGTGTGACATAGCAAAGAAAAGCCGCACCGTTCATAGCGGCAACAGCACCGCCGATAGCGGCTGTAATATGATCGTAACCCGGTGCAATATCCGTAACAAGAGGACCGAGAACATAAAACGGAGCACCGTGACAAAGAGTTTTTTCAATCTCCATATTTGCGGCAATTTGATTGAGCGGCATATGGCCGGGTCCCTCAATCATAATCTGAACATCCTTTTCCCAAGCGCGCTTTGTAAGCTCGCCGAGAGTGATAAGTTCCTCAATCTGGGGAGCGTCGGTTGCATCCATAATACAACCCGGACGGCAAGCGTCGCCGAGGCTCAATGTAACATCGTACTGTTGGCAAATATCAAGGATTTCGTCAAATCTTTCATAAAACGGATTTTCGTTACCCGTCATTTCCATCCAAGCAAAGATGATTGAACCGCCGCGTGAAACGATGTTCATAAGTCTTTTGTTTCTCTTAAATTTAACGGCTGTTTCCTTATTTATTCCGCAATGAATTGTCATAAAATCAACGCCGTCCTGTGCGTGCATTCTGACAATATCAATCCACTCGTCGGTTGTAATTTGAATAAGCGGCTTGTGATAATAAACAACCGCATCGTAAATCGGAACGGTGCCGATCATAGCCGGACATTTTTCGGTGAGAAGACGGCGGAATTTTTGTGTATCGCCGCAGGAGCTGAGGTCCATAATAGCTTCTGCGCCCATATCGACTGCGCTCTGCACCTTTTCAAGTTCCATATTAAGATCTTTGCAATCCCTTGAAGTGCCGAGATTGACATTGATTTTTGTTTTAAGCATTGAGCCTACGCCGGCAGGGCTGATTGCCTTGTGATTTTTGTTGCACGGAATAATAGCCGTTCCTGCGGCAACATATTCCATAAGTTTTTCGGGGGCGATGCCCTCTTTTTCTGCAACTGTGCGCATTTCATCGGTAATGATGCCCTGTCTTGCGGCATTCATTTGTGTTGTGTAGCTCATAAATTTTACCTCCTTGAAATATAAAAGAGATTTGCCGAAAAAGACAAATCTCAATAAATCTTAATTTCCCTTCGTTGGCATTATCCAAATCAGGTCAAAGGGTCGATACTCGATTATATCCTCTCAGCCGAAAAATCGGCTCCCCTGCGCCCTATTCACTTTATAATGCTATTATACAAAAGAAAATACAAATATTCAAGTGTTATTTTTGAACCATAAAGCCGCTCATAATGCAACCGCCTGCCGCGCCGCAGGATTTGAGCACATCAATATCCGAAAACTTTATACCGCCGATGGCGTAAACCGGGACTGAAACGGCGTTGCAGACATCGCGCAGAAAGTCAAGTCCGCGCGGCGGAACGCCCTTTTTGCAATCGGTTTGAAAAATATGACCCGCGGTGATATATGTTGCGCCGAGTTGCGCCGCCTCAATCGCCTCGTCAACGCTGTGACATGAGCATCCGATAGCCGAAAAATGTTTTTTATCGTCATCGCTCATATTTCTCATCGCAGGGAGCGGCATATGGATTTTATCGCACCCGAGGCGGATTGCCGCGTCGACAAAGGTGTGCAAAATAACGGACACGCCGTATTTTTCGCCGATTTTGAGGACATCGGAGGCAAGCGAAATATAATCGCTCTCGTCGAGGTCCTTTTCGCGCAAAACAATCGCTTTCGGCTTTGACTCGGCCACCGATTCGATACGCTCTGAAAACGGCTCGCGGCACAATTTTCTGTTTGTGATACAAATAAAATCAGACATACAAATAATCATTCAAAACAGGTTGTAAACCCTCGCTTGACATATCCTTATACATAGTGTCGATTGAGCGGCTGTCGTTGATTTCAAACTGCTCGTCGCCCTCTGCCTCGCCGTCGTTTTCACCGGTGTATTTGCTTTCGTGGTCGCCGATACCGGTTGAAACGCCTGCCGAAACCTTTGTTGCGGCGATTTTCGCAATACCGTTTCTGAAACTTGCACTTTCACGCGACGAAACCGTTATACCCGCAAACGGGAGAAAAATCCTATATGCGCAGATAATTTGGCAAAGTTGTGTTTCGTGCACATCGTGCGGATTGATTTTGTCGTTGTTTATAATCGGGCGAAGCCTCGGGCACGAAATCGACATCTCTGCCCACGGATATTTACGCTGTAAATAATAAACATGGAGCGCTGTTGCAAGAGCGTCCTTTCTGAAATCGGACAAGCCGAGCAGTGCGGAAAATCCTACGCCGCGCATGCCGCCCATAAGCGCTCTTTCCTGCGACTCAAAGCGATACGGCCAAACCCTTTTGTGACCCATAAGGTGCAGTGTTTCGTATTTGTCGGAATCGTATGTTTCCTGAAAGACGGTGACATAATCAGCGCCGCACTCGTGAAGATATTTATAATCCTCGCTGTTGACAGGGTAAATCTCAAGACCGACCATTTTAAAATATTTTCTCGCAAGCTTGCACGCCTCGCCGATATATTTAATATCGCTTTTTGCCTTGCTTTCGCCTGTGAGGATAAGTATTTCCTCCATTCCCGAATCGGCGATGACTTTCATCTCGTGCTCGATTTGCTCGTATGAAAGCTGAAGTCGGCGAATTTTGTTGTAGCAGTTAAAGCCGCAGTAAACACAATAGTTTTCGCAATAGTTGGCAATATAAAGCGGAGTGAAAATATAAACCGTGTTGCCGAAATGCTTTTGTGTTTCAATCTGCGCACGCTGTGCCATTTGCTCCAAAAACGGCTGTGCCGCAGGTGACAAAAGCGCCTTGAAATCGTCAATTGTGCAGGTATCGTGGCTCAAAGCCGCCCTGACATCACGCGCCGTGTAGTCATCGGGATTGTATGACTTCATATGCTCCATGACCGTTTGCATAACATCCGATTTGATTTGTTCCATGCCCGGCATATATTCCATATGATTTGTGCGGCACGCAGGATTTGTTTCAAGTTCGTGCTTGCGCTTTAATGCCGCAGGCGACAATGTTTCGTCGTCAATAAAATATTGCTTGTTATCGTTATCCATTTAATCCACTTCCTAATCGTGCAAAAATCCCGTGAGCGGGTCGGAGGAGGAGCCGCCTCTTGAAAGGACTCTGCCGAGTCCCGAAAGATAAGCCTGTCTGCCTGCCTCTATCGCCTTTTTGAATGCCGACGCCATTTGAACAATATCGCCTGCCGTTGCAAGCGCCGTGTTAGCCATAACTGCGTCTGCGCCCATTTCCATAGCCTCGCACGCCTGCGACGGTGCGCCGATGCCTGCGTCAACAATAATCGGCACATCAATTTCGTCAATAAGAATTTGGATAAAATCCTTTGTGGCAAGACCCTTGTTTGAGCCGATTGGCGATGCGAGCGGCATAACCGTTGCAGCACCTGCGTTTACAAGGTCGCGTGCGGTGTTCAAATCCGGATACATATAAGGCATAACAACAAAGCCCTCTTTTGCAAGGATTTCTGTTGCCTTAACCGTTTCCTCATTGTCGGGGAGAAGATATTTTGTATCACGCATAATTTCGATTTTAACAAAATCGCCGCAACCGAGTTCACGCGCCATCCGTGCGATACGAACAGCCTCGTTTGCATTTCTTGCGCCCGAAGTGTTCGGCAAAAGTGTAACACCTTCGGGGATATAATCAAGGATATTTTCGTGTTCCTTTGTGTTTGCTCTGCGCACCGAGAGTGTGATAATCTCTGCGCCCGCGTCCTTAACGGCGGCTTCGATAAGTTTAAGCGAATATTTGCCCGAGCCTAAAATAAAGCGAGAATCAAACTCGTGTCCGCCGATAATCAATTTATCATTATTCATAGTAAACCCTCTTTTTTATGTAATAAATATACAATAATAAATGTCGATTAGCCGCCTGCCATAAAGCAAACGATTTCGATACTGTCGCCGTCGGCAAATGCCGTTGAGCCATATTGCGTTTTAGGCAAAATTTTCTCATTTCGCTCAACAACCA
>CAVGLE010000021.1:14066-22833 GCA_963630035.1 Mediterraneibacter torques
AACCACAGCAGCGGCGTTATAATTGTTTTGTTCGAGATAATCGGCAACGGTAACGCCTGCCGCATTTTCCTCTTTTCCGTTGATTTTAACCGTAAAATCACCCCTTTTAAATCATTTTTGTAATAAAAAAACGCACGAAGAAAACCACACCCGCGGTGGTGTGCCCCTTCGTGCGAATAAATCACAGTCTGTAATTATTATATCATATAATTTTGCCGTGTCAATACTAAACAAACAGCAGCACAGCGCATACCACAGCCACAATCAAGCCGATTACCGCAGTGATGCCGTATATTTTTTGCGACTCCTTGTCGCTTTTTTCCTTAACAAAAAGCACAACGCCGCTTATCAACACGGCAACACCTATAATCAAGCCCAAAATTTTAATTATCATTATTTTTTCCTCCTTTTTTCAACAATAATGATGAATTTATTATTACAAATACCGAACCTGCATTGTGAACAAGCGCGCCGACTACGGGATTGAGAACACCCGTAATAGCAAGAATAATTGCGACAATATTCAAAGTCATTGAAAATGAAAGATTGAATTTAATCTTTTTCATCATCTTTTGCGAAAGTGAAATCAAATGCGGAAGCTCCTTAATATCATCCTCAACAAGAACTATATCAGCCGCGTCTATCGCAATATCCGAGCCGATGCCGCCCATTGCGATGCCGACATCCGCCGTTTTAAGCGCAGGCGCATCGTTGATACCGTCGCCTATCATACAAACACGGCGATTATCAGACTTAATTTTATTGATGACATCGAGCTTTTCCTCGGGCAGGCAGTTTGCATATACGCTGTCAACGCCTGCCTCCTCTGCCGCATATTTCGCTGCAAGATTATTGTCGCCTGTGAGCAAAACAGGCGATACGCCGAGGCTTTTCAACGCCGTTATCATTTTTCTTGAATCATCACGCAAGACATCCTTTAAAACGACATAACCGATTGCCTCATTATCTATCGCGGCATAAATCACCGTTGCGCCCTGCCTGCAATACCGCTCTGCCGATTCAAGGTCAACACTGTCTGTATTTGCATTATCATTCAGCGCATCGTATTTGCCGACAAAAACTCTTTTTCCGTCAACAAGTGCGGATACACCCTTGCCTATCGAAATTTTGAACTCTTCAACAGGCAGTAAATCATCCGAATACGAATTTATAATCGCTTTTCCGAGCGGATGCTCCGAATTTGATTCTGCCGAGGCAACATATTTATATAAATCGTCATCACTGTATTTTTTGTTACAGGATTTGACAGCCGTTACCTTCAGCTTGCCGTATGTAAGCGTGCCCGTTTTGTCAAATGTCACGGTTGTAACGGCGGAGAGTCTTTCAAGCGCGTCACCCTGACGGACCAAAAAGCCGTGTTTTGTCGCGTTGCCGATTGCCGCCATAATTGCCGTCGGCGTAGCAAGCACAAGCGAGCATGGGCAAAACACAACAAGTATAGTAACCGCGCGGATAATTTCGCCGCTGACAGCCCATGTTATTCCTGCCGCCGTAAGTGCGGTTATTACAATCCAAGTTGCCCATCTGTCGGCAAGTCCGACGATTTTTGCCTTGTTTGCGTCTGCCGATTTGACAAGTTTTATCATTCGCTGAATTGAACTGTCCTCGCCGACCTTTTCCGCTCTCATTTCAAACGCGTCGAACTGATTAACGGTGCCGCTTGAAACGCTGTCGCCCGTTTTTTTGTCAACAGGCACCGATTCACCCGTCATAACCGATTGGTTGACCGAAGTTTCACCGCTGATGATAACGCCGTCAACGGCAATCGTTTCACCCGGCAACACCTTGATGATGTCGCCTATTTTTACATCATCGGCAGGAACGATTTTTTCACCGTCGGGTGTTATAATTCTCGCCTGTTGCGGAGTCAGTTTTACAAGTCTTTCAATACCTGCTTGCGCCTTTGCGACAGTCAAATCCTCGAGCAATCCGCCGAGTTGCATAATAAATGCGATTTCGCCAGCCGCAAAATCCTCCTTTATGCACACCGAGGCGATAAGCGCCATTGCAACAAGGACATCCGCTTTAATATCAAACTCGGTAACCAAGCCGATTATTGCCTCACACATAATCGGAATGCCGCAAAGTAAAATGGCAACCCATGACAAATCAAACGGCAAAAAATCAAGTTTAAGCAGGCTCAACACAAGAGCAATACCCGAAATAACAAGCAAGGCAATATCCTTTTTTGTGCCGCCGAAATCAAGGATTGCCTCTGCCTTTTCCTTAAAATTTTTCATCTTATCCTCCTTATACCCGATATTCAAGCAATTTGGCAACTGCCGAATTACAGTTACATTATACCCATAGGGGTATGGGTTGTCAATAGTAAAAAATAAAAAAATGCAGGACAAGGGGCAATTGCATAAAGAACAGATGCTCAAAAATTCAGAGCAATTACTACCTTACAGAATGTGACCCAATGTCCTGCATATTGAATATGTATAATTAAATATTTCGCATATATGACTATTTCATATTTGCAAAACGCTCCACTGCTTTTGTGAAACTTTCAATTGTTTTATCGGCGTCGCCGTGCTCGATTCCGTCACGAACGCAGTGCTTAATGTGCCCCTCCAACACAACCTGACCGCAACTGTGCAGTGCTGATTTTGCGGCGTTGATTTGTGACAAAATGTCCTCGCAGGGAACATCCTCGTCAATCATTCTGTCAATCGCCTTTATTTGACCGGAAATTTTTGCCAAACGCCTGTGAAGATTTTCACTGTCCATACACTGTTTCATATAAATACACCTCACAATGATGATAAATAAAGTATATATGTTTTTCAATTAAGTGTCAACCGTTTAAATTTCAGCGGCGGTTATGAAGCCTTCCCCTCGAGAAATTCCCCCGCCTAACGGGGGAATTTCCCGAGGGAGAAGGCTTTTTATCGAAAATCCAACGCATTTCTTCGTAGGGGCGAACTGTGTTCGCCCGAATTTACTGACAACCAAATTGCAACAAAATAGGCGAACCCAGTTCGCCCCTACGGTTGTTTGATATACACAAAATTCATAAACAAAAGAAAAGACCACACATTTCTGTGTGGTCTTTATGGCTCCCCTTGTTGGACTTGAACCAACGACAACTCGGTTAACAGCCGAGTGCTCTACCGACTGAGCTAAAGAGGAATGTTTCACTTTTCTCAAGTGCTTATACATAATAACAGAAAAGTGCGGCGGTGTCAATACTTTTTTGAAATTTTTTAATTAAAAATATCAACACCGCAAAGAATCACTATTCGTCATATGTTTTGAGGATAACATTATAAAATCTGTCGGTATCGTTTTGCCAAACAACTTGCTCGTCGGCGGACAGCTCGGTAGGCTTTAAGTCAAAGAGTGACTGCAAGTGCTTTTCATACGCGTCGGTCACCTTTGTTGCGCCGTAATAATTCATATGATTGCCGCCGTCTTTTGTATCATTCATCCAACTGAAATTGTCGAGCAAAAATATGTCTGTGTTATAATCGACAAAATCGAGGTTGTATTTTTGTGCAAGTTTAACAGCGCCGTTATGCTTTTGCGGAGTCCAGCTTGAGCCTGACGGTATCGCAAAAAGCGCAAGTTTGATATTATTCTCGTTACAAAAAGCGATTATTTTTTCAAACCCTGCCGCGCTTTTGTCCGACAGCGGCTTTGCCGAATTTGTTTTTTCGGACATATATTCGTCGCCGTATTTAAAGCCGCGCCTCTCGGTAGTGAACATATAACCCTTTGCGGAATATTTATATCTGCCGTTCAGATTTGAAAAATCATCAGCAGAGAGCGCGCTCCACCTGTCGTGATATTTCATAACAGGCCAATAAAACGCAAGACCCGAAACGATTTTGTCCTCCGTTTCGGACAAGAAATCCTTTATCGTTGTGGCTGATGACTGACTTTCGTTGTATTCGCGGGTAATCATTTTATAATACTTGTTTGACGCGCCGTAAAGGCAGTCAACCTCAAGCGCAATAACCTTCGGCGACTGATATTTTTGAATATCGCAAAGCAAATTATACACCTTTTCGGAATCGACGGCAGACGGACCGACCGTAACCGAGGTTATGCCCGTGTCGCGATAAATCTGCGCCGGGTTTATTCCCCTTGCTACATCGGAATTGCCGATAAAGACAACATCGACCGAATTTTTGCTTTCGGCACAATATGAATATGTTATATCATTTGTCATACCGCCCGGTTCGCCGTCAACTTTTGGAGTAAAAACCATTGAAAGCACAACATAAATAACAAGAAACAGTGCGACAAACACCAATCCCCTTGCGATTGAGCGAAGATTTTTAGCTGTTAAAGAATTTTTGTTTAGTTTCATATTAAATCACTTAATTTTTTGTTTTTTCGTTTTAGCAAAATACATCATACAAACTGCGCCGACAGCGATGCCTGCCGCAATACCGACGGTAATTATCGCGGTGTTTTTGCCATATTGAGCAAACATTGCACCGTCACCCTGAACAAGACCCGACATCATATAATAAAGCGCATTACCGGGCAAAAGCGGAATTATTCCCGGAATGAGGAAAACATTTGCCGGAGCCTTGAGCCTGCGAGCAAAAAACTCGGAATAAAGATAAACAAACAGCGCGGCGACAAAATTTGACAAAAACAGCACTCCGCCGATTTTGTCAACAAACAGATAAACCGCCCAACCGAGAGCACCGCCGAGCGTGGAGGCAAAAACATTTTTCTCGCTGACGCGAAAATAGATTGAAAATCCGAGCGTGCCGATTGCGGCGGTGACAATTTGAATAACAGCCGTTTTCATCAAAGCACACCCCCAATCGTAATTATGGAAAGTGCAAAGCCTGCGGCAATCGCAGCAGCGGCAAATACCGCCTCGACAAACCTGTAAAGTCCTGCAACAATATCACGGTTAAGCATTTCCTTAAATGCGTTTACAAGCAACAGCCCCGGTATCAAAAGCATAATATCGCCAATCATAATTTTTGCAACATCATTGCCCAAACCGAAATGTGCAAAAATGAGAGCAATTGTACCCGAAACGAAACTTGCGACAAATGTATAAATAACATTGTTGATATTGCGCAACTTAAAATTATAATCCATAAGATAAATTGCAATCGCAACAACGGCAGATGCAATGCCGTCCAAAACCGTGCCGCCGAAAAACACGGCAAAACCGCCTGCTGCGAGCATATAACCGATGCATTTTAAAAGCGGCTTTGATTTCGGGCGATGATAACCTTTGACAGACTTTGCGAATTCATCAACATCCGGCGTTTTGGCGCAAATATCCCTTATTTGAGCATTAATCTCCTCAAGTCTGCCCAAATCCGTGCCAGTACCGCCGGAGATAACGCGCACGCTTTGCGTAAAATGTCTGCCGTCGGGCGTTGAAATTGTGGCAACAATAAGGCTTGTTACGGCATAAATTTCTATTCTTTCAAAGCCGTAAGCCGCAAAAATTCTGTGCAGAGAATCCTCAACGCGCTTAATTTCCGCACCTGTTTCGACATACTGCCTGCCAAGCTCAAGCGCATTTTCCAAAAGTTTTTCGCACTGCCTGCCGTCCATAAATACTGCCCCTTTGAATATATTATGCCTGATTAATCCGTAATACCCGATTACATTTTAACACTGCGCGGCGGTATTGTCGAGAAAAAATAAAAAATCAATTTTCACAAAAAGCAAAAATTGATTTTTTTAATTTATGATTCTATATCGGAATGAAATTTTTTTGCATTTTCGTTCCAATTTTTAACCTGCGTCGGCGTAATATCCGATTTGCCGAGCTTAAACTCATTTTCAAGCACATTTTCATATGCATGCATAACTTTTGTTGCGCCGTATGTATTCAAATGGTCGCCGTGGTCTTTTGTGTCGGTTGCCCAACTGAAACCCTCGATATCCGACAAATTAACATTATAATCAACATAATTCAAACCGTATTGTTTTGCAACATTCGTTACCGCATTGTGCCTTTTATAATTCCAGTTCGTACCGGAAGGAACACTTATCAGCGCAAGCTTTGCGCCGTTTTTGTTGCAAAGGGAAACGATTTTGTCAAAATATTTCATATTTGACGAACTGATTTTTTGCGGCGCATCATCTTTATCGCCCATATAAGAGTCGCCGTATTCAAACGGCTTAACTGTTTTTGAATAAAGAAAGCCTTTTGTTATATAATAAAAACGCTTTTTTGCATCTTTAAAATCATTTACCGAAAGGTTTTCCCACCTATCGTGATATTTCATCAGCGGTGCGACATATGCAACCTTTGAAAGCAGTGCGTCGTTCAAAAAAGAAACGTAGTTTTTGATGAATTTGCTGTCGTATTTAACTGCCGAAAAATCAAAATCGCCGATTTGTTCCTGTGTTGCGCCGTGGCCGCTGTCGGACGATGCGTCAGTCGAATCATGCTTGTCCTTTTTTTGAGCATCAACCTCAACGGACGATGACGAAGCACTTGCCTTTTGCGCGCTGAAATCGTTTGTATCCAAATAGAGATACAGGCAGTTTGTTTCAAACACAACAACCTTCGGCTTTTGCGTTTTAAACATATCTTCAAGTGCCGAGTAGGCGCCGTTCATTGTCATCATCGGCTTGCCTATAACGCAGGAAGTGATTTGTTTATCCTCCCAAAGTTGAACAGGATTGAACGCTCTGTATGCGTTTGAATTGCCGATAAAAACGACATCAAGCACATTATTGTCCTCAGCTCTGTAAGAATAAGAAACATTGCGTGAAAGGCCGGTTTTATCCTTACCGTCCTTTGGGTCAAACACGATTGAAAGCTGGGTGAAAATGAGCACAAATATGCCGAGAAAGGCAATAAATTTTATAAGTCCTTTTAAATTTTTTTTAACTAAATCTTTTGTTTGTGTTTTCATAATAATTAAAACTCTGCGTAAATCATGCCGGCATTTTCAAAATTGCCGCCGTAAATTCCAAGAATAATTGTTGAAAAAATCAAAACAAGATAAATCGACCATCTCAGCACAAGCGGCTTTGCAAAAAGCTCGGCTCTTATGCTGTGTCCTTTTTCCTTGAGCAAACCGATTGCAAAAAGCACGGCAACGCCCAAAATCAAAACGAGGTAATCATAATTCGACACATTTTCGATAATGACGGTGCCATTGAACAATGCGCCGAAATCAAATGATGTGAACATTTTTGCGATATATGCACCGCAGTCGGCAAGAGTTGCACTGCGGAAAATCAACATACCGATGTTGACGATAATAAATGTTCGCGCAATTTGGAACAAGCCGAACGCCTTTGACTCTCTGTTGATTTTTGCGCTTTGGCAAAATCTGTCGCAAAGCGGCTTTGCAAATTCGCCGAGCATCATCAGCAAATAGTAATACAAGCCGTAGAAAATATATTTTCCGCTTGCGCCGTGCCAAATGCCGTTACAAAACCAAACAAAAAACAGCGCATAAGCAGCGGGAATCATCTTTGTGAGATAATCGTTTTTGATATACTTTTTAACAAATTTGTCAAAGTTTTTGAAATTCTTTGACAGCGAAACGGGATAAAAAACATATTCCTTAAGCCACAGACCGAGCGTGATGTGCCATCTGCGCCAAAACTCATTAATTGAATGTGAGAAAAACGGTTGTCTGAAATTTTCGGCAACATTAATGCCGAACATTTGCGAAGTACCGCTTACAATATCGATACAACCGGAGAAATCGGCATAAAGCTGAAGCGTGTAAACAAGCATTCCGACGAAAATTGAAGTGCCTCCCGCGCTGTGCGAATCAAAAATGCCCGAAACAATAAGCCCTGCCCTGTCTGCAATGACAAGTTTTTTGAAAAGGCCGTACATAACGAGCAGTGCCCCGTTTTTAATCACATCGTAATCAAGCGAATGCGGCTCACGGAATTGAGAGTCGAGCTTGTCGTATCTGTCGAACGGACCCTCCATAATATGAGGAAAGTATGACACAAAAAGGAGCAGACGAAAATAATTTTTCTCAGCCTTGATTGTGCCGCGATAAACATCGACTATGTAGCTGACGGACATAAGCGTGTAGTATGAAATTCCGAGCGGCAAAGCAATATTAAACACCGGAACAAGTGCCGATGCGCCGAAAATCGAGACGATACCGTTGACTATCGAGCCGAAAAAGTTGCAATATTTCAAAGCGGCAAGGACGCCGATTGCAACGATAACCGTTGCAGTAAGTATCCTTTTTTGTTTTACCTTTGTCTTTTCCTTTAAGGCTTTGCGTTCGGCCTTGTCAAGTGCGCTTTTTTTGCTTTTAAAATCATCTTTCTGCCGCTGGATCACCCTTGCCGAAAGATAAATAACCAGCGTTGTTGCGACCATATAGAGCACAAGAATTTGCGCAATTGACACATAAAATGCTAAAGATGCAATGAGTAAAACTATCCATTGCATCTTTTTAGGTAAAACATAATACAGAATACCGCATATAGCCAAAAAGATGACATATATAAACGAAGTGTATTCCAAATTTTAATCCTCGTCTTCCAATCTTTGAATCATGGCATACATTGCCTTTGCCGAATTGAAGTTTGCCGGCACAAGGTCTGTTACCTCAACCTCAACATCAAATTCGTCGGAAATCTGACCTACAAGTTTGATAATGTCAAGTGAATCGAGAATGCCGTTGTCAATAAGCGCTGTTTCATTTTCAAAATCAACGCCGGGCTTAATGTCTTGCAAAATTTCAAGTAATTCTTCCATATTAATCACCATAGCCTTTCAGGCAACAAATAGTTTATTAAAAATCACCCGATTGACCTGTGT
>CAVGLE010000022.1:0-5888 GCA_963630035.1 Mediterraneibacter torques
GGGATAATCATTGAAAATATGACAATGTTGCCAGAATACAGCGGCATTGACAACTTGAAAATGCTCGCAAAAATCAAAGGCATTGCAAGCGAGAGCGATATACGCAATGCGATGGAGGCTGTCGGCCTTGACCCGAATGACAAAAAGCGTGTAAAAGCATATTCTTTGGGAATGAAGCAAAAGCTGAACATCGCGCAGGCGATAATGGAAAAGCCAAAACTTTTACTGCTTGACGAACCGACAAACGCACTTGACGATGAAACCGTGGCAAATGTAAGAACGCTGCTTTTGGATATGAAAAAACAGGGCACGCTTATAATCATAGCGTCGCATAACCGCGATGATTTATCGACATTATGTGATGAAATAATTGAAATTGACAAAGGAAAAACAGTCAAAAAAGGAGAGGCTTTATGAAAAACGATGTTGGGTTAAAGAAGTTGTTATAGGGGCACGCTGTTTTCGATACTCGCGGCATATTATGTGGGAATTGAAAAGGCGCGGTGCGTTAAGGGCTTTGTTGTAGGATTTGCAATGTGGCTTGTGTCAATATTTATTGCCGAGCCGCTCGCAAAAACAAAAGAAGAGGGCGAGAAAAGGGACAAAACCGAGCGTTTCCTTTTGAAATACGAGCACGCATTGTCATTAATGCGGATTTTGCCGATGATTGTGACACTGCCGTTTTTCGGTCAGCCGATTTTGGACGGTAAGATAATACGAAACGCGGTCGGTATTTATACATACCTTAACTACTCGCTGATATTCAGCGGAGTTTTGACGGTCGGATTTATTATATACGCCATAATAAAGGCCGCAAAGAAAAAGAAATAAAAAACAACAAGATTAAAGCGCGCCTGCCGAAACAATCGACAGGCGCGCTTGGTTTTTGTATATTTTATTTTATACGCAAATTAAACATTTATTTCGACATTTAAGCCGAGGAGGTCTTTGTTTTCATCGAGTATAGGCTTAACAACCTCTGCAAGGAAATCGGCTGTTTGCTCAGGTGCTCTGCCGACAAAGTTTGACGGCTTGAGAATAGCAAGGATTTCCTCTTTTGTGGTCATAAACGCAGGGTCTGCGGCGATACGGTCCACAAGATCGTTTTTGCCGCCCTCAATCTTAACAACTGCACCGGCAGCCATAGAATGCTGACGGATTTTTTCGTGAAGCTCCTGACGGTCGCCGCCTTTTTTAACGGCATCCATCATAATATTTTCGGTAGCCATAAACGGAAGTTCGCTCATAAGTCTTGCCTCGATAACCTTTGGATAAACAACAAGTCCCGATGTGACATTGATATACAAATCAAGTATTCCGTCGATTGCCAAAAATGCCTCTGCAATTGAAACACGCTTGTTTGCGGAGTCGTCAAGTGTTCTTTCAAACCACTGTGCCGATGCTGTCCAAGCGGGATTGAGCGCATCAATCATAACATATCTTGAAAGCGATGCGATACGCTCACTGCGCATCGGGTTGCGCTTATATGCCATAGCCGACGAGCCGATTTGATTTTTTTCAAACGGCTCTTCGATTTCTTTAAGATTTTGAAGAAGTCTTAAATCATTTGAAAACTTGCAACAGCTTTGCGCAATGAGAGCAAGGCAATTGCAAACGATTGTATCAAGTTTTCTTGCATATGTTTGACCGCTTACGGGGAAGCAGGACTTAAAGCCCATTTTTTCTGCAATTTTGCGGTCAAGCTCCTTGCACTTTTCATGGTCGCCGTCGAACAGTTCAAGGAATGATGCCTGTGTGCCGGTTGTGCCCTTTGAGCCGAGGAGCATAAGCGTGTCGAGCACATGCTCAAGCTCGTTATAATCCATAACGAGGTCCATAAGCCAAAGTGTTGCCCTTTTGCCGACGGTTGTCGGCTGTGCCGGCTGAAAATGAGTGAAGCCGAGACAAGGCATATCCTTGTATTCGTCTGCAAATTTAGCGACAGACGCAATGGCGTTGACAAGTTTTTTCTTAATGAGCAAAAGTGCCTCGCGCATTGTGATGACATCGGTATTGTCTCCGACATAGCATGAGGTTGCACCGAGATGGATAATGCCCTTTGCCTTTGGGCACTGATCGCCGTAGGCGTGGACATGGCTCATTACATCGTGGCGGAATTTTTTCTCATATTCCTGCGCAACTTCGTAATTAATATCCTCGGCGTGAGCCTTAAGCTCGTCGATTTGCTCCTGTGTAATATCAAGCCCAAGCTCATGCTCCGCTTCGGCAAGTGCAATCCAAAGTTTTCTCCAAGTTTTAAACTTAAAATCGGGAGAATAAATATATTGCATTTCCTTGCTTGCATATCGTGCATTGAAGGGCGAATTATAGGTATTGTTAGCCATCAGTCAAGCCCTACTCTCTTCATCATTTCGGCATAAGCCTCTTCTACGCCACCCATATCTCTGCGGAAACGGTCCTTATCAAGTTTTTCGTGTGTTTTAATATCCCAAAAACGGCAGGTGTCAGGGCTGATTTCGTCGGCAAGAACGATTTTGCCGTCGCTTGTTTTGCCGAATTCAAGTTTAAAGTCGATAAGTTCAACACCGATTGAAGCAAAATATTCCTTTAAAACATCGTTGACCTTGAAAGCATACTCTTTGATTGTGTCAACATCCTCTTGTGTTGCAAAGCCGCATGAAATTGCGTGGTAAGCATTGATGAGCGGATCGCCGAGCTCGTCATCTTTGTATGAAAACTCGATTGACGGAGCAACAAAATCCATACCCTCTTCAAGGCCTAATCTCTTGCAGATTGAGCCTGCCGCACGGTTGCGGATGATAACCTCAAGCGGAACGATTTTAACCTTTTTAACAGCTGTTTCTCTGTCGGAAAGTTCCTCGATAAAATGAGTGGGAACGCCGTGCTTTTCAAGAAGTTGCATAAGATAGTTTGACATCTTATTGTTTACAACGCCCTTGCCGACAATTGTGCCCTTTTTCTCGCCGTTAAAAGCGGTTGCGTCGTCTTTGTAATCAACGATTACAACATCCGGGTCCTCTGTTGCCCATACCTTTTTTGCTTTGCCCTCGTAAAGCTGTTCTGTTTTAGTCATATTTAAACCTCCAAATCAACGGTGCGTTTATCGCTCCGATTATTTTTTATATACTGCCTTGATTCTTTCGATAGCCTCAACTGTTTTTTCATCGTTGCCGAATGCAGTCAGTCTGAAATAGCCCTCGCCCGAAGGACCGAATCCCGAGCCGGGAGTACCTACTACTTGGCACTTTTCAAGAAGCTCATCGAAGAATTCCCAGCTTGTGTAGCCGTTTGGAACCTTGAGCCATACATACGGTGAATTTACACCGCCGTAGCATTCAAAACCTGCGTCGATAAGACCGTCATAAATAACTCTTGCGTTCTTTTGATAATAAGCGAGTGTTTCGCGAATTTGCTTTTTGCCCTCTTCGCTGTAGATAGCCTCTGCGGCTCTTTGTGTGATGTATGAAACGCCGTTGAACTTTGTTGCCTGACGGCGAGCCCAAAGCGGATTGAGCGAAACGCCGTTAAATTCGAGCTCTTTCGGAACAACGGTATAGCCGCAACGCATACCTGTAAAGCCTGCTGTCTTAGAGAATGAGCGAAGCTCGATTGCGCACTTCTTTGCGCCCTCGATTTCATAAATTGATTTCGGAATATCGTCCTCAACGACGAAAGCCTCATATGCCGAGTCGAAAAGGATTACCGAATTATGCTCAAGTGCATAATCAACCCATTTTTTAAGTTGTTCCTTGTTTGCAACCATACCTGTCGGGTTGTTTGGGAAGCAAAGATAAATAATATCCGCAACCTCGTTCGGAAGATCGGGAGTGAAATTGTTTTCTGCTGTACACGGCATGTAAATAATGTTTTCAAACAAGCCGTTTTCGCCCTTGTTTCCGCTTCTGCCCGACATAACATTTGTGTCGATATAAACGGGATAAACAGGGTCGCAGATAGCAACCTTATTGTCAACAGAGAAAATGTCGCCGATATTGCCGCAGTCGGATTTTGCACCGTCAGAAAGGAAAATTTCGTCCTTTGCGATATCAACACCTCTGTCGGCATAGTCATTCTTTTGAATAGCATCAAGAATGAAATCGTAGCCGTATTCCGGCGGATAGCCGCGGAAAGTAGCCTCGTTTGCCATTTCGTCAACTGCCTTGTGCATAGCATCAATAACAGCCGGAGCGAGCGGCTTTGTTACATCACCGATTGAAAGACGGATAACATCCTTGTCGGGATGAGCTGCCTGATACTCTCTTTGCTTTTTGGCAACCGTTGAGAAAAGATAGCTTGCCTCAAGCTTAAGGAAATTGTCATTAATTTTCATATATTTAAACCTCCATAGAATTAACGAAATTATTTGATTTTGCTCAAATCAACATCGCCCGTGAAAACGGTTGATGCGCCGCCTGTCATAAACACACTGTCGCTATCGTTTCCGCTCCACGAAATTTGCAAATCGCCGCCGATAAGATGAATTGTAACATCATTGTCGGCAAAGCCGTTGACTATTGCCGCAACGGCAGTGGCACACGCACCTGTTCCGCAGGCAAGAGTTTCCCCTGCTCCGCGCTCCCAAACGCGCATTTCAATATTTTTTCTGTCGATAATTTTGGCGAACTCGGCATTTACCCTGTCGGGGAAAAGAGTTGTGTTTTGTTCAAGCAACTTGCCGTATTTTTCAAGTTCAAAATCGCAGAGATGCCCGTCGATAAACATAACGGCGTGCGGATTGCCCATAGAAACACAGGTCATTTCAAAATCCCTGTCGTCAACGGTGATTTTTTCACGGATTGCCTTTTGTGAGCCGACATTGACGGGAATATCGTTTTTATCAAGCGACGGAGCACCCATATCGACTTTTGCGCTGACAACTTCGCCGTTTTCGACATTGACATCTATATATTTAACTGCACCCATGGACTCGATTGTAAACGAAGTTTTATCCGTAAGCCCGTTATCATAGCAATATTTTGCAACACAGCGTATGCCGTTGCCGCACATTGCTCCGCGCGTGCCGTCGGCATTATACATAACCATCTCAAAATCGGCATTTTTGCCCTTTTGGATATAGATTACGCCGTCGCCGCCGATACCGAAGTGGCGGTCTGAAAGTTTGATTGCGGCGAGTGATTCGTCATCGACACTCTCCTGCATCAAGTCAACATAAACATAGTCGTTGCCGCAGCCGTGCATTTTTGTAAATTTCATATTATCACCCTTTGGCTAAATGTTATCAAGAATTTCTTTCGCAATATCGACAATTTTTTTGCCGGTATGCATACTTTCCCTTTGCAAATACTTATGTGCCTGCATTTCCGTCATTGAATTGACCTCCATAAGCACAGCCTTTGCGTTTGATATGTAATCGGCGTCGTCCTTTTTCCTGTTTGTAAACGAGCTTTTGCTTGAAGCAAGAACAGAAACGACGGAAACGAATTCGTCGCGGTCGAGCGGAAGCGGCAGACTGATAAAATTGCCCATGTAGCTTTGGCGGCCGCTTTTTGAAAGAGCGACAATATCGAACCCGGCAGGCAATCGCTCGGCAATTGTGCCGGCACCCATATCACGCAAAATCGAGGCGCAGACTATAACGCCGCCGCGCATATCTGCGGCGATGTTTAAAACGCTTGCTCCGGTGCCGCAGATGTGCGACACATATAAGTCCTCTGCCTCGAGCACCTTTTTAATTTGTAATGCCGTTTGTTTAACGGGATATGCGACAATAATACTTTTCATAATTGTTTACACCGAATACGAACAGCCTGCCAATTGAATTTAATTGCAATTTAACATAATCCTGCAAGCCATTTAATCAGTATGTATTATAACATAAGAAGTTGTACAGCCGCAATAGAAAAAAACAAACAAATATGAAAGAAATATAAAAGAAATTTCTCAGT
>CAVGLE010000022.1:5898-22313 GCA_963630035.1 Mediterraneibacter torques
GGGCAATTTTCGTTAGAAATACACAATTTGTAACAAAATGCACAGATTTTTGTGTTTTTTAAAAATTTCTTGTAACAAAATAGCCAAATAACACTTGAATTTACGCTCCGAAGGTGGTATTATTAATTTAATATATGCCAACTGTATCTGTTTATCGGAAACACAGGCAAAAAAACACAACAAAATCGACAAAAAGGCACATTACACAAGGAGAAAAAGAATGCAGCAATTAAAGGAAGAATATCAGTTGCCGATATACTTGTTTCACGACGGAACAAACTATAAGGCATACGAATTCTTTGGAGTTCATAAAATTAAGAAGAATACTTACGCATTCAGAGTATGGGCACCCAACGCCGCGGCTGTATCCGTAGTCGGTGATTTCAATGATTGGGACGAAACAAAGCACAACTGCTTTGCAATATCACCAGGTATTTGGGAGGCAATAATCGACGGCGTTGAGGTTTTTGATTGCTATAAATACGCAATCAAGACCAAAGACGGCAAAACGCTGATGAAGGCAGACCCATACGCCGTTCATCAGGAAACACGACCGGGTACCGGCTCGAAGGTGTACGAACTTGAAAATTACAAATGGAAAGACTCCTCTTGGCAAAAAGAAAACAACAGCGGCAGCGTACTTGAAAAGCCGGTCAACATTTATGAATTGCATTTTGGCTCGTGGAAACAGCACGAGGACGGCAACTTTTTGACATACAGAGAAATGGCAAACGAACTTGTGCCATATGTTAAAGAAATGGGCTACACTCATATAGAGTTGTTGCCGATAATGGAATATCCTTTTGACGGCTCGTGGGGATACCAGGTAACCGGCTATTTCGCGCCAACCTCGCGATACGGCTTGCCGGAGGATTTGATGTATTTTATAGACAAGTGCCACCATGCGGGAATCGGCGTGATACTCGACTGGGTGCCTGCGCACTTCCCCAAGGACGCCCACGGGCTTTACGAGTTTGACGGCACACGATGCTATGAATACGAAGATCTTTCAAAGGGCGAGCACGAGGAATGGGGCACCAGAGTATTTGACTATGCAAAAAAAGAAGTTTGCTCGTTTTTGATTTCTTCCGCACTGTATTGGGTTGAAAATTTCCATTTTGACGGAATAAGAGTTGACGCCGTTGCGTCAATGCTGTATCTCGATTACGGCAGAAAAGACGGCGAGTGGAAGCCGAACATTAACGGCGGAAGGGAAAATCTTGAAGCAGTTGCATTTTTACAGCAGCTCAACCGTACAATGTTCAAAGAACATCCGAATGTAATGATGATTGCCGAGGAATCGACGGCGTGGCCGATGATAACAATGCCGACGGATATCGGCGGACTCGGCTTTAACTTCAAATGGAACATGGGTTGGATGAACGATATGTTGCGCTACACATCCATGGATCCGTTATTCAGAAAAGGCAACCACAGTTGCATAACATTCAGTTTTTTCTATGCATTCAGCGAAAACTTTATTTTACCGATAAGTCACGACGAGGTTGTTCACGGCAAGGCGAGCCTGCTCAACAAAATGCCGGGCGACTATGATATGAAATTTGAGGGAATGAGATTATTCCTTGCATATATGTTTGCACACCCGGGCAAAAAGCTTTTGTTTATGGGCAGTGAATTCGGTCAGTTTATCGAATGGAACTACAAACAGGGTCTTGATTGGTTGTTGCTTGATTATGACAAGCACAAAAGATTGCTTGAATTTTCAAAGGAACTTAATAAATTCTACAAGGAGCACAGCGAACTTTGGGAAATTGATTACGGCTGGGACGGTTTTCAATGGATTTCCAGCGAGGACAATTGCAACAGCGTAATCGCATTCAGGCGAATGAACAAAGCAGGCGACGACCTTGTAATGATATTTAATTGGACGCCAAACAATTTCGACAGCTACAAAATCGGCGTTCCGAATGACGGAACATACAAAGTCGTTTTTGACACGACGCTGAAGAAATACGGCGGCGACAAACCAAAGCTTTCGGGCACATACAAGGCAAAGAAAGGCGATTTTCACGGTTTTGAGCAATATATTGACTTAAAGCTGCACGGTCTTTCGGCAATGTATCTGCAAAAGGTAAAAACAAAAGAAAAAGGTAAAGACGAAAAGGCAAAAAAGCCTATTAAGTCTTAACAAATAACAGGAGGAAAAACATTTATGTCACACAAAACCGATGTAGTAGCAATGTTGCTCGCCGGCGGTCAAGGCAGCCGCTTGGGCGTGCTGACAAAAAGCATTGCAAAGCCGGCAGTTCCCTACGGCGGAAATTACCGTATCATCGACTTTCCGCTTTCAAACTGTGTAAACAGCGGTATTTACACCGTCGGAGTTTTAACACAGTATCAGCCGCTTGTTCTCAACGATTATCTCGGCAACGGTCAGCCGTGGGATCTTGACAGAATCAACGGCGGTGTGCATGTGCTTTCGCCGTACGAGGCAATCGGCGGCGCTGAATGGTACAAGGGCACTGCAAATGCAATTTATCAAAATATTAATTTTATCGAGAAATATGACCCCGAATATGTAGTAATTCTTTCGGGCGACCATATATACAAAATGGACTATGCAAAAATGGTTGATTTCCACAAAAAGAACAATGCAGACTGCACAATCGCAGTGCTTGAAGTTCCGTGGGAGGAGGCTTCGCGCTTCGGCATTCTTGCAACCGACGATAACGATAAAATTTATGAGTTTGCCGAAAAACCTGCAGAGCCGAAGAGCAACAAGGCATCTATGGGCGTTTATGTATTCTCGTGGGATAAACTGAAAAAATACCTCACCGAGGATGAGGCGGACCCGAATTCTTCAAACGATTTCGGAAAAAACATCATTCCTAAAATGCTCGCCGACGGACAAAGAATGTTTGCGTTTCCGTTTAAGGGATATTGGAAAGATGTAGGCACAATCGAGTCGCTTTGGGAGGCAAACCTCGACATTATCAATCCGAATGTAGACCTTGATCTTTCGGACAAAAGCTGGAGAATTTATTCAAGAAATCCGATGGCTCCGCCGCACTACATAGGCGGAGATGCAGTTGTAGAAAACTCTTCAGTAAGCGAGGGATGCGAGATTGACGGCTTGGTTGATTACTCTGTTGTCTCGCCGAATGTTACAATCGAAAAAGATGCCGAAGTTAAATACTCGGTTATCATGCCGGGTGCAACAATCAAATCCGGTGCAAAGGTGTATTACTCAATTATAGCAGAAGATGCAGTTATAGAAAGCGGCGCACAGGTAGGCGCCATACCGGAGGATTTGGAAAATCCGGAAGATTGGGGCGTTGCCGTAATAGGCTCCGGCGCAACAATCACATCGGGCAAAAAAATCGCACCGAAGGAAATGATTGCATCAGGAGAGGAGGTATAAAACAATGAACGGAAAAAATGTACTTGGAATGATTTTTGCAAACATTCACGAAGAGGCGCTTGATTCAATCACTGCGCTCAGAACAATGGGCTCTGTTCCCTTTTGCTCGCGTTACCGTTTGATTGACTTTCCTCTTTCAAATATGGTTGAAAGCCAAATCACAAAAATCGGTGTTGTTACAAACGCAAACTTCAACTCGCTTATGGACCATGTCGGCACAGGCAAGCCGTGGGATTTGAGCAGAAAGAACGGCGGCATTTATATGCTCCCGCCGTATTCTATAAACAGCGTTACCATGTGGGGCAACCGAATTGACGCAATTTACGGCAACATCGGTTTTCTTCATCAATCAAATCAGGAATATGTTTTGATGTCGGACTGCTACAATGTAATCAACCTTGATTACGAAAAACTTTTTGCCGCACACGAGGACTCGGGTGCCGACATCACAATCGTAACTGTCAAGGGCAAGGCACCTGCACACATTAACTCCGTGCTTGTATGCAAGGATATTGCTGACGACGGAAGAATCGTTGAAGCAGCCGTCGACCCGGATATTGACGGCGAGGTTAATTATTCAACAAACATTATCCTTATCAAAAAATATCTGCTTGAGACGCTTGTTACAAATGCCCATTCAAGAAACGAAGTTTCGTTTCAAAAGAATGTGCTTATGAACTGTATTAAAACCGGCAAGGTTTATGCATTTGACGCAACAGATTCTTTTATCGGCACAATTGACGGTGTTCAAAGCTATTATGACATATCAATGAGCCTGCTTGACAAAGCAAACAAAAACAAACTTTTTAACCCCGAGCGTCCGATTTACACAAAGGAGCGCGACGATATGCCGACTCTTTACGGCAAGGATGCAAAAGTAAACAATTCGCTCGTTGCCGACGGTTGTGAAATCAAGGGCACTGTTGAAAACTGCATACTTTTCAAGGGTGTTAAAGTTGAAGAGGGCGCAGTGGTTAAAAACTCTATTCTTATGCAGGATACCGTTATCGGCAGAAATTCAAGCATAAACTACATAATTGCCGACAAGAATGTTTCCGTCAAAGCTGAAATCGAGCTTTCGGGTGCCGCAAACTACCCCGTAAGCCTTTCAAAGGGAACAAGAGTATAGGAGGATAAAGCAATGAAGGTTTTATATGTTGCATCCGAGGCTTTGCCGTTTATGGCGTCGGGCGGACTCGGCGATGTTGCAGGCTCACTTCCCGTTGCACTGCGCAAGCGCCTTATCGGCTGTCGTGTTGTAATGCCGCTTTATGACTCGATAAAGCAGGAATACAAGGACCAAATGAAATTTATCACCTCAATTTCGGTGCCCGTTTCATGGCGACGCCAATATTGCGGTATTTTTGAGGCTAAATACAACGGAGTTATTTATTACTTCCTTGACAATCAATATTATTTCAAGCGTGACGGAATTTACGGTCACTATGACGATGCGGAAAGATTTGCATTTTTCGCACGCGCGGTTTTGGAAATAATCCCTCACCTTGACTGGAAACCGGATATTATCCACTGTAACGATTGGCAGAGCGCACTGACTCCGCTTTATTACAGCATTTATTATGCAAACCAAATCGGATATGAAAACATAAAAACTGTTTTTACAATCCACAACATTCAATATCAGGGCAAATACGGCGACGAACTTTTGAACGATGTCTTGGGCATTGCACCGGAATACAACAATCTTATTCTTTATGACGGGCTTGTCAACTTTATGAAGTCCGGCATTGAATGCGCAAACAAGGTGACGACAGTGTCGCCGACATATGCAAAGGAAATACTCGACCCGTGGTACAGCTACGGTCTTGACCCGATTCTTAACCAAAGAAGTTGGAAACTCTGCGGAATACTGAACGGAATCGACACAGACAACTATAATCCGGAAACCGACAAGAATATTGCCGCAAACTACAATGTCGACAATTACAAGGAGGCTAAGGCCGCCAACAAAAAAGCATTGCAGGAACAAATGGGAATGGCTGTCAGAGACGATGTTCCGCTTATCGGAATTGTATCGAGACTTGCAGGTCATAAAGGATTTGACCTTATGGAGGCAGTGCTTGAAAAGAGCCTTTGGGAGCGCGATGTGCAATATGTTGTTCTCGGTTCGGGCGAATGGCAGTACGAAAGCTTTTTCAGAGAACTTCATAACAAATATCCCGACAAGGTAGGCATTACAATCGGCTTTATCCCAGAGCTTGCAAGAAAAATTTATGCCGGTGCGGATATGTTTTTGATGCCGAGTAAGAGCGAGCCGTGCGGACTTTCGCAAATGGTATCGTTGAGATACGGCACAGTGCCAATCGTCAGAGAAACAGGCGGATTGAAAGACTCTATTACCGACTGCGGCGATGGCGAGGGCAACGGTTTTACATTCAAAACATATGACGCATACGATATGCTCGGCGCAATTTACAGAGGCGTTGAGGCATACAGCGACAAAGCAAATTGGGATGTGCTCGTAAAGCGTGCGCTTGAATGTGATATGTCGTGGGGCAAGAGTGCAAACGAATACATCAAAATGTATAAGGCACTTATCAAAGAATAATCGCTATACAAAAAAAGTTCGTATCACTTTCGTGATACGAACTTTTTTGTCGATATTAGATCAGATTAAGCAACCTTATTTGCCTCGGCTACTCTTGCAAGAGCAAGTTTATAATCCTTTTGATGAGTGAAAATCTCATTCTTATACGGATTTTTCTTAAGCTGAACAGAACGCTTGATAATTGCAGTAAATACAACAACATTTACTACAAGAGCAATAACTGCGATAATACCTTGCATCCTTGGGTCAGCACTTGCAGGCTGTGTTGCGCTCATAACATAATCGTCCGGATAAACCGATGTGAGAACAGGTACCCACTTATCCTGGAATAGTGGAAGAACCTGAGCGAACATACACCAAATTGCGAGTGTATTTGCACGGTTTTGAATCCAGCCGCCTTTGTTCCAAAATGCATTTGCAAATGTAGGAGCAAGAAGGAGAGCAAGACCGCAATACCAGCTGTGTGACGGAAGATTGTTGTAGGTGTATTCAAAGTTCCAAATGTCATAAGCAAGGATATAGCACCAAGTCATATCAGGCCAAAGCATATCTTTTTCGTCTTTTGACGAATAAATGCCCCACCAACCGGTCATACAGAAGATGTTGATGAGTCCGGCAATACCGTTGACCCAGTTCCACCATCCGCCGTAAATCCAAACATTTTCGGATGAATACCACCATCCGCCTGCGATGCCGCCTTTGATTGCAGACTCAAAATCAGACGCAACAGCAATAAGAATATTGATAGCTACGATTAAGAACGGGAACACCTTGAACCATTCCTTTTTGCCAATGCCCCACTTGTATTTGAGGAACATAAAGCCGATACAGCCGATTGTTGCGGCATACAGCTTGGCATAGTGGAACCAACCGTTTTGATATATGTAGGTTTGGTTATTGAGTGCCCAATCCTGCCCTTTAGCCGCGCCGATTGCAATTGCAATGAAATAAACGGTTAATACGGCAGGGACTACAATAAAGCAAATAACTCCGCCTGCTTTGGAGCGGCGTGCAACCTCATTGAGAAGCACAAGACCGGCAAACACGGCAACCCAAGCCAAAAGCTGGTAAACGCCGATGTCACCGTAAATGTTGAATAACATTTCAGTCATCCCCTCTAAATATTAATATTTGAACAATATCTCACTGTTCAAATAAATTTTAACACTTTGTTAAAATTTAGTCAATATGTATTTATCCACTTGTAAAAATTTGTAGCATATATAAATCTAAAATTTTCACAAAATTCTTTAAATATAAAAAAGCAAAATCCCACCGAACAAAACGGTGGGATTTTTGTATTGGCCTGCCCGACAGGAATTGAACCCGCAGTCGTTAGAATCGGAATCTAATGCATTATCCAGTTATGCTACGGGCAGATATAAAGCGTTGTATCAAAAGACACAACGCTTATATTTTGTTTTGCGTCAGATAGATTTAAGAAGGTTTGGAAGTCTTGCGATTGTGCCGCCGAGTCTCCAGAAAATCTTGTTAAATCCGACAAAGCTTGATTCATCGTCATTGAGCATCATAAGAAGTCCTTCAGCCTGTGCCGGTGAGAAAGCACCCATACTCATTGCGATAAAGTTACGAACCGGGATCTGAGTAGCCATGGCGGCAAGCATCTTGCCGTCGCCGTTAGCGTCACTGCCCATACCCGACATAATCTTTTCAATCAAGCGACAAAGTTTGCCGCCCCACTTGGTGTGTCTTGCATCGTTAAGACAGCAATAGATGTCAATTTTCTTTGTCTTGTCAATTTCAGGATTGGGAAGAGTGCCGTAAACTGCGGCGAAATCGTCACGGCTGATGCTCTTAACATCGTTGTAGTAGTTAGGAGCAGTCTCTCTGTAATCGGGAATTTCGCACTCTGCGGTTGACTCAACATTAACCGTCGCGGTGAGTTTAATATCTCTTGACGATGCGCCTACAAGAATATCAAAATCGCCTGTTTCTACGCACCAATCGTTGATGTTGACATTATAGAAAGCAAATGCTCTCTTTGAAAGTTCGAGAGAAACCTCTGTCTCTTCGCCTGCCTTGATAAATACCTTCTTGAACGCACGAAGTTCTTTTTCGGGACGGAAAATTGTTGATTCCTTATCCGCAACATAAACCTGTGCAATCTCGGCGCCGTCAACAGCACCGGTGTTTTTGATTTTAAATGACACCGTAACAGTATCCGTATCCTTAATCTTATCGGCAGAAAGCTTAATGTCGCTGTACTCAAATGTTGTGTATGAAAGACCGTAGCCGAATGGGAACACAACATTCATATCTGCTTTATCATAATATCTGTAGCCGATATAAACAGACTCTTTATGTTCAGAAGTAACAGGACCGCCGGGATAGTTGCCAAAAGTCGGGTTATCTTCAAACTTAACAGGATATGTTTCGGATGTTTTGCCCGACGGATTAACTTTACCGGTGAGAATATTTGCAACAGCACCGCCCGAAGCTTGACCGCCGAGACCTGAGTTAAGAAGACCCTTAACCTTATCGAGCCATGGCATAAGAACAACCGAACCGCCTGCAAGAACAACAGCGGTGTTTGGATTTGCCTGAGCGATTGTTTCAACAAGTTTATTGTGATTTTCAGGCATATTGATTGACTCTCTGTCGTAGCCCTCGCCCTCAAATTCCTCTGTCAAACCGACAAATACAACGGCAACATCTGCTGCCTTTGCCGCTGCGACTGCATCCTTGACAAGTTCGGATTCAGGCTTTCTGTTTTTGTCCTTCTTTGTGGGAGCAGATTTGTAATAGCCCTGAGCATATGTAACATCTACGCCGAGAGCTTTAAGTTCGTCAAGCGCATTTGAAAGCTTTGTAGGATTGATAACAGATGAGCCTGCGCCCTGAAAACGCGGAGATTGAGCCATCTCGCCGATAACCGCAACCTTTTGACCATTTTTAAGAGGAAGAATTGAATCCTCGTTTTTGAGGAGTTGCATTGAGCCTTCTGCAATCTTTTGAGCGATTGCGTGATGCTCGTTAATATCGAATGTATGCTTTTTTTCGAGAGCCGGCTTTGATTTAATGATGAGATTAACTACATTGTCAACTCTTGCGTCAAGAACAGCCTCGTCAAGCTCGCCGCTCTTAACTGCGGCAATAATTTTTTTGGTATTGAGCGGACCAGAAGTCGGCATTTCAAGGTCTGTGCCGTTTTTGAGTCCCGGGATTCTGTCAACAGATGCGCCCCAGTCGGTAACGATAAGACCCTCAAAGCCCCACTCGTCTCTGAGCACCTCTTCCTGCATCCAATGATTTTCCGACGCATAAACGCCATTGATTCTATTATATGAGTTCATAACAGTCCAAGGCTGTGCCTCTTTAACGGCAATTTCAAATGCAGGGAAATAAATCTCGCGCATTGTTCTTTCGTCGATAACCTCGTTAAGAACCATACGAAATGCTTCCTGTGAGTTGCAGGCAAAATGCTTGAGTGATGTGCCTACACCCTTTGATTGAACGCCGTTGATAATCGATGCGGCGCATTTACCGGCAAGATACGGATCTTCCGAAAAATACTCAAAGTTTCTGCCGCAAACAGGTGCGCGTTTAATATTTGTGCCGGGGCCGAGAATAGTTGAAACCTGTTCCTTAAGGCACTCCTGACCCATAGCCTCGCCCTCTTTTTCAAGAAGTTCGGGGTCCCAAGAACATGACGATGTGCATGCAGGAGGGAAACATGTTGTCGGAACAGAGTTGCCGAGTCCGATGCCGCCCTTTTTATCGTCTTCACCCTCTGCAGGAACATAATCCTTGCCTTTTGCCTTACGCAAACCGTGAGGGCCGTCGGTGATCATAATTTTAGGAAGTCCGAGCGATTCGTCCGACTCAAGGTGCCAGTAATCATATCCGGACACAAAAGCCGCCTTTTGCTCGAGGCTCATCTTTTTTACAATTTCGGGATGTCTCATAACAATCTCCTTTTCATAAATTTTACAGCAAAAATATTATACAATAATGAATTTGATTTGTCACTATTTTTTGTTAAAAAAGCCGCGAATTTTAAAAAAAATCGCGACTTATAATTATTTTATTTAATTTTTATTGTTTATGCTCTCTTGAGAGCTCCTTTAAATCGTGATTCTTTTTGGCAAAATACGCTTTTGTTTCCTTTCCGACAACACCCGAAAGCGCAAACAGCGCAATAAGGTTTGGAAAAGCCATAAGTCCGTTGCAAATATCGGCAATGTTCCATACAGCCGAAACCGTCATATAAGGTCCGATTGCAACAGCTAAAATGTAGACATAGCGATAAACTTTAACCGGCTTATGCGAGCCTGCAAGATATTCAAGGCAACGCTCGCTGTAATAATCCCATCCGAGGATTGTTGTGAATGCAAAGAAAGCAAGACACATCATTAAAATAAATGCGGAAATATTTTCGCCCCACGGCAAACCTCTTTGCCAAGCAATTGTTGTGATATTGACGCCCTCAACTGCACCCTCTTTAAACATTGTATCCGCATCGGTAATAACGATTGAAAGACCTGTCAATGTGCAAATAACGATTGTGTCGATAAATGTGCCAGTCATTGTAACAAGACCCTGACGAACGGAATCCTTTGTTTTAGCGGCAGCGGCGGCAATAGGAGCCGAGCCGAGACCTGCCTCGTTTGAAAAAATACCTCTGCCGATACCCTTTTGCATGGCAACCTTAAGCGTAATACCGACGCCTGCGCCCGTTACGGCCTCTTTGGTGAATGCATATTCAAAAACACTTGCAATTGCCGTCGGAATCGACTTGATGTTTGTAAAAACAATTATAAGAACCACAACGACATAGGTTATTGCCATAAACGGAACAACAATCTCAGAGACTTTTGCAATACGCTTAATACCGCCGATAATTACAAGACCCGCAAAAACGGTGATAACAATGCCGCTGACAACCGTTGCCCAAGTAAAACTGTGTTCACCCATAGAAAATGCAATATGCGATGCTTCGGGATCGAAAAATGCATTAACTGCGCTTGTAATACCGTTGATTTGAGTGAATGTACCGATTCCGAAAAGGCCTACAAGCACGCCAAAAAATGCAAAAAGTTTTGCAAGCCATTTCCATTTTTTGCCCATACCCTTTTCGATATAATAGAACGGACCGCCGAGATAGTGACTCTCATCCTTTTTTTCACGATATTTGACAGCAAGAAATCCCTCGCTGTATTTTGTAGCCATACCGAAGAAAGCAGCAACAATCATCCAGAACAAAGCTCCGCGTCCGCCGAGGCAAATAGCTGTTGCAACGCCGACAATGTTGCCGGTGCCTATTGTAGCCGAAAGTGCCGTACAAAGTGCACCGAATGAAGTTACCTCGCCCTCACCGTCATCTTCGTTTTTAACCATGAATTTGAGTGCTTTACCGAGATGGAAAACTTGAACAAAGCCTGTTCTGACCGTGAGCCAAATTCCTGCCGCAAGAATAAGGACAATCAAAACCCAGCCCCATACCCAGTCATCAACCTTGGTAATAATGTCGTTAATCGACAATGCCATTGATACAAACTGCATATTTTTTCCTCTTTTCTCTTAATATTTATAAAATATAAAAAGCATTTTACCATAATATCGGCTTATAGGCAAGAAAAAATTATACAAATACAAATTTAATGTCTGCATCGGCAATATAAACCGACTCGTATTTGTCGTCATCTGTGCGTTGAACAAGCAAAAATGAACCAGCCTCTGTTTGACCGACATAGTTATACTTATTATTGACAATTTTGATGTCGTCGCAATCTTTAAGCGAGGTAAAAACCGTATAAAGCAATTTTGCGGGATTTTTTGGCGGTGTTTCCGCGGCGGAAACGATTTTTTGCATTGTGCCGTTTAGAGAAAAGGTTGAACTTTTGCCGTCATATGTAATCGTTGTGCCCTTTACTTTACCGGAAAGTGCAGTGACTGTGACAACATTGTTTTTCATTTCAACAGAGCAGGAGCACGAAAAATCCCCTGCTTTATACAGTGCACTTGTATTAAAATCAGTGCTCAAAGCAGGGGCATAGTGCTTTTGTGCGCATCCTGTAAGGAGAAGCAACACAAATGCAAGCGGTATTATTCTTTTCAAAAAATCAGTCCAATTATTCAAATTCGGACATTAAAGTACCTAACTGTTCTGTCATATCGTCGACAGTGATTCCGCGCATGCTGATTTCTGCCGCGGCTTTGTCGCCGCACAAACCGTGAATATACACGCCTGCCGCCGCCGCTTCAAACGGACTGACGCCCTGTGCGGCAAGCGATGCGATAATGCCGGTGAGCATATCCCCGGTTCCTCCCATAGCCATTGCGGGATTGCCGGTAAGGTTGACAAACACTTTTTCTCCGTCCGTAACCACAGTGTTTGCACCTTTGAGAACAATGATGACATTGTTTTGCGCCGCAAATGTTTTTGCAACACCGATTCTGTCAGCTTGAACCTCGGCAACTGTTTTTGACACGAGCCTTGCCATCTCTGCAGGATGAGGCGTGAGAACAACAGGCACCTTAATCTCCTTAAAAATAGATATGCGCGATTTTACGCAATTTATACCATCGGCATCAAGTATAACGGGACATTTTGCGTTTTTTAAAACAAATTCTGTGATTTTGAAGGTATCGTCATTAACACCTAAGCCGCAACCGAGAGCAATGCTGTCTGCCCAATCAAAATCCGGCAAAATATCGCCCACGGAGTCCGCGGAGAGCGTGCCCTGCTCGGTTTGAGCGAGCGGTGAAAAAATCGGCTGAACAAGATGAGTCGCCGCAAGCGGATATGCGCTTGTCGGCAACACTGCCTTGACAAGACCGACGCCGCTTTTTATTGCCGCTCTGGCGCAAATTACAGCAGCACCGAACATTTTATAACTGCCGCAAATGTTGAGTTGATGACCGAATGTGCCCTTGTTTGAATTTTTATCTCTGCGCGGCAATGCGATTTTTCCGCACTCATCGGGTTTGCCAAGCGAAATTGTTTCGGCATAACCGCTGTCGTAGCAATCGTTCGGGATACCGATATCAACCACTGTTGTATCGCCGCAATAATCGTTTGCGGGCGGCAGGATATGACAATATTTAAGCGTTGAAATTGCGATTGTAAAATCGGCACGCACGCAATTTTTACAGACTGTGCCGTTTTCGGCATTTGTGCCGCTCGGCGTATCAACCGAAATAATTGTTGCGTTACTCTTTGAAACACATTCAAAAACAAAATCAAACGGAGCACGAGGCTCACCGTGAAAGCCGATACCGAACATTGTATCAATTATATAATCGACATTAAGGCCGTTTTTGTCGAACATCTCAAACGATACGCCGCTTTTGATTGCCTGCTCAAAATACATAATCGGCTCTGCAATTTGAGGCATTTTGTCGCAAATTACAATTTTTACATTCGCGCCTGCGCAATAAAGCAACCGCGCAATAACAAAGCCGTCGCCGGCATTTTTGCCGTTACCGCAAAGCACTGCAAAACTTTTGCCGCAGACATCGTATTTTTTAACGATTTCGTTAAAACAGGCAGTACCGGCACGGAGCATCAGCTCCGCCTCGGTCGAATAACGCTCAAAGCAGCGATTTTCGACTGTTCTTATTTCATTTGGTGTTAAAATCAACATAAAATCACCGTCGCAATCGCATATTCGCCGTCGTGCGATATGCTTAAATCAGAATCCGAAACACCGACAATATAGGGCTTGCCGTTGTCGTCGTGCGAAATTTCTATTGTATTGAGGCGTCTGTCGATACCGACGCCGAGCGCTTTCAAATACGCCTCCTTTGCGGCAAAAATGCCGGCAAAACTTTGGGCATTTTTACAATATGCACGCTCCTCCTCGGTATAAACACACGAGAGAAACGATTCGGATTTTATACTTTTCTCAATTCTTGAAATTTTTACTATATCCGTTCCGATTTTCATTTAATCACCTGTCTGGCCGATTGGGCTGATAATAATGTGAATATCCATTTTTTTTTTTTTTTTCATTGTGAATGACGGCAGCGGTCCGCATGCATTTGAACCTGCGCCGAGCTGATAACTGTCAAAATGGAGAAAGGTTGTGTCGCAAATTTTCAAATCCTCCTGATGAGCCGCTTTTGCACACTGCTGTGATGTGAATTTGTCGGCAGAGAAAATAAACGGTGCCGAATTGTTTTCAAACCGCAAACCGTTGCCGTTTTCATCGGTAACCTCTGCCCAACGAACACCGGTGCGCATCGAGGATTCCTGCGGTTTGATATATTTTTCTCTCATATCGTCAACCTTACTTTTATATTTACCGAGCAAGGCGTGGCAATCGAAATCTTCAAGATTCGGTCTGTCGCCAAAACCGAAATATTCAACATTATCGTACCGAGACGGCATTTCAAATGTAAGGCCGAAGCGCGGCACAAACATAATCCATTTGCCCGAAACACAGTCTGCGTCAATGGTGATTAAGCCGTTTGCAAAGACAGAAAATTTTGTGTGAATCTTTACAAGGCGGCGACATTTAATTGTTGAAACAACGAAGTCGTTTTCTATAACAACCGCGCCGTTTTCGATACGATAAGAGTCTTTGGGCGATTTTTTACCTGCAAGCGAAAGTGTTTCTGTTTCAAGCTTAAATCTGCTCCAATTCAGACGCAAATACATATCATTGTCAATCGGTGCTCTGAACAAGCTGAATCCAAATCCCGTTGAGGTGCCATACGGAGCGGTATTGATAAATTCATTGACGCCGACCGAATAGCTTTCAAACTCGCCTGTTTTTGTATTATAAATAATTTGTCCGTTTTCAATATTGATAAACAGCTTTTTCTCGCTGACGGTAACAGACGGAGCGGCATCTGCTCCGAAAAGCGTCATTTCACAACCGCCGATAACATCGGTATCCAAATACAGTTGTTCACCCGCAACCTCAAAATCGCCGTCAAAATATTTTATTACAACAAACAGCTCATTTGTTTTTTCGTCATCGGGAAATGTGATTTGCTCTGTTTGAGTGCGATGCGGCTCGATTTTAAGCTTAAATTCGCCGTTTTTGAACACATCGCCTGTCTTGTTGTCGATAATTTCATAGGCGGCGGTAAGTTCCTCGGTTTTGAAATAGTTGAGATTTTTAAATTCGATTTTATTACCGTAAAGCATTGTTGCTCTTATCGGGCGATAGCAGTTTTTCATCTGCAAAGCACCGGAATGCGGTGTTCTGTCCGGGAAAAATAAACCGTCAACACAGAAATTGCCGTCGTGCTTTTGTTCGCCGTGATCGCCGCCGTAGGTATATTTATATTTGCCGTTTTCGTGATAAATTGCATGGTCACAGAACTCCCAAATACAGCCGCCCATCATATTTGCGGAATTTCGGAAGCCTGTTACATATCTTTCAAGCTCGCCTGCGCCAAGCCCCATTGCGTGTGCATATTCGCACATAAAATACGGTTTTTGATAAAATTTCTTAGGCATACCGCTGCCCTGCGCAATTTTTTCATACATCTTAAAATGAGGATACATCTGCGAAATGACATCATAGGCAAAGCGCTTAGTCATCACCACATTTTCATAATGAATCGGAATCGGGGAGAGCTTGCGCAGTTGCTCATAGCAATAATCCTGATTAAGATAGCCCCAAGCCTCGTTGCCGAGCGACCACATTGTGATTGAGGCATGGTTTTTATCGCGTTCAAACATACGGTAAACCCTGTCCCAATATCTCGGTTGCCACTCAATATTATGAGAGCATGCGCCGGGCTTGTGAATTTCTGTTTGACAGCCGTGAGTTTCTATATCCGCCTCATCGACAACATAGACGCCGTATTCATCGCACAAATCGAGGAAAATCGGGTCGGGCGGATAATGCGAAGTGCGCACGCAGTTTACATTATATTCTTTAAAAATCTTAACATCTCGTTCCATATCGTCAACCGACATCACATAGCCGTTTTTGGCATCGGTATCGTGATGATTGACACCCAGAAGCTTAATGCCCTTGTTGTTGAATGTGAAAACATTGCCGTTAATTTTAATATGCTTAAAGCCTATCGGTCTGTTAATAACCTCAATCAGTTTTCCGCCTTGTGAAAGAGTAATGACAAGGTGATATGTATTGGGGATTTCGGCACTCCACTCCTCAACCTTTAGCTCGGAGAACTCTATTTTATCAATATTGTTTTCGCTGACATTGACTGACTTTGAGGCGATCAGCTCACCATTGCGAATGACATTGACACCGAATTCGCATTCATCCGAAATTTTGAGAACCGGAATGACGGTAAGAGAATAACTTGTGCCGCCGTTGTATTTTGTAACGGCTCTGAAATCATAGATTGAATTATCCGTTGTTTTCGTTATGTAAACATCGCGAAAAATGCCGTTGTCTCTAAACATATCCTGACATTCAAGATAAGTGCCGTTTGAAAATTTGTGAACAACGGCAACAAGATGATTTTCGCCCTCGGTCAGAAAATCGTTTATTTCAAACTCGGAGGTATTGTGAC
>CAVGLE010000023.1:0-20486 GCA_963630035.1 Mediterraneibacter torques
CAATAACGCTTATCACATTTGATATGTCATATAATTGATCAAAATCGCCCAACGAATTCAAGTCGCCTTGACCGCTTAAGGTCAATTCAAAATTGCTCTCGTCATAACTGTATTTAATCGTATCTGTGCAATCTCCGCTTGCCGCGGCATAAGCAGAAAAATCAAGACCTGCGGTTAGACTAAAAAGCATAGTTAATGACAGGAATAAACTAATAATTTTTTTCATAAACAAACCTCCATAAATTAAAATGATTTTATTATCACATAAAATGCTACATAAGTATTATAGAACAGTTTGTTCTAATTGTCAATAGAACATATTGTTCTATCATATAATACTTTTGGTGATACGAATGAAATTTAAACGAATAAGAGATTTGAGAGAGGACAGCGATTTAACACAATCGGAATTGGGAAAGCAACTGAATTTACCGCAACGGACATATGCATACTATGAAAGCGGTGAAAGGACTATACCGCCGGAGGTTTTGATAAAATTGGCAGATTATTATGATACGAGCGTTGACTACATTCTCGGCAGAGTGGACAAACGATAAATCAATAGCAAAATTTAAACCGTCATAACGCACTCTGCTCGGGTTGTTATATATTGAATTTAATAGCTAACTACTCACCTTTTATGCGCTTTAGGGCGTTTTTTTCGAGGCGGGAAACTTGGGCTTGGGAGATGCCGATTTCCTCGGCGGTTTCCATTTGCGTTTTGCCCTGCATAAAGCGCATATAGAGTATTCTGTGTTCGCGCGAATCGAGATTTTTGAGTTTATCCTTAATCATTATTTCATCTATCCAGTCGGTGTCGGTGCTGTTGTCGCCGACCTGATCCATAACATAAATCGTGTCGCCGCCGTCGTTATAGACCGGCTCATAGAGCGACACAGGGTCGACAATCGCCTCAAGCGCGATGACCACATCCGATTTTTTCATATTGAGCTGTTTGGCGATTTCCTCGACGCTCGGCTCCTTGCCGTATTTATTTGTCAGCTTTTCTTTGACCTGCATCGCCTTATACGCCGTGTCACGCATTGAGCGGCTGACGCGGATTGCACCGGAGTCGCGCAAAAATCGCCTAATCTCCCCTATGCACATAGGAACGCAATAGGTTGACAGGCGAACGCCGAGGTCCAAATTGAAATTATCAATCGCCTTAATCAAGCCGATAACGCCGACCTGAAACAAATCGTCGAAATTTTCGCCGCGGTTGGCAAAGCGCTGAACAACGGAAAGGACAAGGCGAAGGTTGCCCTTAATCAAATCGTCGCGCGCTTTCATATCGCCTGCACGAGCCTTGCGCAAAAGCTCCTGACTTTCCTTATCCGAAAGCACCTTGATTTGCGAGGTGTTTATTCCGCTGATTTCAACCTTATTAAAATATTGCACAATATCATTCCCTACAAGATAAATGAAAAAATCCGCGGCGCAAGCAACTGCTTAAAGCGGATTTTATGCAAAGCAGACAGTGCGGACATTCGGCGATATTCACCGAGCCTGCTGTCGGCTGTGCATGATATGTAGCAATATTAAAACTCCCTACTCTATTATGAGCAGGGAGTTTTTGTTTTATTATTCAAATTTGATTATTCGGCAACTTCTTCGGGTTTTTGCTTGCCGTAATCCGATTCGAGATTGATTTGCTTTGAATCTGAATCAGCCTTGAAAGCCTGCTCGGGATCAAAATCCTTTTCAGGGAAGATGAGATTGAGCACGATACCTGCGATTGATGCGCAAGCAAGAGCAGAAAGGTTGATTGTTGCAGAGCCGACATTGAATGTGATACCGCTTGTTACGCCGAGAGCAACAACAAGGATAACAGCCGCAATAATTGTGTTACGAGCCTTTGAGAAGTCAACCTTTGCCTCAACAACATTACGAACGCCGATAGCGGAAATCATACCGTAGAGAACGAATGAGATACCGCCTACAACAGCGGTCGGGATTGATTCGATGAGAGCCGCAAATTTTGGTGAAAGGCTGAAGAAAATTGCGAAGTAAGCAGCGATTCTGATTACTCTCGGGTCATAAACCTTTGAAAGAGCAAGAACGCCGGTGTTTTCGCCGTATGTAGTGTTTGCAGGAGCACCGAAGAGTGATGCAAGTGATGTTGCAAGACCGTCGCCGAGAAGCGTTCTGTGCAAGCCGGGGTCATTGATATAGTTTTTGTTGCATGTAGCGGAAATAGCGGAAATATCGCCGATGTGCTCCATCATTGTTGCGATTGCAATAGGAACGATTGCGATGATTGCTGAAATTGCCTTTGGCTTATCGTGAACTCCGCCGAATACGGTTGAGCTCCAATCAATCGGGTTGCCGATCCAAGCGGCATCTTTTACACCGGAAAAATCAATCTTAAACGCTTCAACGCCAAAACCGTTTCCTACGACTACGGCAATGAGATATGCACCGACTACGCCCAAAAGAATCGGAACAATTTTAATCATACCTTTACCGAAGATATTGAACACGATAACGAGAGCAAGTGCAACGAGAGCAAGCCACCAATTTGTTTTGCAGTTTTTAACAGCAGACGGTGCAAGTCCGAGGCCGATAGCCATAATAATCGGACCTGTTACAACAGGCGGAAAAAGTTTCATAACCTTGTTGACGCCTACAATTTTAATCAAAGCGGCAACAACCAAATACAAAAGGCCTGCGCAAGCAACGCCGAGGCACGCATAAGGCAAAAGCTCTTTGTTGCCGACCGATTTACCGTTTGCATCCGTTATCATTGGTGCAACTGCAAGATAACCGCTGATAAATGCAAATGATGAGCCGAGAAATGCCGGCACTTTAAATTTTGTAAGAAGGTGGAACAAAAGTGTGCCCAATCCTGCAAACAAAAGTGTCGTTGAAATTGAAAGACCGGTTAAAAGCGGAACGGTAACGGTTGCGCCGAACATGGCGAACATATGCTGAAAACCGAGCACAACCATTTTGCCTGTGCCGAGCTGACGAGCGTCATAAATACCGTCCTTGCCGATTTTTATTTTAGATTTTGATTTTTCTGCCATTGTTTTTCCTCCATATATTTAGCAATCAAAAAATAATTGTAAAAATTTATTTTGTGCCGAAAATTCTGTCGCCTGCATCGCCGAGACCGGGGATAATGTAGCAATCCTCATTAAGTTTGTCATCGAGAGCGGCACAGTAAATATTAACATCGGGATGAGCCTCTTCAAGAGCTTTAAGTCCTTCCGGAGCAGCAATAAGGCACATAAAAATAATTTTTCTCGGACTTCTTAATTTGATTTGAGTGATAGCATCGATAGCCGAGCCGCCTGTTGCGAGCATCGGGTCAACAACGAAAACTTCCCTTTCCTCAATATCCTTGGGGAGTTTGCAATAATACTCAACTGGAGTGTGAGTTGTTTCATCTCTGTACAAACCGATATGGCCTATACGAGCGGCAGGAACAAGTTTAAGACAGCCGTCAACCATACCGAGGCCTGCACGGAGAATCGGAACAAACGCCATTTTTCTGCCGGCTATATGCTTGCAATTTGCAACGCCGCACGGAGTTTTGACCTTAATGTCCTCTGTCGGCAAATCTCTTGTTGCCTCATAGGTCATAAGCATTGCAATTTCGTTTACAAGCTCGCGGAAATCTTTTGTGCTTGTGTTGGAATCACGCAAAATGCTGAGCTTGTGCTGGATAAGCGGATGATCAAAAATCACTACTTTTCTTTCCATTAAATCACCATTAACCTTTCAGACTACTTAAATAAATTTAATCGAAATCCGCCGTAGCCGTGCAAAATTTCGCCGTACCGGTTGTATTGTGCCCAAATTTCGTGCGACACATTACGACACACTTATACATCCTTATAATAATAACAAATCAATCAATAGTTATCAATAAAAGTTACACAATTGTAAACAAAAAATCACGGCGCCGATAAAAGCACGGTGCCGTGAAATATAGATGAAATTATTTGTTGAGCATTTTTGCGAGGTATTGACCCGTGTATGATTTTTTGACCTTTGCAACCTCCTCGGGAGTGCCTGTGGCAACGATTTTGCCGCCGCCTTTGCCGCCCTCGGGACCAAGGTCGATAATATAATCGGCTGTTTTAACAACATCAAGATTATGCTCGATAACAACAACGGTATTGCCCGAATCGACAAGTTTGCCGAGAACGTCCAAAAGCTGTGAAACATCGGCGGTATGAAGACCTGTTGTAGGCTCATCGAGAATATAAATCGTTTTGCCCGTTGAACGGCGCGCAAGCTCTGTTGCGAGTTTGACACGCTGTGCCTCGCCGCCCGAAAGCGTTGTTGCGGGCTGACCGAGTTTGATATAGCCGAGTCCGACATTTGAGAGCGCCTCAAGTTTGCGTGTGATTTTTGTGTGGGTATCAAAAAACTCAAGCGCCTCGTCAACAGTCATTTCAAGGACATCATAAATACTCTTGCCCTTGAATTTGACATCGAGTGTTTCGCGGTTGTATCTTTTTCCGCCGCAAACCTCGCACGGAACATAAACATCAGCCAAAAAGTGCATTTCGATTTTAACAATACCGTCGCCCTGACACGCCTCGCATCTGCCGCCCTTGACATTAAACGAAAAGCGGTTTGCCTTGTAGCCTTTTTTCTTTGCCTCGGTTGTGGTGGCAAAGAGGTCGCGAATATCGTTGAAAACGCCCGTATATGTTGCCGGATTTGAACGCGGAGTTCTGCCGATAGGCGATTGGTCGATATTGATTACCTTATCAAGCGCGTCAAGCCCCTTCATCGAGGAGAACTTGCCGGTATGCTTTTTGGCGTGGTTAAGGCGGTTGGCAAGATTTTTATACAAAATCTCGTTTACAAGCGATGATTTGCCGCTTCCCGAAACGCCTGTAACGGCGATGAATTTGCCGAGCGGAAACTCGACATCAATATTTTTAAGATTGTTTTCCTGTGCGCCGAAAACGGTGATTTTTTTACCGTTGCCCTTTCGTCTGTGAGTCGGAACGGGAATTGAACGCTTACCGCTTAAATACTGACCGGTGATTGAGCGTTCGCACGCCATAACCTCCTCGGGAGTACCTGCCGCGATAAGCTCGCCGCCGTGAACGCCTGCGCCCGGTCCTATATCAACAAGGAAATCGGCGGCGCGCATTGTGTCTTCATCGTGTTCAACGACAATAAGCGTATTGCCGAGTTGCTGAAGATGGCGAAGGGTGCCGAGCAGTTTTTCATTATCTCTTTGGTGCAAGCCGATGCTCGGCTCGTCAAGAATATACAAAACGCCCATAAGCGATGAACCGATTTGGGTTGCAAGGCGAATACGCTGTGCCTCGCCCCCCGACAATGTGCCGCTGTCGCGCGAAAGCGAAAGATAATCAAGACCGACGGAATTCAAAAATGTCAGTCGCTCCTTAATTTCACGCACGATAAGATTGCCTATCATCTGCTCTTTTTCGGTGAGTTTGAGATTTTCGATAAATTCGAGTTCTTCACTGATTGACATAGAAACGAACTCATAAATATTTTTGCCGCCGACAGTTACGGCAAGCGGCTCGGGCTTGAGCCTTGCGCCCTTGCAGGCACTGCACTTGCAGTCGCGCATAACAGCCTCAATATCCGCGCGCGCCCAATCGGAGGTCGTTTCCTTGTATCTTCTTTTGAGGTTGTTTATAACGCCCTCAAAATCGTTCATATATGTTCCGGAGCCGTAAGAAGTAACTCGTGCCATTTTGATTTTTTTGCCCTTTGTACCGTAAAGAATGACATCAATTGCCTCGTCGGAAAGCATTTCAACCGGCATATCAAGAGAAAAATTATATTCCTTTGCGAGTGCCTCCATATACATTTTGGCGATACTGCCGCCCTCGGAAACATTCCAGCCGCTTGCTTTGACTGCGCCCTGATTAATCGAAAGTTTTTTGTCGGGGATAACAAGTTCCTCGTCAATCTCCTTGAATGTGCCCAAGCCGTCGCATTTCGGGCAGGCGCCGTAAGGATTGTTGAACGAGAACATACGCGGACTCATTTCCTCAATCGAAATTCCGTGCTCGGGGCAGGAATAATTGAGGGAAAACAGCTCCTCGTGCGGCTCGTCAACGCCGCCGACTATATCGACAATTACAACGCCGTTGCCGACTTTTGTTGCGGTTTCAATACTGTCGGCAAGGCGCGATTTGATTTCGGGTTTGATAACAAGGCGGTCGATAATAACCTCGATATTATGCTTTTGAGTTTTTTTCAGCTTGATTTCATCCGACAAATCGAGGATTTCGCCGTCAATTCTCACGCGGACAAAGCCCTGCTTTTGAATATCCTGAAGTTCCTTGACAAACTCGCCTTTTTTGCCCTTTGCAATCGGAGCCAAAATTTGAATTTTTGCCCTTTCGGGGAGAAGCATAACCTTGTCAACGATTTGGTCAACCGTTTGCGACGAAATTTCCCTGCCGCAGACGGGGCAATGCGGAATACCGATTCTTGCCCAAAGCAGACGCAGATAGTCATAAATTTCCGTAACGGTGCCGACTGTTGAACGCGGATTTTTGCTTGTTGTTTTTTGGTCGATTGAAATTGCGGGAGAAAGCCCCTCGATATAATCGACATCTGGCTTGTCCATCTGACCGAGAAACATCCTTGCATATGACGAAAGCGACTCGACATAGCGGCGCTGACCCTCGGCATAGATAGTATCAAACGCAAGGCTTGATTTGCCCGAACCCGATAAACCTGTGAAAACAACGAGCTTGTCGCGCGGAATTTCAATATCTATATTTTTTAAATTGTGCTCTCTCGCACCCTTAACTACAATATTTTTATTCATAATTTACCTCAAATAATTATTCATCATCTGAAAGTTCTTTGATTTTATCGCGCAGGAATGCGGCGTGCTCAAATTCAAGCAGCTTTGCTGCCTCCTTCATTTCGCGTGTGAGTTTGTTTATCATAACCATTCGCTCGCGTTTTGTAAGTTTAACATTATTTTCGCCCGTGACATCTTTTGACGAAATTTCGATAACATCGCGAACAGCCTTTTTGATTGTTTTCGGTGTTATGCCGTGCGCCTCGTTGTATGCCTGCTGTATTTTGCGGCGGCGCAGTGTTTCGGTAATAGCGCGCTCCATTGACGGAGTAACGCAGTCGGCGTACATAATAACTTCGCCGTGCTCGTTTCTTGCGGCTCTGCCGATTGTTTGAACGAGTGAAGTTTCACTGCGCAAAAATCCCTCTTTATCGGCGTCAAGTATCGCAACAAGCGACACCTCGGGAATGTCAAGACCCTCACGCAAAAGGTTGATGCCGACAAGGACATCAAACGCACCGAGTCGCAAATCTCTGATTATTTCCATACGCTCAATTGTATCGACATCATGGTGCATATAGCGTACCTTAATGTCAAAGCCCTCGAGGTAAGCCGTCAAATCCTCTGCCATTTTTTTGGTGAGCGTTGTGACAAGTACCCTTTCGCCGTGCTCAATTCTGATATTAATTTCCGACACGAGATCGTCCATTTGGTCTTCGGTGGGTTTAACGGTGATTTCGGGGTCGAGCAGACCTGTCGGACGGATAACCTGCTCAACAATTTGTGCCGCTTTTTCTTTTTCAAACTGACCGGGTGTTGCCGAAGTGAATATAGCCTGATTGATTTTTGAATAAAATTCGTCAAATGTAAGTGGTCTGTTATCATACGCAGACGGAAGCCTGAAGCCGTAATCTATAAGGCTTTGCTTGCGTGAGCGATCGCCGCCGTACATTCCCCTTACCTGCGGCAACATAACATGGCTTTCATCAACAAAAAGAAGAAAATCATCGGGGAAATAATCAATAAGCGTAAACGGAGCCTCGCCGGGTTTGCGGTTGCTCATAATGCGCGAATAGTTTTCGATTCCCTTGCAAAAGCCTGTTTCTTGGAGCATTTCAATATCGTTCATCGTGCGCTCTTTAATACGCTGTGCCTCAAGTAGCTTGCCCTTTTCCTCAAAATAGGCAACGCGTTCAACCATTTCGTCATATATTTCCTTAAGCGCCTTGTCGAGTTTTTCACGGCTGACAACATAATGCGAAGCAGGGTAAATACAAACATGGCTTAAAACGCTTTCAACCTTGCCCGTAAGGTGATTTATCTCGGTAATCCTGTCAATTTCATCGCCGAAAAACTCGACACGGATAGCCGAGCCGCTGCTGCCTGCCGGGAAAATTTCGACAGTGTCGCCGCGGACTCTGAATTTATTGCGGACAAAATTAATGTCGTTTCGCTCATACTGAATTTCGACAAGCTTGTTTATAAGCTCGTCCCTGTCCTTTTGCATACCCTGACGGAGAGAGATGACCATATTTTTGTAATCAACCGGGTCGCCGATGGAATAGATGCACGAAACGGAGGCAACTATAATAACATCTCTGCGTTCCGACAGAGCCGCCGTTGCCGAGTGGCGCAGTTTATCAATTTCGTCATTTATTGCGGAGTCCTTTTCGATATAAGTATCTGTTGTTGGGACATATGCCTCAGGTTGATAATAGTCATAGTATGATACAAAATATTCAACCGCATTATTCGGGAAAAACTCCTTAAATTCCGAGCAAAGCTGTGCGGCAAGAGTCTTGTTGTGTGCCAAAACGAGAGTCGGCTTATTAACTTTTTCGATAATATTAGCCATGGTGAAAGTTTTGCCGGAGCCTGTAACGCCCATCAAAACCTGCTCCTTATCGCCTGCCAAAACGCCCTTTGCCAAGGCATCTATGGCTTGCGGCTGGTCACCGGTCGGCTCAAATTTGCTTACAAGTTCAAATCTGTCCATAGAAAAAATTCCTTAAATAGATTAACCATATTATTATATAATATTTATCAAATAAATTCAACACGCAATAACAAAATCTTTGACATATCGCGCCCTCTAATATATAATAAATTTTATGAAAAGTATAATCGTAAAAAGCAACGACGCAGGGCAAAGAGTTGACAAGCTGTTGTTAAAAACATTTGAAACTCTGCCCAAGTCGATGATGTTTAAGCAAATCAGAAAAAAGAATATCAAGGTCAACAAAAAGCGTTGCACACCTGAGCAGATACTGCGCGAGGGCGATGTAATCGACCTTTATTTAAATGACGATATGCTTGTTGAAAAGAAAAAGCACTATGACTTTTTGAATGCTCCCAAAGAGTTGAGCATAATATACGAGGATGAAAACATAATCCTTTTAAACAAAAAGCAAGGCGAGCTTTGCCACCCCGACGGCAAGGAATATGTCAACACGCTTATAGCGTCGCTGAAGCGATATTTATACGAAAAAGGCGAATGGTCGCCCGAGGAGGAAAACTCGTTTACTCCGTCGCTTGCAAACAGAATAGACAGAAACACGGGCGGTATAGTTATCGGCGCAAAAAACTATCAGGCGCTTAAAATACTCAACGAAAAAATCAAAAGCCGTGAAATAAAGAAATATTATTTGACGGTTGCTTGCGGCAAATTTGAAAAACAGAGTGATGTTTTAAAAGGATACTTAAAAAAGGACGAGCGAAAAAACATAGTTAAGGTTTTTGACAAGCCGATTGACGGCGCAAAGGAAATTTCGACAAAATACACGGTGCTCGGCTACTATCCGAATGTGAGCCTTGTTGAGGTTGAGCTTTTAACAGGCAGGACGCATCAAATCAGGGCACATCTTGCGTCAATCGGTCACCCCCTGCTCAATGACGGCAAATACGGCGACACACACGGCAGATTTAAGCAGGAACTTTATTCATACAAGCTAAGATTTGATTTTTCGACCGATGCAGGTATTTTAAATTATCTTAACCAAAAAGAGTTTGAAATAACAAACTGCAAAATAAAAAAACTGTTTACGGAGAAAAAATATTGATGAAAAACAAATTTATAAGAATAATATCGCCGATAACATTTTGTGTTGTGCTTTTGCTTGATATCGGCGTGATTGCATTCGGCGTAACGGCGGTGAAAAAAATTATTGAGGGGGCAAATTTTTACACCGTATCGTTTGTGATAATTGAAATAATATCACTTGTGATTTGCTTTTTTGTAAGCCGCGAAGTAATATCAAACGGTGTGAGATTCGGCAAAAACGAATTTGAATTTACTGCGATAGATGAAAACGGCACTTTCAAATATGACGAAATAAAATCCGTCAAGGGCGAAAAGGACAATTCTGTTAGTTTCAAAAAGAATTTTATCGACAGATTTTCGCACATATATATTGAAACAACAGACGGCAACACAACTACGATTGATTTGGGGCTGACAACAACAAAAAAGCTAAACAGCGTTGTAAACGAAATAAAATCAAGAACAAATAAATAACATAATGACAACAAGGCGGCACAAGAAAATCCTGCGCCGCCTTGTTGTGCAAAAATCACATATTGATTCTTCTATGTTTAAAATTGTCTATCATTTCGCGCGTAAGGGACAAATCGTCATCGTCGAATGTGATTTCGTCGGGCAAAAACCACTTACCCTCTTTAAGCTCAAAATTATCAACTTTTACGGTATCGTCGCCGTCAACCTCGCAATAAAAGCCAAAAAGAAGCGTCGATGTAAATCCCCACGGTTGTGATTTATAATATTTTAAATTTTTGACTTTAAGCCCCGTTTCTTCAAAAACTTCACGGTGGACGGTTTGCTCCGCTGTTTCGCCGATTTCGCAAAAGCCGGCAACAAGTGCCCAATGCGCACCCGGACGATTGTATTTAGTAAGGCAAATTTTGCCATGCGAAATTATCGCAACGATAACGGCAGGCGAAATGCGCGGATAGACGGTATTGCCGCAGTCACAGACCATTGCGCGTTCCGTCGGGCTGACACGCATTGCAGCTCCGCACCTTGCACAAAAACGATTGTCATTGTACCAATTGTTAAGATGAAAAGCAGTCACCGCCGCGAACGCCAATTCTTTCGGTACGGCAGTGCGCAGAACTTTGTAATCATAATATTTAAAATCGCCGTGCTCGCTTGATTTGCATAAAAAGCAATTTTTGCCGCCGAGTGAAAAAAGATAAACCGTTACGCCGTCAGTCTGATTGACCGTAGGCAGTGAAATTGTGTTGTCGCAAAGCGAAAGCAAAACGCGGCGCGAATCAAAGCAAAGCGCAAAATCATCGCCGCGGGGAGATACATTTTTAAATTGATTGTCAAATTTTACATTAATATTTTGAATCATAATACACCGTTTAACAAGTCGAATCGAGAAAAATGCCGCACGAACAAAGCGTGCGGCTTAAATTATTTTTTTGTTGTTTCGTCATCGTGAGAATGCGTTGTTGTTTTTGAGGTCGGGACCTTTTTAACTTCCATATTTTTATATGAAGCGTTGCCGTTTTTGTCAATAACTTCTCGCAAAATTTCCTTACCGTCAAAGCTGATGTAATAGTTGCCGACAGCCTCAATAGTTGTGAGCTGTTGACCCTTATCGTTTTTGCCGGCAGATTTTTTGATGCCTGCCGTAACGAGAATATAGTAACCCTTTTTGCCCGACACGGTTTTACCCGACGAATTTACCATAAATGTGCATTTTTCGTATTCGTCCTTAGTCAATCCGAGTTCTTTTTGAGAATAACTTTGGATGAGGCTTATTGCGTCGGAATCATTGACCTTTGCCTGTTCGGTAGGAATAGTTGTGACCGTTGAGGCAGGTGCAGTTGATGAGGTTGTATTCTCCTTATCTGATTTTGAGGAGCACGCGGTGAAAACGCCGACGATGACACAGCATGTGAAAATTAATGCTAAAACCTTTTTCATAAAATAACCCTTTCGATAAGTCGAAATCTAAAGATATTATAATTCAACAAGCAGTCAAAGTCAATAAACATCGGAATATAGTTGAATCAATTTATCAATTTGGCTCTCACCGAAAACACGAATATCGTTTTTAATCAGCAATTCGGCGGTGATTCCGTTGCCGTCAACGAGATTTGAGGTGAATGAGCCGTCATAAATCCTGCCGCAACCGCAGGACGGCGAGCGTTCCTTTAAAAGAGCGGCGGGACAATTTTTCTCCTGCGCAATGTAGAGTGTTCTTTCGGCGCCGTCTGCAAATTCGGCGGTGACATCCGCGCCGTCACTTGTAACAACCCTGTTGCCGCAGACTTCGGACGGTGTGCGCGGAGTCGGCAGTCCGCCGAAAACTTCGGGGCAAACGGGAATTATATTGAAATATTCTTTTAGTTTCAACACATTTTTGTTGAAATTATTATTGCCGTCATATTTGCAATTCTCGCCCAAAAGGCAGGCACTGACTAAAATATTAACCACTTTTTCTCCTTGAATCAATAGGTATAACTTGAGGCGTCGCCGTACGAAACATATGTTTTGACGCCGTTTGTGTATTTGATATAAAATCTTGCCGATACAGTGCCTGTTTTAGATGACGAGCCGTAGTTGAAAAATGCCGTAAACCGCGCATCGTAAATGCCTTGCATATTTTGCGAATTGCATTTGACAACAAAGCCGTCTAAATTTGACTTTCCGACATTTTCAAGAGTAAGCAAATCGGCATCCATATTTTTGCCGTAAATAAAGCCGCATTCGGTAACTGTATATTCCCTGCCGAGATAAACCTGAGATGTGAATGTTCGCGAATAGTCGGAGTCTGTTTTTGGCTCATTATCGGAATTCATAACATTGGGAACAACCTGAACATCATAACCGTTTTTAATATCGAATTTTTCGCCGCTGATATAGCCGAGATCGATAAGTTCGGTATCGGTATAGCCCGAATGAAGTGCAAGCGCAAAATCTTTGCCGTTGACAATGTTATCTTCAAGGAAATTGCCGTATTTAATAACAATCGTGCCGCTTCTGTTGTACTTGTTTGTATTTACAACAGTTGAGGCAATCGTTTTGTCGTGTTTTTTTATTTCGACGGTATGTTCAACCTCGCACATAATATTGTCAAGCACAAAATAGCCGAAATGATTTGTAACGGCGGCAAGCGAACCGTCGACATACACAAGTGCGTCATAAATCGCCTTGCCCTCGGTGGTAACGACCCTGCCTTTGACATAATGCCCGTTTGATGTTGCTTTTATAAATTCATTGTAAATAAGAGCATTGCAATCCTTGCAATAATACGAAACATCGCAATCGTAGCAGCACGATGCACGCACACCCTCGGCAACATATCCCCTTGTGTGGTCACAGCCGAGAGATGAAAAATTCAATTTCATTTTGTTGGCATAATCTGCGGCTGTCGAGTCGCTGTATGCATAAAGGCATATGCTTTCGGGCGCAGTCGATGAATAGGCGAAAATCGCATTTGCGGAAATTGTTGTTGTTTTTGAAGTGATTGTAAAATCGGACAGATTTTTGCAATCATAAAACGCATATTTGCCGATATTGTCGCACTTGTCGAGCGTGACGGTGGTAATGCCGTCGCACCCTCTGAACGCATAGCTGCCGATTTTAACTGCATTTTTATCAATCGAAAACGACTTTATGCTTTCACGGCTGATATACCAAGGCGAATATGTATAAATTTTTGATGAATTGTATGTGCCGTAATCCGGCATTGAACCGTTGCCGAGAGTAAGCTCAATGTTTTCTATCGCGTTACAGGAATACCAAACGGTGTTTGATGACGGAGCGGCAACCGAAAGCGGCATTTTAAGACTTTTCATTGCCGATGCGCCGTAAAACGCATACGGCGAGAGCGATGTAATGCCGTTGTCAATTTCCAGGGAAATAATTTCGCCGATATAGTCGTACCATGGGACGGACTGAACATTTTTATAAACGGTCATATCACCGCTTCCGCTGATTTTGAGTGCCTTTGTTTGAGTGTTGAAATACCATTTTGCATTTTCGCCGCAGTCGCCGGCATTCAAAAGATTGACACTAAAGCCGTTTTCAATGCAATAATTATAAGCAGGGGCATCAACATAGCCGTAATATGTAAAATCATTTTTTTGAAATTCGCCGTCAAACAAATATCCGAGCGAATATTTTCCGACTGAAAGCGTGTCGCAATAATTACGCACCGTTTGCGGATATTCGCTGAGTATAAAGGCGTAATCATTGATTGAAATATTGTCATTTACTGTCAAAACCTGCGTTTTATATGACGGCAAAGCCGCAATAATATTACCCGATTTGTCGTAAACCACTGATGAAGTGACGGTAAAATTGTCATTTGGAATAAGAGTAAAACTGCCGAGAGCCAAAAACGCGGTTGAATTAAGTTTTTCAACGCTTTGCGGCATTGTGTAACATCCGGGCGTATCCTTAACAGCCAAAATAAGTTCACTGCCCGTTGAGTCATAAAGGCTTTTGTTAATCGCCTTAAGGCTATCCGACGACGATTTGATTTCGCACAACGAATCGCAGCCGTAAAACGCAAACGGCGAAATTTTTGTTATTCCGCTTGAAATTGTGATACTTTTGATTTGGTCGGAGTAGGCTTGCCACGGCGGCAAAGATGACGAATAATCATACATTTCCCCGTCTCCGCTCAATGAGAGTGTACCAATATTATTAAGCGAATATGTTATATCGTCGCCGCATTTGCCGCTTGAAACGACCGAAGTTTTGATGTAGTCGCCGCTGTAGCTGTCGTCGCAGACAGAACATGTATAAAGCGTACTGCCGGGTGACGAGTCGGTCGGTTCAATTATTTCGGCAAGATAATTATGCTTGCAACCTATAATATTAAATTTGATATTTTCGAGCGCGGCATAACTTTCTGCCGCAGTATTTCTGTAGCCGTTGATAACAAATCCGTCTGCGGTATCGGCAAAAGCAGCCTCACCGATATATGAAATATTATCGCCGAATGTGAACGAACCAAGGCGCAAACAACCTGAAAATGCACTCTCGCCGACAGATGTGTAATCGCCGTCGAAAGTAAAATCAGCATTTGACATATTGTAAAAAGTCCAATCGCCGATTGACGAAACCGAATTTGCAACATTAACCGATACAATCTTGCTGTCAAAAAGCCTCCACGGACGGTTTGACTGTGTATAATCAACGCCCTTGGTGAGAGTAAGTTTGCCCTGCGGCAACGAATAGGAGTAGCATTCGTTGTCTGTATAAACGATATTTGAAATATCGGGCAGGCCGTTTCCGTAATAAACATCAAAACCCTCATCGCCGTAATCAACGCTGAAATCGTTTAAAATCTTATACACATCGTCGCGAGAGAGTGATTTATTCATACTTTTAATATCTGCGCACACAGCGGCAATATACGGACAAGCCGCGGATGTACCGCTGTATTGCTCATAGCCTGCCGTTCCGTCATCAAGCACGACGGAAGACATAATTTTTGAACCGGGAGCGCAAAAATCAACGCAATCGCCGTAATTGGAATATGAGGCAATTTTTTCAAATTTGCTGTTCAGTGCGCTGACAGTAATTGTACCTTCTGTTGCGGCGGGATAATACTTGGATGCATCCGTCGCACTGTTACCTGCACTTGCACAAACGCAAATACCTGCGCTGATTGCATTTTGAACAGCCTTATAATATGCGCTTGCGCTGTCGTCCGAGCTGAGCGAAAGATTAATTACATCAACACCCAAGTCAACCGCATCATTGATTGCTGCAATTACATTAGAAGCGGTTGCATACCCCGTTGCTTCGGTGAATACCTTGTATGGCACGATTTTAACATTATCGGCTGTATTATTGGCGATTATTCCCGAAACAAATGTTGAATGAAAATATTTATCGGCGGTAAATGAATTGCGAAAAACAGCATTGTCGTATCCGTCCGCAGAAAAATCGTAACCGTCATTATAAAATCTGCCGCTAAGTGCAGGATGGGATGTCATTACGCTTGAATCAATGACAGCGACAAGTACATTCTCCTTATTCATTTTGAAATTGCTTAAATATGTATCAAATCCGACCTTTTGCGATGCGGCTGGCGAAATTTCGCATTTATCATACGATTGTGTCTCATCAAGTTCAACGGCGCAATCGGCATCAACGGCAAGTCCCGCTTTTTTAATTTTTTTATACGCATTTTCTGCATCGGATTGCGTATTATACTGCAAAACGGCGATATTATGCTTGCTGTCAACGGCGGATTTAACCGCGCCGAAGGTGTCGCCGTTATAATCAGAAACAATCAAACGGCAAAGCGCAAACTTATCTTTGCTTTTGAATTTATCGGCGGTGTCATACTCGGAGGTAATCGACTGCAAATCGGATTTAAATGTATTTTTGACCGAATTATTTTGATTTTCAAGGGCAAAAAAGCCGACAAAGGAGAAAGCAAGCGTGGCAAGAAACGCCAAAATAATCAGTGCATATTTTTTTCTTTTTGCCATATTCGCTCCTCCTTTTATACAAATTTGATAATTTGAAGTTAAATAAACAATAATTTTTTGTATTATTATAACATATTTTGTTGACTTAATCTATATAAATATGTTACTTTATTATTATAAAATGTTTTTTGTTATTAATCAACAAAAAATACGGAGGTTTTTAAATGGAAACACGAAACTATGTAAAGAAGAATGAGTGGATGGCGTATGCCATAGGCGCACTCGGCCAAGGTATGGTTTACGGAATTATGAGCTCATATATTTCGGACTTTTATCTTAATGTACTGAAGGTTACCCCGATTTTTGTACTGATGCTCATGCTTTTGGCACGAATTTGGGATGCAATTAACGACCCGATTATGGGATACATTATGGACCATGTCAATCCTAAACACGGCAAAATGCGAACATATTTGCTTTTCACGCCGATTCCGGTTGCGATACTTACATTTTTTCTTTTTTACGCACCGAATCTGTCCACAACTCAAAAAATGATATATGCAGGGGTAACATATGTTGCATGGGGTATGATTTATACCTCGTCTGATGTTCCGTTTTGGAGTTTGCCAAATGCAATGACGCCGAATGCCGACGAACGCGGCTCGATTATATCAAAAGCGAGGACATTTAACGGTGTAGGCTCTGCGATACCGATGGCAATGTTTATGGCACTCGGATTTGTTTTACCCAAATTAAACCTTTCGGGCACCGAGCTTGAAAAAACGAAATACACGGTTATGGCACTTGTGTGTTCGATAATAGGCAACATACTTTTTGTAAGAGTGTATTTTAAAACGAAGGAAAGGGTCAACATTCCTATTCCGAAAAAACGAGAAAAGGGTCAACCCGGCTCGCTTAAACTGATATTCACCTGTAAGCCGCTTATGCTGACAGCCGCAATGGGCATACTCTCCGCAGCTCGATATATGTTTCAGGCAGGCGCAGTGCATGTTGCAAGATATTCGTTCTACATCGGCAAGGATCCTTCGGGGCTTAGCGGTAAAGAACTTGAAGCGGCACTGCAATCAAACATTTCTTCCGTATCAACGATTATGTCTGTTGCAAGTGCAATAGGAATGTTTGGCGCAATGATAGCGGTAACGCCGCTTATAAAACGGTTTTCATACAAGCAAATAATCATTGCATCCGCTTTGTTAGGTTCGGCATCTTCGCTTGCAATGTGGTTTGTCGGATATGATAATTTCTGGGTTTGTGTGCCGTTACTTTTAATTTCTACAATTCCCTGCGGCACAATAAATGTTTGTGCATTTGCAATGGTGGGCGACTGTCTTGACTATATGGAGTTAAAAACCGGTGTAAGGCTTACGGGAATGGGTTCGGCAATTCAAAGCTTTGTAACCAAATTCGGCAACGCAATTGCAACATCTGCAATAATATTGATGTACATAATTGTTGACCTTGATGTTTCGACAATTTCGGCAAAAGTTACGGCAAACCCCCTTGAAATGGATTCATCGGTCAGATCCGGCATATTCAGTGTTATAAGCCTTATCCCCGCAATTTCGCTGCTGCTTTGCATTATTCCGATGTTTTTCTACAAAATCAACGGCGAATACCGCGATCAAATGGAAAAGGAACTTGCCGAACAGCGTGCTAAACGTGGCATTGAAATTGAATAAATGTATTAGAAATTAAAGTTATCGAGTAATACAGCAAAACCGCCTCAAATGAGCATTGAGGCGGTTTTAATAAAAGGACAAATAGTTATGGATGAATGGGCTACAAATACAATGAAACACAATCCATGGTGGCACGATGGTATGTCGCCCGAAGAATACGACAAAGAGCGTCAATATTATTTTGATAACTACGACACTTTGGTTACAAAAGGAAAATATATTCCGCTTTGGAAGCAAAAATAAGTTCGTAACACATTTAAGCACAATAGATTAATCTATTGTGCTTTTATTGTGCGCATTTATAGATAACACAGTCAAAACACAAAGAAAAAAGAGTACATCCGAAGATGTACTCTTTATGATAATCAAAGATTACTCGTTGATTGCTGTAACAACGCCTGAACCTACAGTTCTGCCACCTTCACGGATAGCGAAACGAAGGCCTTCTTCAATAGCGATAGGAGTGATGAGTTCAACATTCATATCTACGTTATCGCCAGGCATACACATCTCTGTTCCCTCAGGAAGAGTGATAACGCCTGTTACGTCAGTTGTTCTGAAATAGAACTGAGGACGATAGTTGTTGAAGAAAGGAGTGTGACGGCCGCCTTCATCCTTTGAAAGAACATAAACTTGACCTGTGAACTTTGTATGTGGGTGGATTGAACCCGGAGCAGAAATAACCTGACCTCTCTTGATGTCAGTTCTCTGAACACCACGGAGAAGACAACCGATGTTGTCACCAGCCTCAGCATAGTCAAGAATCTTTCTGAACATTTCGATACCTGTGCAAACTGTTGATTTCTTTTCTTCTTCAAGGCCAACGATTTCAACTGTATCGTTTGTGTTCAACTTACCTCTTTCAACTCTACCTGTAGCAACTGTACCACGACCTGTGATTGTGAATACATCCTCAACAGGCATAAGGAAAGGAAGGTCAGCCTTACGGTCAGGAGTAGGAATATAATCATCAACTGCATCCATAAGCTCTTGAATGCAAGCGCAAGCAGGATCATCGTTTGATGCAGCTTCGAGAGCCTTAAGAGCAGAACCCTTAATGATTGGGCACTCGTCATCAAATTCATACTCAGCGAGAGTCTCACGAACTTCCATTTCTACAAGTTCAAGAAGCTCTTCATCGTCAACTTGGTCAGTCTTGTTAAGGAATACAACGATTGCCGGTACACCTACCTGGCGAGCAAGAAGCAAGTGCTCCTTTGTCTGAGCCATAGGACCGTCTGTTGCAGCGATTACAAGGATAGCACCGTCCATCTGAGCAGCACCAGTAATCATATTTTTGATATAGTCAGCGTGACCCGGGCAGTCAACGTGAGCATAGTGACGCTTTTCTGTCTCGTACTCAACGTGAGCTGTATTGATTGTGATACCACGCTCTCTCTCTTCAGGAGCCTTATCGATATCAGCATAGTCTTCGAACTTAGCGAAACCTTTGTTTGCAAGATACTTTGTGATAGCAGCTGTAAGAGTTGTCTTACCGTGGTCTACGTGACCGATTGTACCAATGTTTACATGTGGTTTGGTACGGTTAAAATGTTCTTTTGCCATTGGAATTTCCTCCTTAAAATTTACAATAGTAAAATTGTCAATGATATTTTATCAAAAAGAGTACAAAATATCAAGTACTTTATTAAAAATCTTAGTCTTTCTTTGAGCGTTCGCTGATGATAGACTCAGAAATTGATTTCGGAACTTGGTCATAGCCGTCCGGCTCCATTGTGTATTGACCACGGCCCTGTGTCTTTGAACGAAGGTCGTTTACATAACCAAACATTTCCGAAAGAGGTACTCTTGCATTGATTTGCTTAGCACCTGTGCGGTCTTCCATACCTTGAATTTGACCACGACGAGAGTTAAGGTCGCCGATAACATCGCCCATGTATTCTTCAGGAACGATAACTACAACTTTCATCATCGGCTCGAGGATAACAGGAGAAGCCTTTTTAGCAGCATCCTTGAATGCCATGGAACCGGCAATCTTAAATGCCATTTCTGATGAATCGACCTCATGGTAAGATCCATCATAAAGTTCGATTCTTACATCAACTACAGGATAGCCGGCAAGAATACCGCTCTTCATTGCAGCTTGAATACCGGCATCAACAGCAGGAATGTACTCCTTAGGAATAGCACCGCCGACAACCTGATTTTCAAACTCGTAGCCCTTACCTACGCCGTTTTCGTCAAGATTCGGGAACATACGGATTTTAACATGACCGTACTGGCCTGAACCACCCGACTGTTTCTTATACTTATAGTCGGACATTGACTCGGCTGTAATGGTTTCTTTGTAAGCAACCTGAGGCGCGCCTACATTAGCTTCAACCTTAAATTCACGAAGAAGACGGTCAACAATGATTTCGAGGTGGAGCTCGCCCATACCTGCGATAATTGTTTGTCCGGTTTCTTCATCGGTATATGCTTTGAATGTCGGGTCTTCCTCTGCAAGTTTTGCAAGAGCAACGCCCATCTTTTCCTGACCTGCCTTTGTTTTAGGCTCGATAGCAACACGGATAACCGGATCAGGGAAATTCATTGATTCAAGAATGATTGGGTGATCCTCGTCGCAAAGGGTATCACCTGTT
>CAVGLE010000023.1:20496-22080 GCA_963630035.1 Mediterraneibacter torques
AAACAGGAATATCTTCTCTGTGGTTTGCGTGCATCTGAAGAATACGACCCATTCTCTCTTTATTGCCCTTAACCGAGTTGTAGCAAGGTGTGCCGGCAGCAATTGTGCCTGAGTAAACTCTGAAATAGCAAATCTTACCAACAAACGGGTCAGTAGCAATTTTGAATGCAAGAGCCGAGAACGGTTCGTCGTCTGATGAATGACGATATTCTTCCTCGTCAGTATCAGGGTTTACGCCCTTAATTGACTCAACATCGGTCGGAGCCGGCATAAAGTCAACAATAGCATCAAGAAGCGGCTGAACACCCATATTTCTGTATGCTGTACCGCAACAAACAGGAACCATGGTGCCTGCGCAAGTAGACTTACGGATAATCTTCTTGATTTCGTCAACGCTGATTGCGTCTTCGCCTTCTTCAAAGTATTTTTCCATAAGCTCTTCGTCCTGCTCAACAACATGCTCGATAAGACTTGTTCTGTACTTTGCAGCTAATTCCTGCATTTCGGGACGAATCGGTCTGTTTTCGAAAACAGAGCCGTTGTTTTTGTCAGGATCGATATAAACGATTTCGTGATTGTTGATAAGGTCAACAGTACCTTCAAAGGTATCCTCTGCACCGATAGGCAATTCAATCGGAATGGCGTTGCACTTGAAACGATCAAGTACCATATCCATTACATGATAGAAATCTGCGCCCATGATATCCATTTTGTTTACGAAAATCATTCTCGGAACATGATATTCATCAGCCTGGCGCCATACGGTTTCAGACTGTGGCTCAACGCCGCCCTTTGCACAAAGAACGGTTACGGAGCCGTCAAGTACACGAAGTGAACGCTGAACTTCTACTGTGAAGTCAACGTGACCCGGTGTATCAATGATGTTAATTCTATGGCCTTTCCAGAAGCATGTTGTAGCAGCAGAGGTGATTGTAATACCTCTTTCTTGCTCTTGTGCCATCCAGTCCATTGTAGCAGCACCGTCGTGTGTTTCACCAATCTTGTGATTGATGCCTGTATAGTACAGGATACGCTCGGTTGTGGTTGTTTTACCTGCATCAATATGAGCCATAATACCAATATTTCTTGTTTCTTCAAGAGCAACTTTTCTTGGCATAATATCCTCCTAATTGATCAAATAACGGATTAATATCTGAAATGAGCAAATGCTTTGTTAGCTTCAGCCATTCTGTGTGTATCTTCACACTTCTTAACTGCGCCGCCGGTCTTGTTGGCAGCGTCCATAATCTCTGCTGCAAGGCGTTCCTTCATTGTTCTTTCGCTTCTTGCACGAGCAAAAGCAGTGATCCATCTAAGACCTAATGTTTGTCTTCTTTCAGGACGAACTTCAAGAGGAACCTGATAGGTAGCACCGCCGATACGGCGAGCCTTAACCTCGAGTACAGGCATTACATTTTCCATAGCAGCTTCAAAAGTTTCGATAGGATCTTTGCCTGTTTTTTCTTGGATGATGTCGAAAGCGCCGTAAACGATTTTTTGAGCGACACCTTTCTTTCCATCTAACATGATGTTGTTTACGAGACGAGTTACAACCTTTGAGTTGTAAAGCGGATCCGGTAATAC
>CAVGLE010000024.1:0-20450 GCA_963630035.1 Mediterraneibacter torques
TTTTGAGCTTTTTGCGGCGGTGATATACTCGTCAAGACCGGAGGTGTCGATTTCGCCTTCGGGATTTTCCATTCCCTTTTCAATCATATTGTTAAGCGATTCAAAACCTTCGGCATATTTCTCCTTGGTTTCCTCGGAGGCATTTTGATTCATATCCTGCGAAACGCTGTTTGCCAAATCTTTAAGCGAACCGAGTGCACCCATGAGTTCCTCGGGGTCGGCATTTTTTAAATCTTTGGGCATACTTTTTTTAATTGTGTTGAGAACATCGGATAATGAATAAGCCATAGCAAATAACTCCTAAACATATTATAATGATAAAATTATACAAATTATTACAGTTGTTGTCAATAAAATCAGTCGGCTCGCCTTTCAAAAACAACAATATCGCTTTGAAGCGCTCCCTTAAGCTCGAATTCGTGCGAAACATTCATAAGATACGAGCCGGATTTTGAATATTTTTTGCCTCTGAAATTAAAATCATAAACGGCATTTTCATCAAGCCCTTTGAGCGAAAGCGAAACAAACCGTTTGTTGAAAAACGAATTTGCATCATCGCAAACAAACAAAACGCTTTGCGATTTGTCTGCGGAGACATACTGCGTTGCATAAAATGCGGCGTTGTCAAAAGTTTTCAGTCTGTAAAAATCGCCGAACTGAACTGTGGCACGGATTTTTTTGTAAAGCGAAATGTAATGCTTGCATTTCTCCAAATCGTCGTCGCTGTAATTCAAAAGGTTTGCGCCGACTGAAAGCGAGCCTTGCATTGACGAATTAAATCTGTAATCAAGCGACACGGGACGCTCTCTATTGTTCCAATCGGTCACCCACGCGCGCATACATTTAATAGGATAGAGCATGGAATATCCGTGTTGAATATCAAGGCGGTCAACGGGGTCGGTATTGTCCGAAGTCCACGCCATATCAAAATGCTCAAGTGCACCGAGCTCGGCTCTGCCGCCGCCCGACGAACATGCCTCAAGCTGTAAATAGGGATATTTTGCCTTAAGCCTGTCCGCTATACCGTAAACCGCGGCGGTGTGGCGATACCAAAGTTCCTGCGGATTTTCGAGATTTGACGCACCGATTTCCGAAAACGGTCTGTTCATATCCCACTTTATGTAGCGGATATTGTGCTTTGCGAGCATTTTATCCATACAGTCAAAAACATACCGATTAACCTCGGGAATTGTTAGATTAAGGACACGCTGGTGACGAAGCTCCGACGGTGTGCGGGTGTCATAATGATATGTCCAATCGGGGTGAGCCTTATATAAATCCGATTTTTCCTGCACCATTTCAGGTTCAAACCATAAGCCGAAATCCATACCGAGTGCGTTTACACCCGAAATAAGTTTGTCTATACCCTCGGGGAACTTCTCGTTGTTGACATACCAATCGCCGAGACCCTGACGGTCATTGTTGCGTGCGCCGAACCAGCCGTCATCGACAACAAAAAACTCACAGCCTATTTCTTTTGCGATTTTGGCGATTTGAAGCTGGTTTTCGCAGTCTACATCAAAACCGGTAGCCTCCCAAGAATTATACAAAACGGGAAGCGGAGATTCTGCAAACGATTTTGGCAAAATATTATCGACGGCAAATTTATTCATCATATTGCTCATATCGGCAAAGCCGTCGGACATACCGAAATAGAGTTTCGGCGTTGTGAACGAGTCGCCGTTTTTGAGAGTGTATGAAAAATCAAAATCCGAAATACCGGCAATCACTCTTGTTTTGCCGATGAAATCTCGTGACGCTTCGATTTTGAAATTGCCGCCGTAGCCGAGAGCGGCAAAATAAACCCTGCCGCAGTCCTCCGTTGCGTTTTGCGACAAAATCACAAAAGGCGAGTTTGTATGACCTGCCGTGCCCTTGCGCGATTCAAATACGGCGATGCCTGCCTTAAGCGGTGCAGTTTCAAGTTGAAATTCGCCGCCCCAAGAGCCGTTTGTATTTGTGACATCATAAGGCTCACAGCCGGGGAGACACAACTCGCCCGACATTATTCTTTCAATTTTAATATCGGCGCCCGAATTGTTTATTACAGTTATGTATTTTGTTATAACATCGCTGTTGCGGCTGTATTTATATGAAAGCACAAGCTCAACATTGTATGCAGGGTCGGCAAGAGTGACATCAAGCGAGCCGTCGCGTTGAATGTGCGATTTGTATTTAAAAACGCTGTCGCGGCAACCGTCGCCGTATGTGCACTTAAAGGCGCACCCCCGATACATTGTGCCGCCGAAAACGGTATATTCCGTTTGGGTGCAGTCGAGCACGGAATGGTTTGAATTTATTTCGTGCTTTTCGGCAACCTCATAATCGGCGAGCCTTGCCTTTTTGCCCCAATGGACGCAGTGCAAAATGCCGCCTTTATCTATACCTAATATATAATGAGTATTTTTTGTTTCTATTGCAATTATGTTTTTCATAAAAACCGCCCGAAGGGGCACACTCCATAAGGAATAAATGCTCAAAAAACAAATGAACAGCGAAATACTGCGTTAAATTCACAGCGCAGGTGTCAGCCTGCACTGTGAATTGTGCCTTGTCTTTCCTCTGTTTCTTTGGTTTTTGAGTGCGAAGCAGTTTAAGCAAACCGGTTTTGTTCAGTGTGCATTAACAAAAATATGCAAATACTTGCGTATTGGCTTATTTTTTTAATAGTGCACCGGGCAAAATTCAGAAAGTTTAAACCAATTACTTCCTTATGGAGTGTGCCCTAATGTTGATAATTTTAATATATCAAACTTTTTAACAATTGACAAGTAAATATTTAATTGTTATACTATCTATTAGTAATAATAAGCGAAAAATGTTATTTTTTATCAAAGCAGGTGGCAATAATGGAAAAAAACAGAGTTAATCTCAGAATATGCGGCAGCAGCTATACAATTTTAAGTGAAGACGAACCGGAGTATGTTGAAGAGCTCGGCGAGCTTATCGACAGCGAAATGAAGGGCGTTTCACAAAGCTCACCGACCCTGTCAACAACACAATGTGCAATTTTGGTTGCGCTTGACCAGGCAGACGCCTGCAAAAAAGCAACAGCATCGGCAGACAACCTCAGAGCGCAAATCAAGGATTATCTTGAAGACAGCGCAAGAGCAAGAATGGAAGTTGATGTCGCAAGGCGCGAAATCGAGCGACTCAACCGTGAAATCAGCAATTTGAGAAGCAAGCTTGCTGAAAAATAAAACAAAATACTTCGGGCGGCTGCGGCTGCCCTTTTTAATTCGGAGAAAATATGCAAATTGAGATTTTGGCACCTGCCGGCAGTATTGAAAACCTGACGGCGGCTGTAAGATGCGGAGCAAACGCAGTATATTTGGGCACAAAAAATTTTAATGCCCGCCGCAACGCGGATAACTTTGACGGCGACGCTTTGAAAAGCGCCGTTGAATATTGTCACAGGCGAAATGTAAAGGTTTATTTGACGGCAAACACGCTTGTTGCCGACGACGAAATGAGCGGCGCATACGATACGATAAAAACCGCGCTCGAATGCGGAGTTGACGCATTTATCGTGCAGGATTTGGGCGTTGCAAAAATGATAAAGGAATATTTCCCGAGTGCAAGACTGCACGCGTCAACGCAATGCAGTGTCAACACTCCCGACGGAGTGAATGCACTCAAGGAACTTGGCTTCAGCCGCGTTGTTGTTCCGCGTGAAATGAGCCTTGACGAAATAAAGGAAATCCGCGAAAAAACAGATGTTGAGCTTGAAATGTTTGTTCACGGCGCGCTTTGTATGTGCGTTTCGGGTCAATGCTATATGTCGGCAATGCTCGGCGGCAGAAGCGGAAACAGAGGGCTTTGCGCTCAACCGTGCCGTTTGAGTTTCAGCGCCGATAACTCGGGCAGTTTCGATTTGTCGCTCAAGGATTTGAGTTTGATTGACAAAATCAAGGAAATTGAGAGCGCAGGCGTAATCAGCCTCAAAATAGAGGGCAGAATGAAGCGCCCCGAATATGTTGCGGCGGCGGTAACGGCTTGCAAAAACGCCGTTTGCAGCAATTACAGCGCAAAGGACGAAAAAATTTTGAAATCCGTTTTTTCACGAAGCGGATTTACGGACGGATATTTCACGGGCAAAAGGCAGGATATGTTCGGCACACGCCAAAAGGAGGATGTTGTGTCGGCAAAAGATGTGCTCAAAGAATTGTCGCACCTTTATGACAACGAAAATCCGCTTGTTCCGATTGATTTAAAATTTGAGTGCCGCGATGGCTTGCCTGCAAAATTAACGGCGAGTGCGCTCGGCAAAACGGTGACAATATCGTCCTCGGTGCCCGAAAAGGCAATCAACAAACCGATGACCGAGGAGGTGCTCAAACAGCGCCTTTCAAAATTCGGCAACACGCAATACTTTCTTCGCAATTCTGAAATTGAACTTGATGACGGCTTGATTCTCCCTGCGAGCGAAATTAATGCAATGCGCCGGAGTGCGGTTGAAAAACTCGACGAGCAAAAAGAAATCACCGTTGACTGCGCCGCGTTTGTTTCGGCAAACATCATTGAAAAGCACGCCGAGCCGTACTATACGGCAAGCTTTGCCGACACCGAGGCGATACCCGACAGACATCCGTTCAAGAGAATTTTTATCCCGATTTGGTCAACAATCGAAGATTTTGTAGACAACAGAGCCGGAGTTGAAATTCCGCGCGGATTGTTCGGCATGGAGGAAGAACTGAAAAAACGCCTTGCCAAATTGAAAAAAGCGGGAGTCAAAAACGCGCTTTGCTCAAATTTTGGCGCATACAAAACGGCAAAAGAAATGGGCTTTAATGTATTCGGCGATTTCGGGCTGAATGTTTTTAACAGCAACACGGCAAGCATGATAAACTCCCCTATCCTTTCGTTTGAGCTGACTTTTGAAAGAGCAAACCGCATAAACGCAGAGGACACGGGCATAATCGGATACGGCAAAGTGCCGCTTATGCTGACGCGCAACTGCCCGATAAAAAACAACATCGGTTGCTACGAATGTATGAAGCAGGGCACGCTGACCGACAGAAAAGGGTATAAATTTCCCGTAAAATGCTCACCCTATCCGTGTGTGGAAATTTTAAACCCGATTCCGATATACCTCGGCGACAGAATGAGTGAGATTCACACCGACTTTATTCACTTTTATTTCACCGATGAAAGCAAAAACGAGGTTGAAAAAATTATAAATATGTATAACACATCGGCAGAATACAGCGGCAAATACACAAGAGGGCTGTATTACCGCGGAGTTTTATAGGAGCGGCAAATGATTATTTTAGCATCACAAAGCCCGCGCAGACGCGAGCTTTTAAAATACATAACGAATGATTTTGAAGTTAAAACGGCAAATGTCGATGAAACGCTCGAGAAAGGCATTTCACCCGACAAGGCTGTTGAATACCTGTCAAAAATAAAGGCAGAGCCTTTCAAAAACGGCGTTGACACGGTAATCGGCGCAGACACCGTTGTAAGCATCGACGGCAAAATTCTCGGCAAGCCGAGGGACAAAGCGGACGCGTTTGATATGATAAAGGAGCTTTCGGGCAGAGAGCACAGCGTTTTCACCGGTGTTACGGTGATTTGCAAAAACGAGGAAAAAACATTTTCCGTCGAAACGAAGGTTAAATTTTTTGATTTGAGCGATGACGAAATCAACGCCTACATCGCCACCGGCGAGCCGTTTGACAAGGCAGGCGCATACGGAATCCAAGGCTTCGGCTCACTGCTGGTGGAAAAAATCGACGGCGACTATTTCAATGTTGTCGGACTTCCCGTGAGCAAGCTCAACCGAGTTTTGAAGGATTGCCCGAAATAACCCCACTATATTGCTTATTTACGCGACTTTTTTGTTTAATTCGACGATTTAGTATTATTTAGTTGAAATATGACAAAAAAGGTGATATAGTGTAATTAAGGTAATTCGCACATTTTATAGATTTTACCTGAAAGGAGATTGTTATGGCAGCAGATTTACATTGTCATACAAAGTTAAGCGACGGTTCGGTCGGAATTGAAGATATAATTGTTATAGCACAAAAAAGCGGAATAGACACTATTGCCATAACGGACCATGACTGCATAGCCGGCACGGTAAGAGGTCAGGTAATCGGCAAACGCTACGGCGTTACCGTTATACCGGGCGTTGAGCTTTCTGCATTCGATTTTGAGGCAGGCAAAAAAGTTCATATTTTATCATACCTTGCAGACGCACCGGCAAGACTTGAAAGCATATGCAAAAAAACATCGGTTGCACGCAAAAGAGCGGGTCAGATAATGATGCTTAAGGTTGCGGCACGCTTCCCGATTACAAGCGAATTTATCGTTTCGCACGCAAGCGGCTCCACAAACCTTTACAAACAGCATATTATGCACGCGCTTATGGACGCAGGATATACCGATAAAATTTTCGGCGACCTTTACAACACACTTTTCAGTGAGGACAGCGAGTCAAATGTTCTCGCGCCGACAAAATACCCTGCCGTTGAGGATGTAATCAACGAAATTCACGGCGCAGGCGGTATTGCGGTGCTTGCACACCCCGGCAAATTCGATAATTTTGACGAGATTGACAAGTATGTTGAAATGGGACTTGACGGAATTGAGGTTTGGTGCCCCGAAAACAGCGATATTCAAGTGCAAATGCTTCAGGATATTTGCAAGAAGAAAAAATTATTGCTCACCGGCGGCTCGAACTTCCACGGAACATACGGCAGCAGTTCGGTTACAATAGGCTCATATTCAACGCCGCAGGAAAACCTTGACAAGCTCATGGGTTACAAGGCAAAGAAAAAAAGAGCACAGCGCAAGGCTGAAAAAGAAGCAGCACTTGCAGCCGGCGAAACCGCATAACAAAATTGATTCAGGTGCTCCTATGGAGTGCCTGATTTTTTTATTATAACCGAATGCAGTGCACCGCTTGGTGCTTGATTTTATCATAATCGAAAATACGGAGTTTTTTATGAAAAAGAAGGATTTTAAAAAAACAGAGGCGTATATGAGGCAAAATTGCGAAAAATCCGCTCACGCCGAGGACCATATTTACCGAGTGGTCTACAATGCGCTGAATATAGCCGCAAGCGAGGAGAATGTCGACCTTGATGTGCTCATAACCGCTTGCCTGCTACACGATATTGGCAGACCGGCGGAGATTGCAGACAACTCAATTGACCACGCGGAATACGGCAGTAAAACGGCGTATAATTGGCTTATTGAAAACAATTATGACAGCGCCTTTGCTCAAAGAGTCGCGGAATGCATTTTGTGCCACAGATACAGAGGAAACAACATTCCGAAAACAATTGAGGCAAAAATTCTTTATGACGCGGACAAGTTGGACGCCGCAGGGCTTATCGGAATAGCGCGGACATTGCAGTTTAAGGGCACAATCGGCGAGCCGATTTACACTGTCAAAAACGGCGAGGTGCAAAACGGCAGCGACAAGGAAAATCAAAGTTTCTTCACAGAGTACATTCACAAGCTGTCAAAGGTGTATGACAAAATGACAACCGCCAAAGGAAAAGAAATCGCCCTTGAAATGAAAAACGAGGCAGAGCGATTTTATAACGAACTGTACGGCTATTTGGACAAGCTTTACAGCGGCGGGAACTCGATTCTCGACGAATATATCACGGAATAGCGCTTTACAAAAAGCCAATACAACAAAACGCGACGAATGCAATCACACATCCGTCGCGTTTTATTTTATCGGTCTTATTAACTTTTATTAAAGGTGGAGAACTCTCTCCTTGATTTCCTGTGTTCTGCCCTGATTCCAGAACTGTGTGCCGATGTAGCCGCATGTTCTTCTTGCGACATTCATCTTGTCCTGATCCTCATTGCCGCAATTCGGGCAACGCCAAATGAGCTTGCCATCCTCATTTTCAACAATGCGGATTTCGCCGTCATAACCGCAAACCTGACAATAGTCGCTCTTGGTATTAAGCTCGGCATACATAATGTTTTCATAGATAAATTTCATTACCTGAAGAACAGCCGGAATATTATCCTGCATATTCGGAACCTCTACATAAGAAATTGCGCCGCCCGGTGAAAGAGCCTGGAACTCCGACTCAAATTTGAGCTTTGTGAATGCGTCAATCTTCTCTGTTACATGAACATGGTAGGAATTTGTAATATAGTTTTTGTCTGTTACGCCCTTGATAACGCCGAAACGCTTTTGAAGGCATTTTGCAAACTTGTATGTTGTTGATTCAAGCGGAGTGCCGTAAATACTGTAATCAATATTTTCCTCATTTTTCCACTTGGTGCAGGCATCGTTCATATACTGCATAACCTTGAGAGCAAACGGCTTGCCCTCCTTGTCGGTATGCGATTTGCCTGTCATATACTTTGTGCACTCGTAAAGACCGGCATAGCCGAGCGAAATCGTTGAATAGCCGTTGAAAAGAAGCTTGTCGATTTTTTCGCCCTTCTTGAGTCTTGCAAGCGCGCCGTGTTGCCAAAGAATAGGAGCGGCGTCGCTGAGTGTGCCCATAAGCCTGTTGTGGCGGCAAATAAGCGCTCTGTGGCAGAGGTCGAGTCTTTCGTCAAATATCTTCCAAAACTTTGTCATATCGCCGCCCGATGAGCATGCGATGTCAACAAGGTTGAGTGTAACAACGCCCTGATTGAATCTGCCGTAGTATTTATGCTTTTTGGGGTCATAGTTCTTTGCGTTTGCAATATTTCCGACGCCTTTGTCGGTGAATCTGTCGGGAGTGAGGAACGAACGGCAGCCCATGCAGGTGTAAACATCGCCCTTAAGCTCTTTCATTACTTTTTCGCTGATGTAATCAGGCACCATTCTTTTTGCCGTGCATTTTGCGGCAAGCTCGGTAAGATAATAATAAGGTGTGTCCTCGGTGATATTATCCTCCTCGAGCACATAGATAAGTTTTGGGAATGCAGGGGTAATCCAAACGCCCTTTTCGTTTTTGACACCGCGGATTCTCTGCGTGAGAGTTTCCTCGATAATCATTGCAAGGTCTTTTTTCTCCTGCTCATTTTTAGCCTCGTTAAGATACATAAACACTGTTACAAACGGAGCCTGACCGTTTGTTGTAAGAAGTGTTACAACCTGATACTGAATTGTTTGAACGCCGCGTGAAACCTCGTCGCGAAGACGCTTTTCAACAAGAGCGGAAAGTTTGTCGTCATCCATCTCAAAACCGAATTGCTCGCACTCCGAAATGAGTTGCTTTTTGATTTTTTCACGGCTTGTCTGAACAAACGGAGCAAGGTGAGAAAGTGAAATCGACTGACCGCCGTATTGGCTTGAAGCAACCTGTGCAATGATTTGAGTTGCAATATTGCATGCTGTTGAGAACGAATGCGGCTTTTCAATCATCGTTTCGGAAATAACGGTTCCGTTTTGAAGCATGTCCTCAAGGTTTACAAGGTCGCAGTTGTGCATATGTTGTGCAAAATAGTCCGCATCGTGAAAATGGATAAGACCCTGCTCGTGAGCCTCGACAATATCCTGCGGCAAAAGGATTCTTTTTGTAATATCCTTTGAAACCTCGCCTGCCATATAGTCGCGCTGAACGGAGTTGACAGTTGGATTTTTGTTCGAATTTTCCTGCTTAACCTCTTCATTATTGCATTCTATCAGCGACAAAATTTGATTGTCGGTAGTGTTTGCTTTACGAACGAGAGAACGGGTATAGCGGTATCTGACATATCTTTTGGCAACCTCAAAGGCACCTTTTGCCATAATTTGATCTTCAACAATGTCCTGAATTTCCTCAACCGAAAGTGCTCTGTTTGCCTTTGCCATTTTAAACTCAACATATTCGGCAATATCATTTATCTCACTTGCAGACAGCTCCCCCTTTTCCGTGGCATTGTTTGCTTTTGTTACGGCGATGATAATTTTGTTTAAATCAAAATCCGCCTCTGAGCCGTTTCTCTTTATAATTTTCATTGAATCCCATCTCCTCATTGCTTGGTGTATAATAAAAGTTACAAAAAAGTAACATCAACTGGTGAAACCTTTTCTATAATATCAAATAGCAATTGTCTTGTCAATAGATATTTCCAAAAAAATACAAGATATTGTGTTGATTTTTTGCACAGGCATAGGAATAAATACTAAATGTAGTATCACAACATGTGTCAAAAACGCTCAAAACAGCATAAAAGCGTATTTTTTAACATTTGTATATATTACATTTTGTAATATATACTTCACTGTGCGCCGTATCAAAACAAAAAAACAAAAGCACACTTCAAAAAAGGTGAAATGTGCTTTGAAATATGCTTTTGAGATGCCGAATTATTTGATTTCGCAAATCCATCCTTCCGGTGCTTCAATTTCGCCCATTTGGATGCCGGTGAGTGTATCGTAAAGCTTTTTGGTAACAGGACCCATTTCCTCCATACCTGACGGGAAGCAAATTTCATTGCCGTGATCAACAATTTTGCCTACCGGAGAGATAACGGCAGCAGTACCGCAAAGGCCGCACTCTGCAAAATCCTTAACCTCATCAAAGTAAACCTCTCTGTGTTCAACCTCCATACCGAGATAATGTTCCGCTACATACATAAGCGAGCGGCGTGTGATTGACGGAAGAATAGAATTTGATTTAGGTGTTACAAGCTTGCCGTCTTTTGTGACAAAGATAAAGTTTGCACCGCCGGTTTCCTCAACCTTTGTTATTGTTTGCGGATCGAGGTACATATTTTCGTCAAAGCCGTTTTCATGAGCGTCAACAATATTATTAAGTGACATGGCATAATTAAGACCTGCCTTAATATCGCCGGTACCGTGAGGTGCCGCTCTGTCAACATCCGACACACGAATTGTAATCGGCTTTGCGCCGCCTTTGAAATAGGGACCTACAGGTGTGCAGAAAATTCTGAACTGAAATTCATTGGCCGGCTTTACACCGATGATTGAATCGTAGCCGAAAACAAACGGACGAATGTAGAGTGTTGCGCCGCTGCCAAACGGAGGAACATAAGCCTCGTTTGCTTTTACAACTTTTTTAACTGCGTCAACAAACTGCTCCTCGGATACGGGAGGAATGCGAAGTCTTTTGCACGATTCAGCCAAACGCTTTGCATTCATATCGGGACGGAAACAAACAGTTTTGCCGTCCTTTGTTGTATATGCTTTTAAGCCTTCAAATACAGTCTGTGCATATTGAAGAACGCATGCGCATTCGCTCATTGTAATGTTAGGGTCATCGATAAGTTCGCCATTATCCCACTCGCCGTTTTTGTTCCAAGCAACATATCTGTAGTCCGTCGGGATATAGCCGAAGCCGATGCTTGACCAATCTATATTTTTCTTTTCCATAATGTAAAACCTCTTTTACAAAAAATTTATTTACATAATAAACATTATAGCACTTTGTATTGATTTTGCAATAGGTGCATACAAATTTTAGCGCAAAAACGGCGCAGTCTTAATACCGCGCCGAAATTCTATTCCTCTATATGATCAAGACCCTGTGAAATAATCGTGCGAACATGCTCATCGGCAAGAGAATAAAAGACCGATTTTCCGTCTCTGCGGCTTTTCACAAGTTTTGACTGTTTGAGTATTTTCAGTTGGTGCGAAATAGCCGATTGCGTCATATTCAGTGCCTCTGCCAAATCACATACGCAGACATCACATTCAAAAAGAACAAACAATATTCTTATTCTTGTTGAATCGCCGAAAACCTTAAACAACTCCGACAAATCATACAACTTTGTTTCATCGGGAAGTTTTTTGTTGACAATTTCGAGCAACTCCCTGTGAACACACTTAGTTTCGCAACATTCAATTTGATTATCCTTGTTATCCATTATCATCACCGACAATTATTATACATCAAAAATCATAAATTGTGAACTCTTAATGCCCGAATTGCATTTAAAACCGCTATAACCATAACGCCTACATCGGCAAAAATCGCAACCCACATATTAGCGATGCCGACAGCACCCAAAATCAGACACAAAACCTTGACGCCGATAGCAAAATAAATGTTTTGATTAACTATTCGGAGGCATTTTTTAGAAATTTTGATTGCCTTTGAAATTTTAAGCGGATCGTCATCCATAAGAACAATGTCCGCGGCCTCAATGGCGGCATCCGAGCCGAGACCGCCCATGGCAATGCCGATATCGGCTCTTGAAAGCACCGGTGCGTCATTAATTCCGTCTCCTACAAACGCAAGTTTTTTTCTTTCTCCCTCTTGGGCAAGAAGTGCTTCAACCTGTTTAACCTTGTCGGCCGGCAAAAGCTCGCTGTGAACTTCGTCAACGCCGAGCTGTGCCGCAACGGCCTGTGCAACCTTATCCGAGTCGCCGGTGAGCATTACCGTTTTTTCTATTCCCATTTTCTTAAGTGCGGCAATCGCCTCAACCGAAGTTGGTTTAAGCGAATCGGAAATAAGGATATATCCTGCATATTTTCCATCAACGGCAATATGAACAACAGTGCCTGTTTTATCGCAGTCGCTGTATTGCAAACCGAGTTTTTTCATAAGCTTTGCGTTTCCTGCCGCAACACAAACGCCGCTCACCTTTGCCGTTAAGCCGTGCCCGCTTATTTCTTCAACATCGGTAACGGCACTCTTGTCAATATCCTTTGCATATGCCTTTTGAAGACTTTTGCTGATTGGGTGAGATGAGTAACATTCCGCGAATGCGGCATATTTCAAAAGTTTATCGTTAGAAATATCACCATGCGGACAAATATCGCTGACCTCAAAAACGCCCTTTGTCATTGTGCCGGTTTTATCAAAAACAACACAGTTTGTTTTTGAAAGCGTCTCGAGATAGTTTGAACCTTTTACAAGCACGCCCTCCTTGCTTGCGCCGCCGATTCCGGCAAAGAAGCTGAGCGGAATACTGATAACAAGTGCGCACGGACAACTGATAACAAGGAATGTAAGCGCTCTGTAAATCCACTGTGACCAAAGAGCGTCATATCCTGCAATAAGTCTACCGACTGGCGGAATAATTGCAAGTGCAAGTGCACTGTAGCAAACAATCGGAGTGTAATATCTTGCAAATTTTGAAATAAATTTTTCGGATTTTGATTTCTTTGAACTTGAATTTTCTACCAAATCAAGAATTTTTGACACGGTTGATTCGCCGAATGCCTTTGTTGTCCTGATTTTAACAGTGCCGGAAAGGTTAATGCATCCCGAAATAACCTCGTCGCCGGATTTTGCGTTACGCGGCACGCTTTCGCCCGTTAGCGCCGCGGTATCAAGCGATGTTGTGCCATCAACAATAACACCGTCAATCGGAATTTTTTCACCTGCGCTGACAACGATTATACTTCCTATTTCAACCTCATAGGGGTCAACTGTTTCAATTTTACCGTCGTGCTCGACATTTGCATAATCGGGTCGAATATCCATAAGGTCGCTGATGTTTCGTCTGCTTTTGCCGACAGCATAACTTTGAAACAGCTCGCCGATTTGGTAAAACAGCATTACTGCAATAGCTTCGGTATAATCGCCCTTTGTATTGTCGGCAATTGCAACGCCGATTGCGCCGACCGTAGCGACAGCCATAAGGAAGTTTTCGTCAAATACCTGCTTATTAAGAATACCCTTAAACGCCTTTTTCAAAATATCCCAGCCGATAACAAAATAAGGTATCATATAAGCAACAAATTTAACATATGGCGAATATGCATCCGGAAGTTCGACAAACTTGAATATCACCTTGCAAAGCAGTAATAACACCGCCGAAACAACAATACGCATAAACATTTTCTTTTGTTTTCTTGTCATAATTATTCCTTTCGAATATATGAGCAGTCGTTCATATATTCTGTTACAATATAGCAGGCAAATTTTGCCTGCCGAATTTTACATAAAGATTTCGCAATCGTCCTCAACCTTGCGGCAGTTTTTAAGAACTTGCTTCATAACCTTCTTTTCATCTGCGTCATCCTCAAACTCAACAATCATTTTGAGAGCCATAAAGTTTACGGTTGCATCCTTAACACCCTGTGTGTTTTGAGCGGCAATCTCCATTTTATTGGCACAGTTTGCGCAGTCAACATCGATTTTATACGTTTTTTTCATATCAATATCCTCTTACAATTAAATTTTAACCATTATTCAATCAATCAAACATATGATTAATTGTTCATCTGTTGGTTTGATTATATCATATACTGTGCAAAAGTCAATATCTTTTTTAAACTTTTTGAAATTATATATACAAGAAAAAACGAGGTGCAATGCACCCCGTTTAAATATGATTTAAAAATCAGTCCTTATTAACCTCAATCTTGCCGAATTTGGGAACATCTGTTCTGTCAGCCTTGGGAACACGGTTTGGATCCGGAGCAGTTGCCCTTTGCGCAGAACGCGACCCTCTGCGGTATCCGCCGTTTGAACGCGGTCTGACGCCGCCGGTAGGCTCGAGAACAACGCGTCTGTCCTGATTATATCCTACAGAGCGTGATTCAACGCCGTCAATCTCCTGAATGGCAGTATGAATGATTCTTCTTTCATAAGGATTCATCGGCTCAAATGTGTGCCTTCTTCCTGTTTTAAGAACATATGCGGCATTTTTTGCAGCAAGATGTTTTAATGTTTCGGTTCTCTTTTCTCTGTAATTGCCGACATTGATTGCGACTCTTACATAGCCGTTTGAACTTTTTTTCATAGCGAGAGAAAGGAGATACTGAATAGAATCGAGTGTTTCGCCGCGGCGACCGATAACGATGCCGTAATCGTCACACTCGAGAGTGAGGGTAACAACACCCTCGCTGTATTCGGCGTCAATCTTTGCGTCTGCGATTTCAAGACCCTTTACAATTTCGCCGAAATAACTTTTTGCATACTCAAGGTCAACGCTTTCGGGATAATCTCTGTCCCTTTTTGGCTCTCTGACTTCCTGCTTTGAAGGCTTTTGAGCTTCTTTTTTTTCAGGAGCCTTTTTAGCCGGCTTTTGCTGAGGTTGTTGCTTTTTAACCTCTGCTTTCTGCTTTGAAGGCTTCTTTTTGGGAGCCGATTCCTTAACGCCGTCGTCATAGCTGACTTTAACCTGTGCCGGTTTGCTGCCGATACCTAAAAAGCCTTTTTTGGGCATTTCGACAATTTCAACCTTAACATCGGCAGAATCCGGGGCACCCAAACCGGCTTTGGCGGCAGATGTTGCCTCCTCAACGGTTTTGCCGGTTCCGATAAATTCCTTTATCATATAATCCTCCGATTATTTTGTTTTTTTAATACTTTCTTCTCTTGAACGACGCTCGATGGTGCCTTCTATCATAGACCTTGCCATATTCTTTTTAGGCGGGAAGAATTTTGCCATAACAAGCTGTTGAACGATTGCAACAAGGCTCGATACTATCCAATAGAATGCTACTGCGGCAGGCACCTGGAACGAAAACCAGAATGAGAAAAACGGCATCATAAGCATCATTATCATCATTTGAGATGTTTGTGCGGCAGCCGCCGGATTTGTCTTTTTTTGGATAACGGTTGACATAACCGATGTGCCCATGGACGATACAAGACACAAAATCGGGAATATAACGATAATGCCGTCCTTCCAATGCGGAGTTTGGGTCATATCAATGCCGAAAATTGTAAGATGGCTTTTGAATGACTCAATAGCGGCGATATTTTCGGCAGTGAAAATCTTAGGGAATTTTGATGCCAAAATATCCTTATATTGAGCAAAATTTTGAATTATATCAAGCTGGAAATAATATCTGCTGCCCGTGTCGATATCAAACGATTTTTGAAGCGCCGCAACAATATCGTTTGCATTGTCTGCAATTGCGCCGAGCCCCAAAATATATTGAAGCGGGTAGTAGATGATACCGATGACACCCATAAGGAAAAGCATTTGAAACAGCATTGTGCCGCAACCCATATTCATCGGGTTGTGACCCTCTCTTGCGTAGAGAGCCTGCATTTCCTCATTCATTTTTTGTCTGTCACGAGGGTCGTTTGTATTTGAATACTTTTTTTGAATTTTCTGAATTTTCGGTTGAAGGCGAGTTGTTTTCGCCATTGATTTTTGCTGTCTTAAGTTAAGAGGGAACAAAACCAGGCGTGTAAGAATTGTAAAAATTGTAAGCGCAATAAAGTATTTATTGCCGCAAACAAAGAGCAAGCCCTCCATACATTTACCGAAAAACAGGTAGAGAGGTTTAAGAATGCCCATGCCGTTTGAAACGGCTGCAGTAAGAATAAAATTATTTATCACTTTTGCCTATTCCTCTTTGATTCTTTCTTTGGCGGAACGGGATCATAACCGCCCTTAAAAAACGGATTGCAGCGGAGTATTCGTTTAAACCCCAGCCACGCGCCTTTTACCGGGCCGTGAATTTGAATAGCCTCTAATGCATATTGCGAGCAGGTCGGCGTGTATCGGCATGCGCCGTGAGAATACACGGGTGAAATGGTTTGCTGATATGTTTTGATAAAAAAAATCATACCTTTTTTTAACAAATCGCTGATTTTATGAAACATTTTCATCATCCGTAACACCGAGAGCCGTAAAATGCTTTTTCATATCATCAAGGACATTTTGCATTTTTACCCTGCTTGTTTTTGACCTTGCAACAAATACAAAATCCCACGAGCCTACTATTGAAGGCTCAAGGACGGAATATGCCGCTCTGATAACTCTGCGCGAGCGATTGCGTGAAACGGCATTGCCGATTTTTTTTGAGGTGGTTATGCCATATTTGCACGAGCCGCCTTTTTTTTTGATTGCATAGGTGACAAGCGTGTCCGAAGCTTTGCTTTTGCCGCGATAGTAAAGTCTGCGAAAATCCTTGTTTTGCTTGAAGGTTTTACTTTTCACAAAATCCACATTCCTGTCTGTTAATTAGTAAGAAAGTGTTTTTCTGCCCTTTGCACGACGACGGGCAAGTACCTTTCTTCCGTTGCTTGTTGACATTCTCTTTCTGAAGCCGTGTACTTTCTGAGCGTGTCTCTTTTTAGGTTGGAAAGTTCTTTTCATTTTTTTCACTCCATTCAAAAGACTAAACTTGTCTTAATCTTTATTTTCTCTATGCGGTATAGCATAGGCAATTACTAAATTTATACCGAACAATGCACAAAAAACATTATCGGTTATAATTACAGCGTTGATATTATATTACAAACGAAGACCAAATGTCAACAAAAACTTGTATTTATTTTAATTATACTATATAATGATACTACATCTTGGGTATTTGTGTAAATCACACAACAATTATAGTTGTTTTTTGCACAAATCGCCGAACGAAAGGAATACAATTATGCTTGGAATTATCGGAGCAATGGATGTTGAGGTCAACGCCGTAAAAGCAAAGGTAACGCATTCAACGGTAACAACAATCGCCGGCGTTGATTTTGTTTGCGGTGAAATTGAAAGCGTTATGGTTTGCGTTGCACAATGTTCGCCCGGCAAGGTGAATGCGGCACTCTGCGCACAGGCTATGATTGACAAATTTAATCCCGATATGATAATAAATATCGGCGTCGGCTGCTCGCTCAGCGACGATGTTGTTATTAAAAACATAGTTATTGCAAGCGATGTTTGCGAGTATGACATTGATATAACGGCTCTCGGCGAGCCGAGAGGCTTTATAAACGGACTTAATACCGTAAAAATCGAAACAGACAGCGAATTGTCGGAATTGCTTGCGCGAACCGCCATTAACTGCGGAGAAAAAATTCACCGCGGAACGGTTGCAAGCGGCGACACTTTTATTGCGACGGCTGAATTGAAGAAAAAACTTGCGGACGGTTTCGGCGCAATTTGCGGCGAAATGGAGGGCGGCGCAATCGGTCATGTTTGCAGTGCAAACGGCGTTAAATTTGCTGTTTTGCGCTCTGTCAGCGACGGCGGAGACGAAAACTCGCTTATGGATTATCCTACATTTAAAAACATTGCCGCTTCAATTTCGACAAACATAATATTGAATTTTGTCAAAACGCAAAAAACACAGTTGGAATTATTTTAATCACAAATAAAAATAAGCCGTCTGCAGACGGCTTATTATACAGAAATAATTTAAAACATTAACAATATTAAAGAATGTAATTTTCGATAATATGCTTTTCTGCCTCTTCAATAAGAGTTGTGAGCGCATTGTCGCGAAAATTTTGGTCAAGTCCCGTTCTTGAGCGATCTTCAATCAAAACAAATTTTGCATCCTGCACAGCAATTGCGGCAGAGGCAAGATCCCTTGCGATTGTGTAGTCAATCTTGAACATTTCTTTTGGGAGAACACCTGCCTTGGCAAGTGTGAGCGCGCCTCTGTAAATGCTGAGCATATAGTAATCGTAAATATAATTCTTTTTGCTGGTTTCGGTTGAGGAAGCCGCCGAAATATCAAGCAGATATTTTGTGGCTTTTGCAAGAGTCGAAACCGAATGTTCCTCATCGTCATCAAGCTGCGAAAGGCTGTCGGGTGCAACGCCTGTTCGGCTGTCGCTGACGCCCAAAAGATAATCGGTCGTTACACCGTAATACTCACTGCATTTTATAACAAAATCGAGACCGCATTCCCTTATACCCTTTTCGTAATGAGAAAGGAGTGCTTGAGAAATGCCCAAATCTGTAGCGGCTTTTTTTTGGCTGATTCCTCTCTCCTTTCTCAGTTGAGAGAGAATAATCGCAAATTTCGATAATTTTTCTTTACTGTTGTTAATCATTATTCATCATCCATATATACAATTTGTAATTCTTACACATTATAATGCTAATTATACAGAAAGTAAATAATTAATTTGGATTTGTTATATTTTTGTAACAAATGACACAAATCTATCAATTTCGAAGGAGTTCTTCATATGAAAACATACACTCTGTATTTATTCCGACATGGAATAACAAAAGGAAACATAAACGCACAGTATATTGGGCACACGGATTATCCGCTTACTACAGATGGTATAGAAAGTTTGAAAAAAATAAAGGGCAAACACCACTATCCCGAAGTTGACGCCGTGTTTGTTTCACCGCTCAAAAGGGCACTTCAAAGTGCAGATATAATGTTTCCGAAAAATAACAAAATTGTAATAGATAATTTTATCGAATACAATTTCGGCGAATTTGAGGAATGCACCGCCGAGGATTTAAAAGATAATGAGGATTTTAAAAACTGGCTTCACGGCGACATTTATTCGGCACCGCCCTACGGAGAGTCAAACGCCGAATTTGCGCAAAGAATTTGCGATTCGTTTGAAAAGGTGATAAACGGCTGTATATCGCAGGGAACTGAAAAAATCGCAATAGTAACCCACGCCGGTGTTATCATGACGATTTTGGCTTGCTACGGCTTACCCGAAGCTCCGATGGCACATTGGCAAATGGATGCAGGATACGGGTACAAAATCAGAATTACCCCGTCGCTGTGGATGCAGGCAAATAAAATGGAGGTTATTGACACAGCTCCGCAGTCGCTTGAGGATATAAAAAAGGAAGAGGAGCAATCCGACGAAAGACTTAATTAAATAAAACAAACGGGAGAAATTCAACAATGAGTTTCTCCCGTTTTTAATTTGCGGTCTCAAAATTTTAATCAGTATCAAGCAGTCTGCTTTGACGCGATTGATTCGCGATAAAACGCCACTGCCTTGTCAATTGCCTCGCTTCCGGCTTTGTTGAACGGCTCGAGTACGCTGAAAACATGTTTCAGTTTTTTACCGTATTCAGTGCCGTAGTCTGCAATTTCGCACTTGACGCCGTTTGACTTAAGCGTTTCGTACATACGGTTTGTTTGCTTTCGTGCAAGCGTGTCACCGCTGCTTGTAATCAAATATGTATCAGGCATTTTTTCGGCAAAACCGATAATTTCGTCAAAATCCATATACTGATATGTCGATTTTTCTTTATAATCGGTGCCCCACATCGGCCTTGTATAAAGGCTGAATGCGCCTGCAGTTTTCATAAATGCGACGGGTGAGGTGAGCAAAAGCGTAGTAACTTCAATTTTAGGGTCAACAGTATTAAAAACTTTTTGCAGTTCACCGCTTTGCATAATAACAGCCGAATACGCGGCGAGCTGTCCGCCTGCCGAGTCACCGGTAAGCATAATGTTTGCCGTGTCGCACGGATAATCTTTCATATTTTCGCCAATCCATTTGAGTGCGTACGCAACATCCTGAATTTGCTCGTTGACCGTAACATCGGGAACAAGCCTGTAGCTGATGTTAAAAACAACATATCCTCTGTCGGCAAGTGACAGGCAATAATTATCGTTTAAATCCTTGTCGGCATACATCCATCCGCCGCCGTGAATATCAATAACAACTGGCAGTTTATCGCCGGATTTCAAATTATCGGGATACATAACATCAAGCGTATGATAAACATTACCGTCGTCAATATAGGCAATATCCTCAACCTCCGTTACATTTTGCGGAGGTGTTTGCTTTTCGTGCTTCTTTTTGTCGCCGATATCGCAATAGCGCCAAACCATTTGCATCATTTTGACAAGCGGATTTTTGATTATTTTACGCGCGTTGTCGTCTTGATAATCG
>CAVGLE010000024.1:20460-22053 GCA_963630035.1 Mediterraneibacter torques
GTATCGGAAATGACCATTCCGCCGACATAAATAACATCTTTGTCGCTGTCATTTTTCGGCAATGTTGAAATATTGACAAAAAGCACCGCAATTGCCGCAATAACTGACAAAATAATTATCATTATTTTCGCCTTCTTATTTTTTAAGTGCCTTTTCGGCACGGTTTTTGTTTCTGCCATAGAAATCCCCCATTTTGGGCACACTGCGTACGAAATAAATCGGTTTATTCATTATGCAGTGCACCGCTTATTAATGATTATACATTAATAATATTGGGGTGTCAATTGAATCTTCAACCCTACCTCAACAAATCAACGGTGAATGCAAAAAACACGACAAATTTAACAAATTGCCGTGTTTTTATTATTTATAACTTATTATTCTGCGATTTCGCCTTTTTTAGCAGCAAGTGCCTTTGTGATTTCTTCCTTCTTTGCGCCTACAATATCATATTTGAACATAGGAATGATTGAAAGAAGAGCAAGAATACCTGGCATTGCGGTGTATGCAAAGAAAATAATATTCTTTGTGTGGAGCGAAAATTCACCGCTTGCGAGCGATTCATAATAACCCGACTGCTGAACGAAAATCAAGCCGAGAGCCGTGCCGAGAGCAAGGCAAACCTTGATTGTGAGTGTAAGAATAGAGTAAGCCGCACCCTCCATTCTTTTGCCGGTTTTGTATTCGTAATAATCCACGGCGTCGGCTGTCATAATCATCGGCATAAGAGTAACTGCACCGAACTGAAGACCGATGAGGAAAAGCGATGCATAGAACAAAACGGTGAGCACAATGCTGTCGGAATTTTTAAACCAGAAAAATCCGATTATGAATGAAAAAATCGAAGCGGCAAATCCGTAAACGGAAAGCAAAATATATGCTTTCTTTTCGTTAAGCTTTTTAATAAGAAGCGGGCACAAAGCCATACTTATCATCGAGCCGATTGCTGTTACAATACCGAGAACCGCAACAAGATTTTGTGAACCCAAAAGAACATTTGCAGCCTGAACCTGAATGCCCATAGCCATCTGTCTGCCGAAACCGAGAAAATACGAAACAATAACGAGCATAAGCGGTTTGTTGTTTTTAAGTGCGGCAGCCATGTCTTTTGCGGTAATTTTTTCGTTGCTTTCAGTGATAACACGCTCTTTATTAATAAGAGGAATGAGTGCAAACAAAACGCAGCCTAAAATTGCAGTCAAAACAGCAACCCAAAAATATTCAGTGCTTATCATCGGGCTGTCGGTTTCGCCTTTTTTAACAAAAACCTTCGAACCGCCGGGAACAATAAGGCAAACAATCGGAACAATAACAACACACGCGGAAAATCCAACCTGCTTAAATGTGTTTGAAATTGAAACAACATTTGTTCTCTCCGTCGGGTTAGGTGTGAGCGACGCGGCGATACCCTGCGACGGAACATCGCCCATTGTCATGGCAATTGACCAAATAAGGTAAGTAACAAAAATCCAAACATATGTGAGCATTTTGTTATCTTTAAACGGAACATCAATAAATATAACTGCCGTGAAAACAAGAAGCGGCACGATTGAATAAACAATCATTGATTTGAATTTGCCCATTTTGCTGTGC
>CAVGLE010000025.1:0-21419 GCA_963630035.1 Mediterraneibacter torques
ATATATATATATTGTCAAGGTGCTTTTGGGAGAAAATTATATTTTTTAATAATTTTCTAAAAACGAGTGCTTAACGCCGTCCTTTTTATACCGAATAACGGTGTCGATATTGACATTTTCAACACTGCGGAAAATGTTGCTTTCAACCTGGGGATTGACCTTTTTAAGTTGCTTTATCATATTTTTGACCTCCTGACGCTTTGAGGCATTGTCGGGGTTGCAGGAGGTGCAGGTGTCGGTAAACTTGCAGGCGCACTGAATAAAATGCAAATCGTTGAAATCGCGCCAACGCTTGATTTCGTCCTCACGGATGAGATACATCGGGCGGATAAGTTCCATACCCTCAAAATTTGTGCTGTGCAATTTGGGCATCATCGTTTGCACCTGACCGCCGTAAAGCATACCCATCAAAATTGTTTCGATTACATCGTCATAATGATGGCCGAGGGCGATTTTGTTGCAACCGAGTTCCTTTGCTTTACTATATAGATAGCCGCGGCGCATACGCGCGCAGATATAGCACGGCGATTTGTCGATATGCAAAACGGATTCAAAAATATTTGACTCAAAAACAGTTATCGGCACACCGAGCATTTTGGCGTTGCGCTCAATAATCTCTCTGTTTTCGGGGCTGTATCCGGGATCCATAACAAGATAGACAACATCAAACGGGAACTTGTTGTGGCGTTTAAGCTCCTGAAAAAGATTTGCCATAAGCATAGAATCCTTGCCGCCCGAAATGCAAACGGCTATTTTGTCGCCGGGCTGAATCAAATCGTAATCATTGAGCGCGGCGGTGAATTTGCTCCAAATGCCCTTATGAAATTTTTTGTTTATGCTTCGCTCGACATCTTTTGCTTTTTGTCCGTCAGCCTTAAGCGACGAGAGCATATAGCCGTAGTACCCCTCCTTGAGATTTGCGGCATTGTATCCGCGCTCGCGCAGGCGTTCGGCAACGGAGTCGCTGATAACGCCGCTTTTGCAACAAATAACAAGCAGTTTATCCGACGGAAAGTCGCTGTAATTCTCCACCTCGTCAGCGGGAACATTAATTGCGCCGCTTATACTGCCGTATGCAAATGCGATTGAATCCCTTATATCAACCACAAGGTATTCTTGCTCGTCCGTTTCAAGCAATTGTTTAACTGTAATTTCTTCCATAATACACCCGATTGATGAATTAATAAATATCGCCTGTCATAACATTGAATTTGAGCGTATGCTCGCTGTTGTTTTGGCTGTAATCGATAAAGACGATATCATTGACCTCGTTGATTGCAAGGATTTTTGCGTCATCGGTCATAACATCCTTAAAGGTTTCGAGCTGATCGCTGTCATAATCGGCAACATTGTCGCTCATAAACAGCACCGAGCCGAAAAGCTTGATAAGCTTTGCAAGCAACTTTTGCTGTTCAACCGTAAATTTTATATTTGTTCTGCGAAGAAGGAACACATCGGGGTCGTTTAAAAACGCCCTGCCGTTTAAGCAACGGCGATAGATGCTGTTATGCACTGCGTTTGGAGTTGAAACATCCTCGCGGTGCATATTTTTTCGCAGAAGCGTATGTTGCCATGAAAGTGCCATATCGGCACCGATGCGCATATAGTCAACCTTGCCGAAGCACGGCATCATAGGAACGCCGCAACCGAGAATTTTTTTGTCGCCCACGCACTCACGCAAAAGGTCAATTGCGTCGTACTCGATTTCGCCCCTTGATTTGCCGTAAAGCGGAACGATGCAGGCGGCATAAAGAAAATCGAGTTTTACAAGGTCAAAGCCCCAATCGTTTAGAACAACATCAAAAACATTTTTGATATATTCGCGCGCACCGTCATTGTAAATATCGAGCGCGTAAAATCCGCCCCAATTTGCGCCGACGGGAATGGGTCTGCCTTTTTTGTCCTTAATCAACCATTCGGGATGCTCGGCGGCAAGCCTTGATTTTTTCTGCGCACCGAACGGAGCAAGCCAAATGCCTGCCTTCAGACCCTTTGAATGAATACTGTCAGCAATATGTTTCATGCCCGACGGGAATTTTTTTAAATCTGTCGAAAGCCAGTCGCCGACAGCCGTTTGATAGCCGTCATCAACCTGAAAAATGTTGACAACTTCCTTTTGTTTTGAAAGCGACTCCAAGTCGCGTAAAATTATATCCTGCGAAATATTTTGATAGTAGTTATACCACGAAGTATAACCCTTGAGCTTTTTATCGGTGAGCGGCGATACGCCCATTGCGGCAAAATATCTGTCAAAAACTGCGTCATATTCGCCGCTGTCGATATATAAATCGAGAATATCATAGGGCTTTGAAATCACAACGCCCTCAATATCTTTTGAAAAACGGATAATACCGTTGTTCATATCGGCATAAATCACTGTGTAGCCCGTTTTGTCGGAAAGAGAGCCGAAAAGGTCGATTTTGCCGTTTTTTGAAACATAGGCAAAGCCGTGCGAATGAAAGCATCCGTCCTCAGTTTCCCGGCTGACAAAATTATAATCGCCGACATATTTTAAGCCGAACATTTTGCCGATCGGGCTTTGGGGAACAAGGCCTGCACCCGGCATACGCTCATATTTTGAAAACTCTTTTGTATCGGTCCACGACTGATAGCCGTTTGCCATAAATTTTGTGTCGCCGGCAAAATCATATTGCCTTTGAGCGTAAAAGCTCAAAACCTCGACATCGCCGTTTGGGCAGAGCGTTACCTTTAAATGATTTTTGTCCTCATTAACTTTAATGTCAAAATCGTCTGTCGCACCGACGGCTGTTTTGATTTTGTTATTCACTCTGTAAGTGAATTTGAAACCGTAATTCATAAAATGCCCCTTTAAAATTACGCATAATAATGATTTGTATACTTACTAATTATATATTATATCATTTCAAGCGAATTTGCAAGAAAGGCGCGTGTTTTTTCCGACTGCGGATTGTCAAAAATTTGTGCCGGGTCGCCCATTTCCTCAACAACGCCGTCCGCCATAAACATTACTTTGTCGGAAACATTGCGTGCAAACTCCATTTCGTGAGTAACAACAATCATTGTGCTGCCTGTATCTTTAAGCGACTTGATAACGCGCAAAACTTCGCCGGTAAGCTCAGGGTCGAGCGCAGAGGTAGGCTCGTCAAAGCAAAGAATGTCGGGGTTGAGCATAAGCGCACGCGCGATTGCGACCCTCTGCTTTTGACCGCCCGAAAGCTGACTCGGATAAAAATCCGCTTTTTCCTCAAGACCGACTTTTTTGATGATTTGCTTTGCCTGAAGCTCGAGTTCCTCTTTTGTACCCATTTTCAAAAGCGACGGAGCAAGCGTGAGGTTTTGCAAAACATTGTATTGCGGAAAAAGGTTGAAATCCTGAAATACAAGACCGAAATGCAGACGCTTTTCGCGCAAGTCTTTCTCCTTGATTTTATTATCTGTTTCGCCGTTATAAATCTGTTCACCGTTGACGGTGATTGTGCCGTTTTCGGCAAATTCGAGAAAGTTTATACAGCGCAGAAGCGTTGTTTTACCCGAGCCGGACGAGCCGATAATCGACAAAACCTCGCCCTTTTCAAGGTCAAAATCAATGCCTTTTAAAACTTTGGTTTTGCCAAAAGTTTTGTGAATATTATTAATTTCCAACAATGCCATTGATTTTGCCCCCTTAATTGCCGAAATAGCTTAATTTCTTTTCTATTGCTCTGAACAAAACTGTTAAAACGCCCGTGAACAGCAAATAATAAAGTGCCGTGAAGAACAAAGGCCAAACCTGACCCGATATTCCGTATGAGCCTTTTAAAAACGCCTGTCCTGCCCAAATAACTTCCTGCAATGCAATAATTCTTGCAAGCGAAGTATCTTTAACAAGCGTAATTATTTCGTTACTCATCGGCGGTACGATGCGCTTTATCATTTGAAGAAGCGTAACTTTAAAGAAAATCTGTGATTTTGTCATACCCAAAACCTGGCCGGCTTCTTTTTGACCGACAGGCACGCCCTGTATTCCGCCGCGGTAAATTTCGCTGAAATAACACGCATAATTGATTATAAAAGCAACTGCCGACGCGGTAAATCTGCCCTGCTCGTCACCGCTCCACAGCGGATTGTGCAGGAGCATTCCCGGTCCGTAATAAATAATAAGGAGTTGAATCATCAGCGGTGTGCCTCTGATAATCCAAACAAAAAATCTGACAACAGCACTGAGCGGCTTGAATTTTGACATTGAGCCGAACGAAATAACAAGACCCAACGGTATTGAGCCGACAAGTGCAACTGCAAACAACTTTAATGTTTGCAAAAATCCGACATTGAGTGCCTGAAAAACTGTCGGAAACTGTTCAATAAATGTATTCATAACGATTCCTTAACATTAAAATTCAACAGAGAACAAACTGTTCTCTGTTGAATCGGATTATTTTGCTTTATCGGTAAACTTATTCCTTAATAAGTGCTGCCTGAACGCCGTATTTTTCTGCGCAGGTTTCAATCGAGCCGTCCTTAATCGACGAATCAAGGAATTTGTTGAATTCATCAACAAGATCGGAACCTTTGCGGAAGCCAACACCATATTCCTCGGAATTGAGCTGAGCTGTGTAGGTGAGGTCTGCATAGCCTGTGCCTTCACCGACCATAGCGGCAGCCATAAGCGAGTCGATAATTGCGGCGTCGCTGTTACCGGATTTAATTTCCATAAGAGCAGTTGCCTGATCCTTAACAGGAGTATAGCTGTATCCGTTTGCCTTTGCCTGATCCTCGCCTGCCGAGCCGCTTTCAACAGCAAACTTCAAATTTTTGCAAGCATCGGCAGTTTGGTATTTATCGGCAACATCTTTTTTAACAATAATAACCTGTGCATTGTTGCAATATGCCTTTGAGCAATCCATTGACGATTTAACCTCGTCCGTAAGTGTCATACCGTTCCATACGCAGTCGATTGTGCCGTTGTTAAGCTCGAGGACTTTGTTATCCCAGTCAATCTCTACCAATTCAACATCAACGCCGAGGCTTTTTGCAAACGCCTTTGCCATATCTGCGTCAAAGCCGACCCATTCATCACTGCCGTCTTCCTTATAATCCATCGGTTCAAAATCGGTAATTCCGACAACAAGCTTGCCTTTTTCCTTTACCTTTTCCATATCGGTTTTTGATTTTGACGAGCAACCTGCAAAACAAGCGGCAACAAGCACAACAGCAAGAACCAACGAAACAATTCTTTTAATATTTTTCATTTTCTTTCTCCTTATCTTATTGAGTTTACAAACTTGATAAGTGCATTATACTTTATTTCTTTACCAAAGTAAAGTGCTAATTTGATAAATGGTTAAATTGCACTGTGAGCGGCGGCTTTTCGGCACCGAATTAGTGAATATATATAAAATTGGTGTATAAATACGCATAGGCAATTGACAAAAACCTTTCGTTGTGGTATTTTACTTGCATAAGTAATGCATATAAATATGTATAAAATTTAACAAACTTAATATTTAAACGGAGGAAGAAAAATGAAAAGCATTAAAAAAATCCTTTGCGTTGTTCTTGCGATTGTATGCGTTGCAGCCGCATTTGCAGGCTGTTCGTCAAAGAGCAATGATGACGGCGGCAATAACGCATCAACAGCCAAAGTAAAAGTTATCGACATCGAGCTTTCAAGCGAGGAATACGCTTTCGGTGTTGACAAAAATCAGCCGGAACTCAAAGAGAAGTGCAACGAACTTCTTAAAGAGATGAAGTCAAACGGCGAACTTGACAAAATTTCAAACAACTACTTCGGCGACGGCACTCCTCAGGGCGTGTCTTCCGCAAAGAAGGACGACAGCAAGGATCAGCTTGTTGTTGCAACAAACGCAGAGTTTAAGCCTTTTGAATACAAAGAGGGCAACAAGTTCTACGGTATTGATATGGAAATTGCAAATCTTCTTGCACAAAAGCTCAACAAAGAGCTTGTAATTGTTGATATGGCATTTGACGCTGTTCTTCTTTCTGTTCAGCAACAAAAGGCAGACATCGGCATGGCAGGGCTTACCGTAAATCCGGCAAGAGCAAAGCAGGTTGATTTCTCAGACTCATACTACTCTGCATCACAAAAGCTCATCTGCAAGGCAGACGATACAAAGTTTGACTCATGCAAGACAAAAGAGGATGTTGACAAGATTCTCAAGAGCTTTGACGCAAGCGTTCTTATCGGCGGTCAGACAGGCACAACAGGTCAGTCATATGTTGAAGGCAACGACGAATTCGGCTTTGACAAGCTCGGCGCTACATGGAAGGGCTATGCAAACGGCTCACTTGCTGTTCAGGATTTAATCAACGGCGGCGTAAATTATGTAATTATCGACGCGGCTCCGGCTGCAGCAATCACTGCGGCAATCAACGCAGCGGCGTAATTTTGCCGGAAAAAGATGCCCGTTCAATATGAGCGGGCATTTGTATTATGAGGAAATATAAATGAATTTTGAAAAAAAGTTTGAGATGTTTTGGCAATTCTTTCACGACAACGGCGGATATACCGTTGTGCTTGAGGGGTTGAAAAACACACTTATCATCGCCGTGCTCGGCCTTATTATAGGTATTTTATTGGGCACGCTGATTGCAACGGCAAGGGTTGTGCCGAAAACAAATCCGATTGTTAAAATTTTGGACTGGGTGGCAAGACTCTATGTCAGTTTTTTCAGGGGCACGCCGATAGTTGTTCAGCTTTTGCTGTTTTACTATGTGCTTATGCCGCTTTTGAACATAAATTTAAAATCGGTGCCGGTTGCCGTTGTTGTTTTTGGCTTAAATTCGGGCGCATACATATCCGAAATTATGAGAGCCGGCATTCTTTCCGTCGACCCCGGTCAGATGGAGGGCGGCCGTTCTGTAGGTTTGAGCTTTGGCACAACGATGATAAAAATTATCATACCGCAGGCTGTTAAAAATATTTTGCCGACCTTGGGCAACGAGTTTATTTCGCTTATCAAGGAAACATCAGTTGTAAGCTTTGTCGGCGCAACCGACCTTTATCTTGCATTCCAGCGCATAGGCTCAAACACATATGACTTTATGGTGCCGTACCTTGTAATGGCTGTTATTTACATAGTAATGGTGCTTATTATTTCAACACTTATCAGAATAACGGAAAGGAGGATGCGCAAGAGTGACCACTCCTTACAGCAACGCAAACACAGATACGATCATTAAGGTTAAAAACCTGAAAAAATCATTTGGCAACAATAATGTGCTTAAAGGCATTGATTACGAAATTCACCGCGGTGAAAAAATTGTTGTAATAGGCCCGTCCGGTTCCGGCAAAAGCACCTTTTTGAGATGTCTTAACCTGCTTGAACAGCCGACGGACGGCGAAATCTACTTTGAAGATAAATGCATAACCGACAAAAATTGCGATATCAACGAAGTTCGCCGCCATATGGGAATGGTTTTTCAGCATTTCAACCTTTTCAATAATTTGACTATTCTCAAAAACATTACCCTTGCCCCGGTTAATCTTAAACTTATGACAAAATCCGAGGCGGAAAAGGAGGCAATCAGGCTCCTTAAAATGGTTGGGCTTGAGGATAAGGCAAACGCTTATCCAAGCATGCTCTCGGGCGGCCAAAAGCAAAGGGTTGCTATCGTGAGAGCACTTGCAATGAACCCTAAAGTTATGCTTTTTGACGAGCCGACCTCCGCACTTGACCCAGAAATGGTGGGCGAGGTTTTGCAGGTTATGAAAAAACTTGCCGACGACGGAATGACGATGGTTGTTGTAACCCACGAAATGGGATTTGCACGCCAAGTTGCGTCAAAGGTACTTTTCATCGACGAGGGTATAATAAAAGAGGAAGCCGAGCCGGAGGAATTTTTCACAAATCCGAAAGATGCAAGGCTCCGAGATTTCCTTTCAAAAGTATTGTAATAAGCAACAGACCGCACGGCGAGATACTTCCGTGCGGTTTTTGTTTTCGGATATTCAAATTATTCAAAATATGTTTCAACCGTTTTTATTGCACCGGGCGGTGAAAAATGCCAGCTGTCGATATGGTCGCGTTTATCAAAACAGACGAGTTCGCTATGCGCGGCGGCAGTGTCGAACGCTTGAACTATGACAAGCTTGATTTTCATTTTATCCGGTATGACAGACTTTATATAGACCGAGACACGCTGGCCCGGCACCAAATCGTTGCACGGTTCGGCAAGACCTGCCAAATTCGGCATAAGCTCGACAAAAACGCCGTAAACCTCAATACTGCGCACAATGCCCGTAACCGTTTCGCCGACAGAAAACAGCGCGGCATTTTCGCTCCAAGTGCCGAGAAGTTCCTTAAGCGTAAAAGTAAGTTTGCCATCAAGTCTGTTTTTAAGCACCGTGCGTATAAGCTCACCCTCAAACAGCCTTTGCGACGCGTGCGAAATCCGCGACACCGAGAGCATATCAATCGGAATAAGCGAATTAATCCCTGCGCCTATATCGATAAACGCACCGAATTTTTCAAGGTGTGTAACCTTCGCCTCGATAACATCGCCGACAGACAGACGGGAAATATAATTATCCGTACACTCCTGTTGCACGGTGCGGCGTGAAAGAACGGCAACCGTCTCGCCGCCGAAATCGCCGACACCCGTAACCTTGAAACAGACAATTTTATTGACTTTTGAAATAAGTGCAATGTCGCGCACCGAACCGTCGTCGATACCGAGCGCACCCTCTTTATACGGAATGACGCCGTGAATTTTGCCGAGGCGAATATGTAAATTGCGCGCCGTATCGCATACGGTGACCCTGCCCTCAAAAATTTCTCCCGAATTTGCGGCGGCTTCAACCTCGTCGATATTTTCAAATTCCTTTAAAAGAGCAGGATTTACACCCTCCGGCAAATATTTCATAAATTTCATAACCTTTCGTTTTAAAGCATAATCTGCCGCCCTGCTTTTGACGGCAATATAAGAAAGTTGCGGCAAAAATCACGCCGCGCATTTTGCATTTTTCGGTATTTTATTTATATGCCGCTAAATATTTAATTATGTTGATAAAGGCAAAATATGGTGCTATAATATATAGGATTGGTTAATATATACTTATTAAATATGCTAAGGAGACCTTATGAACATCAATGTAGGCGATATTTTGATTATGAAGAAGCCTCATCCCTGCTCAAATAAGGAATTTGAGGTTTTAAGAATCGGTGCGGATTTTAAAATACGATGCACCAAATGCGGCAGAGAGGTTATGGTGCCGCGAAATAAAATAGAAAAGAACATTAAGGCAGTAAAAAATGAAAACGAATGACCGACCGATAGGCTTTCTTGACTCGGGAATCGGCGGAAGCACCGTTTTGGTGAGAGCGTTGAAAATTTTGCCGAATGAAAACTATGTGTTTTTCAGCGACTCGGCACACAACCCCTACGGCGACAAAAGCGATGGGGATATAATAGACAGATGCAACCATATCGTTAAATATCTTATCAATGAAAAAAATTGCAAAGCGATTGTTGTTGCATGCAACACCGCATCGGCGAAGGCGGTTGCCGAACTGAGAGAAAAATTCAAGCCGACCCCATTTATCGCAATTGAGCCGGCATACAAAATGGTTTATGACAAAAATCCCGACGGCTTTACGCTTGTTATGGCGACGAAAGGCACACTTGAAAGCGAAAAATTCCACAGATTATACTACAAATACAACAACCACAAAACAGAGTTGCACGCATGCGTGGGGCTTGCGGATGTGATTGAAAAAGGCAACAAATCGGAAATCAAAAAGTATTTGTCCGACACGCTGTCACAATACAGCGGCAAGGTTGACAATGTTGTTTTGGGTTGCACGCACTATCCCCTTGTCAAAAATGAAATTGCCGAGGTTTTGGGCAATGTTCGCTTTTTTGACGGTGCCGAGGGCGTGAGCAGGCAACTGAAAAAAGTGCTTTGCGAAAACGGCCTTTTGAGCGACAAAAAAGAACGCGGCGGCATTGAATTTATCGACTCGTCGCCGGACGAAAAAACGAGAAAAATCAAGGAGCAAAGATTTTACAAAATAATCAGCGAGGATAATATATGATAGATAAGTTGGAAGAAGTTGAAAAAAGGTTTGAAACGGTGAACGACCTTGTGTGTCAGCCGGATGTTATCGCAGACCTTGACCAATACACAAAATTGATGAAAGAACTTAAACAGCTCACTCCAGTTGTTGAGAAATTCCGCGAATACAAAAAGGCGCAGGAATCCTTTGAGGAATCAAAGGAAATGCTCGGCGACAGCTCGCTTGACGATGATTTTGCCGAAATGGTAAAAGACGAGTTTGAGCAAAGCAAAAAGGATATTGAGCGAATTGAAGAGGAGCTTAAGGTTTTGCTTTTGCCGCGCGACCCTAACGATGACAAGAATGTTATCATTGAAATTCGCGGCGGCGCAGGCGGTGAGGAATCGGCACTTTTTGCAGGCGTGCTTTACAGGATGTACTCTATGTACGCCGAGTCGAAAGGATTTAAAACAGAAGTGCTTTCATCAAGCGAAACCGGACTTGGCGGATACAAAGAAATCAGCTTTTCCGTTCAGGGCGACGGCGCATATTCAAGATTTAAATTTGAATCGGGCGTTCACCGTGTTCAGCGTGTACCGGAAACGGAGAGCCAAGGCAGAATACACACATCGACAACAACCGTTGCCGTTTTGCCCGAGGCAGACGATATTGATTTTGAAATAAACGAAAAAGATTTGCAGATTGACACCTTCCGCTCATCGGGCGCAGGCGGACAACACATCAACAAAACCTCGTCGGCAATACGCATAACGCATATACCGACGGGCACTGTTGTCGAGTGTCAGGATCAACGCTCACAGCACCAAAACAAAGACAAGGCAATGATGGTTTTGCGCGCGCGCCTTTATGATATGGAAAAGGCGAAACACGACGCAGAAATCGCAGGCGAGAGAAAGGCACAGGTCGGCACCGGCGACAGAAGCGAAAGAATCAGAACATACAACTATCCGCAGGGCAGAGTATCCGACCACAGAATCAATCTTACTCTTTACAAACTTGAGCAGATTTTAAACGGCGATTTAGACGAACTTATCGACGCTCTTATCACGGCAGACACAGCCGAAAAACTCAAGGCATCGCAAGAGGACTAAAGCGATATGCAAACAAAAATTTTGACTCCCGACGAAAAAGATATTCAAATCGCGGGAAAAATTTTGGCAGACGGAGGGCTTGTTGCCTTTCCGACCGAAACGGTTTACGGCTTGGGTGCAGACGCACTCAATGACGGAGCTGTTAAAAACATTTATGCCGCTAAGGGCAGACCGAGCGACAATCCGCTGATTGTTCATATCGCCGAAAAGGATGATATAAAGCCGCTTGTCAGGGAAGTAACCCCAAAGGCAAAGGCACTGATGGATGCGTTTTTTCCCGGTCCGCTCACGATAATTTTGCCGAAAAGCGAAAAAGTAGGCAAAACAGTTTCTGGCGGGCTTGAAACCGTAGCCGTGCGTATGCCGATTAACGAAACGGCGCACGCACTGATTAAGGCAAGCGGATGTCCCATAGCCGCACCGAGCGCAAACACATCGGGATTGCCGAGCCCGACAAGGGCAAAATATGTTATCGACGATATGATGGGCAAAATCGACGCAATTATTGACGGCGGCGACTGTGAATTCGGTGTTGAATCAACCGTTATAACGCTTGCAACCGAAGTGCCGACACTGTTGCGTCCCGGTGCAGTAACAAAAGAAATGCTTGAAAGCGTTATCGGCGAGATTTATGTTGCGCCGGCAGTGCTTGAGGGTATGAAAGACAACGAAGTTGCCGCATCGCCCGGAATGAAATACAAACACTATGCTCCAAAGGCAAAGGTTGTAATTGTCAAGGGCGACAAAGAAAAATACGAAAAATTCGTCAACTCACGCAAAAGCGCATATGCGCTTTGCTTTGACGGCGACAATATCACAATCCCAAAGGTGACATACGGCAGAGAAAATGACGATTTGAGCCAAGCAAGGGAGCTTTTTGACGCATTAAGGCACCTTGACGAGCTTGGAGCAAAAAAAGTTTATGCCCGCATTCCGCACAAGGACGGCGTCGGCATGGCTGTTTACAATCGCCTTATCCGTGCGGCAGCATTTAATATTATCGATCTTGACAAACCCTTTACAATCGGCTTGACCGGCCCTACCGGCGCAGGCAAGGGATATATCGGCGAGGAGCTGAAAAAACGCGGTTTTAAAATAATCGACTGTGATTATTATGTGCGCAAGGCTGAGGAAAAAGGTTCGCCGGTTTTGGATGAGCTTGCGGCGGAATTCGGCGACGATATTTTGACCGACGGCGAGCTTAACAGACGGCTTTTGGCACAAAGAGCGTTTGAATCAAAAGAAAAAACGGACGCCCTGAACAAAATAGTTCATCCAAAGGTTATTGAACTTTGCAAGCAGCAGGCGGACGGCTTGTGCGTGCTTGATGCGCCGCAACTGTTTGAGGCGAACGCGCAGAACGACTGCTACAAGGTTATCGCCGTTGTCGCTCCCGATGAAATGAGGCTTGAACGAATTTTAAAGCGCGACAATTTAACGGCGCGCCAGGCATTTATCAGAATGAACGCACAATTTGACAACGATTATTATATCGGTCGCAGTGATTATGTAATTTATAACGACGGCAGGGATATAATAAATCAGACAGATAAAATTATGGAGGCAATTTTATGAGTGAAAAAGCAAAACAATTAAAAGAAATGCTGTTTAACCAAAAGAAAAGCGGTGTTGATGTTTTCACCGAGGACGAATTGAACGCCTGCGATGAATTTTGCGAGGGATACAAGGAATTTTTGGGTACTCACAAAACGGAGCGCGAGGTTGCCGCTTATGTTGAGGACGTTGCGCAGAAAAACGGATTTGTTAAATTTGACGAGTTCGGCGGTGCGCTCAATGCAGGCGACAAGGTTTATTACGCAAACAGAGGCAAGGCAATAATTCTTTGCGTTAAGGGCAAAAGGAGCATTAAAGACGGTGTAAGAATCTCTGCCGCTCATATCGACTCTCCGCGCCTTGATTTGAAACAATGTCCGATTTACGAGCAGGACGGCGTAGGATATTTCAAAACTCACTACTACGGCGGAATCAAAAAATATCAGTGGACAGCAATTCCGCTTTCCCTGCACGGCAGAATTTGCAAGGCTGACGGCAGTTTTGTTGATGTTAAAGTCGGCGAAGAGCCGGGCGAACCCAAGTTCTGCATCACCGACATTCTACCCCATCTCGGCGGCGAGCAAATGCAACGCAAAGCAAACGAAATCGTTAAGGGTGAAGAGCTTAATGTTGTAATCGGTTCACGCCCGTTTAAGGATGACGACGAAAGCGAGCGAATCAAACTAAATTTGCTTTCGTTACTTTATGAAAAATACGGCATTGTTGAGAGAGATTTCCTTTCTGCCGAGCTTGAGCTTGTACCGGCATTCACCGTTGACGATATCGGCTTTGATAAAAGTATGATCGGCGGCTACGGCCATGACGACAGGGTTTGCTCTTACCCTGCACTTCAGGCAATTCTTGATATTGACGAAGCTCCCGAGTACACGGCAATCACCGTTTTGACGGATAAGGAAGAAACCGGCTCGGACGGCAACACCGGTCTTAATTCATCATATCTCAAATATTTTGTTGAGGATCTGGCACGCCTTGAGGGCTTTGAGGGAAGAGATGTTTTGCGCAATTCAAAATGCCTAAGTGCGGATGTCAACGCGGCATTTGACCCTACATGGTCAACCGTTTTTGAAAAGAACAACGCAAGCTTTATCAACAACGGCGTTTGCGTAACAAAATTCACAGGTGCACGCGGCAAGAGCGGTACCTCGGACGCAAGTGCGGAATTTTGCGCTTGGGTAGGCAATTTGCTTGATGAAAACGGCGTTTTGTGGCAAACAGGTGAGCTTGGTAAGGTTGACGGCGGAGGCGGCGGAACGGTCGCTATGTATATCGCAAATATGGATGTTGATACAATTGATGTCGGCGTTCCCGTTTTGTCAATGCACGCTCCGTACGAAATTGTCAGCAAAATTGATGTTTATTCCGCATACAAAGCATTTTTAACATTCTTTACAAAATAGAATAACGCATAAAATAAGGGAGGTTCACACACGAGCCTCCTTTTTATTGTTAAGTTGAGCGGCAATTTCCCAAAATCAAATGCACCAAATCGTATGGGAATTTCGATAAAAAGCCTTCTCCCTCGGGAGAAGGTGCCGAATGAAATGAGGCGGATGAGGGGCAGGATTGCAATAACGCAAATTTAAACAAACATGCAATACAGACACCTCATCCGTCAACTTCGTTGCCACCTTCCCCTCGAGGGGAAGGCGAATATTTTATGATATGTATAATAAATCAACCGTAGGGGCGAACTGTGTTCGCCCGAATTTACCGACAAGCAAATTGCAACAAAATGGCGAATAACAAAACGGGCGAACACAGTTCGCCCCTACGACAGAATGCATGAAAATCTCATTCCTTTTCAAAAATTTCGACATTACCGGACTCGTCAACGGTGGCGAGGAACACATCCTGAACACGCAAATCGCGTGCGGCAATGACGCGCGACACATAATCGGCAGTAACTGCGGAAGATGCGATATTATCCGCCATAAGTTCTCCGTCGATAACAACCGTTGTAAGCAAACCCTTGCGCACGGGAGCAAAATTGAAATCGCGCGGAGTGAGTTGTCGCTCGAGCGGCTTTGGCAAAAAACTGATTTTGCCGGTTATTTCCATAACTGCGGTATCAATTTGCGACAAATCGAAATACCCTGCGGAGCGTGCGGCGGTTATCAAATCGTCAAGCTCGATTTTTGCCTTTTTGAGAGCGGATTTTGAAATTTTTGAATTGTTTATCAAAACAATCGGCGTGCCGTTTATAAATTTGCGCGCTTTTATGCTTTTTCTCGATAAAAACTCGAACAAAACATCAAGCGCGGCATATATTATCATAGCCAAAACGCCTTTCCACCACTCAAGGTCGGTATTTGTTGCCATTTCTGCCGCAATTGAGCCAATCGAAATGCCGATAACATAATCAAAAAACGAAAGTTGTGATATTTGGCGGCTGCCCATGAATTTTGAAAGAGCAAACAAAACGAGAAACGAAACGGCACTTAAAATTATAATTTTTGCAAAATCCATAAAATCACCGATAATATTGTGTGCAAAAACGGCACATTTATGATATAATGAAAAAAATGTAACAAGGGCACTTGTTTGAGCAACCGATTTTTGCTTAAACAATTGTTCAAAAACGATTAAATATTGAAAGGGTGATTGTTTGAATTTTAAGGAAGACGGTTTTATGATTGCGCTTGCTCTTGCGGTTGTGACATTTGTCACGGCACAGGCACTGTTCTTTTTGATTCGCGCAATAAAAAGAGCAAAAAAGCTTGGCATAAGCAAGGAAAAAATCAAGAGCACAATAGTTTCATCGGGACTCTTTACAGTTGCGCCCGCAATCGGAATTGTTGCAACGGTGCTGACACTTTCGGCAGGGTTGGGATATGTTTTGCCGTGGATAAGACTTACCGTAATCGGCAACATATCGTATGAAGTCACGGCGGCAACAAATGCCGTTGAAGCATACGGCTTAACAGGCGGAATAGCAAACGAAATTACAGACCCGACCGTTTTTGCGACAGTTGCGTGGGTTATGACACTCGGCTCGATTATGCCACTTATTTTGATTCCGATTTTTCTCAAAAAAATTCAGGGCAAAATTGCAAAAACAACATCAAAAAACAGCAAATGGTCATCCGTTATGAGCGCGGCGGCATTCATCGGCTTGATTTCGGCATTTGTTGCAAGAGCGATTGCCGGTTCGGGCGACAAGTCAATAATCGGCGACGGTGCAGGCGTGCTTTCGCTTGCGGCACTTGGATTTTCGGTAATTTTGATGCTTATGCTTCAAAAACTGTCAACCCTCAAAAAAATGAAATGGCTTGAAAGTTTTGCAATGCCGTTTGCCATGATCGGTGCAATGGCACTTGTAATGTTGCTTGCGCAAATATTGCCGCACGATATAGCCTTTTTGGAATGGAGGGGATAGCAATGGATAATAATTACATCAATAAAACCCACACATACGGTAAAATTTGGACAGTTGTAACACTTGCGCTGTTTTTGTCCGTTCCTGCACTGATTTGTGCACACCTCGGTGTTTCGCCAAAACTTGAAATGATAGGCAAGGGGCTTGCAACCGTTGCGCTTGTGTTTTATCCTACGGCAGTGCTGGAAGTTATTACATATTCACCGATGCTCGGCACAGGCGGAACTTACCTCGGCTTTGTCACCGGAAACATAACAAACCTTAAACTGCCTGTTGCGCTCAATGCGATGGAGAGTGCGGAGGTTGAACCGGGCAGCGAGGAGGGCGAAGTTATTTCGACAATATCAATCGCCGTTTCGTCAATCGTGACAACAATCATAATTGCCGTTTGCGTGCTTGCGTTTTTTCCGGTGCTTCACAATATAACAGACCCCGGCTCTGCATTTGCACCGGCATTTCAACAGGTTACGCCTGCGCTTTTCGGCGCACTTTGCGCGTCATATCTTGCAAAACATTGGAAAATATCGGTTTTGCCGATTGTAACACTCACAATAATTTTGCTGTTCAAGGGCACGCTCGGAACAGGTGTGCTGATTCCCATCGGCGTTGTTGTATCGCTGGCAGGTGCCCACCTGATGTACAAGAAAGGCTGGTTAAACTGATGAAAACATTTTTAATTATTCTTGCGGTTATCGCCATTCTTATAATCATAACCGCAATAAAGGCGTCGCTTTATAAGCAGGAAAAACCGCATGTTACGCCGATGCCCGATGAACGCGTCGATGAAGAGAGAGTTCAGCGCCATCTTTCACAGGCAATTGCCATAAAAACAATATCAAACCCCGATGACAGCATGGTTGATTGGGGCGAATTTGAAAAATTCCACGATTTTCTCGAAAAAGAATATCCTTTGACACACAAAACGCTTAAACGCGAAAAAATTTCGCAGGCGGCTCTGCTTTATACTTGGCAGGGCACAAATCCCGACTTGGACGGCATTGCACTTTTGTCGCACCAAGATGTTGTACCGATTTCGGCAGGAACCGAAAACGATTGGGAACACCCTGCGTTTGAGGGATATAACGACGGCGAATTTATTTGGGGCAGAGGCGCCCTCGATATGAAAAATCACCTTATTTGCGTTATGGAGGCGGTCGAAACACTGCTTGAGGAAGGATACACACCGGAAAGAACGGTTTATCTCTGCTTCGGCCACAACGAGGAAATCGTTGCAGGCGCAAACAACGGCGCACACGATATAATGCAAACACTTAAGGACAGAGGTGTTCGCCTTGATTCGACACTTGACGAGGGCGGCGCAATCATTCCGGCAAATGTCAAGGGAATTTTGCAAGGCAACCTTGCCGGCGTAGGCATTGCCGAAAAGGGTTATGCCGATTTTAAGGTAACCGTTAAGGCAAAAGGCGGCCACTCGTCACAGCCACCGGTTCACACTGCCGCAGGCGAAATTGCCGATGTGGTAAAGGATTTGGAAAATCATCAATTCAAGTGCGAAATGTTGCCGTCGGTTTTCAATCTTTTCAGCCTTGTGGGAAAAAGAACATCTTTTCCTGCGCGTATGATTATGTGCAATTTAAGAATTTTAAAACCGGTGTTTTTCGCTGTGATGAAAGCGTTTCCGCCTGCCGCAACATTTATCAGAACCACAACGGCCTGCACCATGCTTGAAGCAAGCCCTGCAGCAAATGTTTTGCCGCAAAATGCGTCGGTAACGATAAACTTCCGTCAGCTCCCGGGAACAACGCTTAAAGACACCGAGGAGCACATACGCAAGGTTGTCAAAAACAAAAATATCGAAATTGAGTTGCTCAAAGGCAAAGAGGCAAGCAAGGTTTCGCCGACAGACACAAAGGCATTTAAAACAATAGAAAAACTCGCGCATCAAATAAGCGACGACAATATTGTCGCTCCGTTTCTTGTTATGGGCGGCACAGACAGCTATCACTACGAGGAAATCACCGACAATTTGTATCGTTTTGCTCCTTTCACAGTCGACGCGTCACTGATGCTTACAACACATTCGACTAATGAGCGAATCCCGATTGCACAGCTTAAAAACGGCGTCACATTCTTTAAGCGATATATAAAAGAAATGACAAAATAGTTGACAAATATAAAAAACAGAACTATAATATAACTACTATTTCGGGGCGAGGTGAAAATCCTCACCGGTGGTAAAGTCCACGACCCGACCGTTCAGGTCGGCTGATTCGGTGCAATTCCGAAACCGACGGTAATTGGCAGACGCCATAAGTCCGGATGAGAGAAATAAGGCGCAGGATGCATTTTATGCATAATCCTGCATAGCCTGTTTAGGCGGTGTGCGGTGCATTTATGCGTAACCGCGCGTGACCGGTTCATCATCCCCGACGAATAATGTTCGTCGGGGTTTCTCTTTTTACCCCCAAGGAAAAGGAGATTTTTATTATGACAAAAACAAAAACAACTTCCTTGCAGGGCGCAAGGCAGAGCAAAACCCACATTATCGCAGGATGCGGCGTGCTTACGGCTGTTGCCGCTGTTTTGCAGTTTATCGAAATTTCAATTCCGATTATGCCGGCGTTTGTAAAGCTTGATTTTTCCGATTTGCCGGAGCTTATCGGTGCGTTTGCATACGGGCCGCTTGCCGGAATTGTGATTGCTCTGCTGAAAAACATAATTCATCTGCCGTTTTCAGGCTCAATGTATATAGGCGAGCTTTCAAACTTCATACTCGGAGCGTCATTTGCAGGCGTTGCAGGATATGTTTATAAGCAAAAAAAGACGCTTTCAAACGCAATCGTTGCTGGCGTTTCAGGCGCAGTGTTTATGGGATTGCTGAGCATTGTGACAAACTTTTTTATTGTTTATCCGCTGTATTACGGCGTGCTGAATTTTCCCGAGGAGGCTGTTTTGGGTATGTACCGGGTGATAAGAAAAAGCACCTCGAGCATAGCCGAGGCCCTCATCGTGTTTAATATGCCGTTTACAATAGTCAAGGGCTTAATCAGCGTTTTGGTGTCGATGATTATATACAAACCGCTCAGTCCAATTCTTCATAACAGAAAAAAGCAACCGACCGACAATATCACAGAAAATGAATAAAACGAATAAAATGAATATAACCAACCGCATCTTCTTTTGAATATGCGGTTTTTCTTCTTGAATTATTTATATACCCCCCATAAGGACGAAGGGGATTTTATCAAGGAAAAGCGAATGTTTTATGATATGTAAATGAACCAACCGTAGGGGCGAACTGTGTTCGCCCGAATCTACCAACAACCGATTGCAACAAAAGGGCGAACACAGTTCGCCCCTACGGAGTAATGCACCGCATTTTCGTAAAAAGCCTTCTCCCTCGGGAGAAGGTGCCGAGTACAACGAGGCGGATGAGGGGTAGAATTACAATAACGCAAATTTAAACAATCACGCAATACAGACACCTCATCCGTCAACTTCGTTGCCACCTTCCCCTCAAGGGGAAGGCTTATATCTATGCTTTAAAACAATACTTTACAATAACGCTCCCCTTTTGTCACTTCGTGACTTTCCCAACGCAAAACAAATGTTTTATGATTATGTATAATATAATGAAACGACCGTAGGGGCGACCTGCGGTCGCCCGAATTTACCAACAACCTATTGCAACAAAAGGGCGAACACGGTTCGCCCCTACGGAGTAATGCACCGCATTTTCGTAAAAAGCCTTCTCCCTCGGGAGAAGGTGCCGAGTACAACGAGGCGGATGAGGGGTAAATTTGCAATAATCTAAATTAAACAAAAGCACAAAAAAGCGGCTGTAAAATCGGCGTTAATAGGTATTTTAAAATTTAAGTGTTGATATTTTATGCGCATTGTAATATAATATAGGCAAAAAGTGAGCGGAACACCGCGAGCTTAATAAATTATAGGAGATATAATAATATGCCACTTGTAACTACTACAGAAATGTTCAAGAAAGCATACGAGGGCGGATATGCAATCGGTGCTTTCAATGTAAACAATATGGAGATTGTTCAGGGTATCACAAGAGCCGCAAAGAAGCTTGAGGCTCCGGTTATTCTTCAATGCTCATCAGGCGCAAGAAAATATGCGTCTCACGACTATCTTGTTGCTATGGTAAAGGCTGCTGCAGACGAAACAGGTCTTCCGATTGCGCTTCACCTTGACCACGGCCCGGATTTTGAAACATGTAAGTCATGCATCGACGGCGGATTCACTTCTGTTATGATCGACGGCTCTTCGCTTCCTTATGAAGAAAACATTGCTTTGACAAAGAAAGTTGTTGAATATGCACACGCTCACGGCGTAGTTGTTGAGGGCGAACTCGGCACACTTGCAGGTGTTGAGGACGATGTTAAGGTTGACGCTGACAACGCATCATACACAAGACCGGAAGAGGTTTACGACTTTGCTACACGCACAGGCGTTGACTCACTTGCTATCGCAATCGGCACATCACACGGTGCATACAAGTTTAAGCCGGGTCAAAAGCCACAGCTTAGATTTGATATTCTTGAAGAAGTTGGCAAACAACTTCCTAACTTCCCGATCGTTCTTCACGGTGCATCATCGGTAAACCAAGAGCACATCAAGATGATCAACCAATACGGCGGCGAAATGCCCGACGCTATCGGTATTCCTGAGGATATGCTCCGCGAAGCTGCCAAGATGGCTGTATGTAAAATCAATGTTGACTCGGATATCCGTATCGCAATGACAGCCGCTGTAAGAAAGCACTTTGCAGAGAACCCGACACACTTTGACCCAAGACAATATCTCACCCCTGCAAGAGACCTTATCGAAGAGGTTGTTGCACACAAGATTGATGTTGTATTCGGTGCGGCAGGTCACGCATTCGACTGATATCAGGCATAAAAAAAGGATAGCTTTTGTCGCAGCTTGACAAGGCGCAATTAAGAAATTACGGTGTAATCCCGATATGGGGTTGCACCTTTTTCTTTATTTAAGCAAATTTATCCCTGTTTCTTGAATGTTTTAATATATTCATTAAGAAAAAGTTTAATATGCTTATCGGTATTTCTATAGTACAATCCGTATTCAATATTTTTTGTATCTTTTACGGGAATACAGACAAGTTTGTTATCTTTTGAAACCAAAAAGCCGGGCAACACGGCAATTCCGTATCCGCATTTAGCAAGCAAAATGCTTTCTTTTTCGTTTTCACTGACTATATGCTTATGGTCTTGTGCGTGAAGTGCCAAAAATTCCTGAAATTTATTACCCTTTATAAACGGAATATTTTTGGGCGGAAGAGTAATCAAGTTTTCCTCTGATAACTGCTCCGGTGATAATTCTTTTTCTTTAGCAAGCGGATTGCTCGGTAACATCAATGCATAGCTTTCATAATAAAAC
>CAVGLE010000026.1:0-11325 GCA_963630035.1 Mediterraneibacter torques
CCCCAGCTCACTCCGCTGGCATCGGTGCCGATAATATGATAGGCATCGATATCATTTTGCAAAATAAGATATTCAAACACATTGGCGTATGAAAATGAGGAGCCTTCCCCTTTCAACACCGTATCAAGCGAATTTATTGCCGCATCATCCGACTGCTTGATATGTGAGGAAATATAATGATAGACATTTATCACATACTCTTCCTTTGATGCGGTTGAAATATTGCACGCCTTTTCAATCTCAAGTATTTTGTTATTGAATGAATTTACCTTTTCATTATGCTCGGTCTGCTCGCAATTATAAGAAATTGAAATACCGGAATCGTCATCCTTAACGGAATATTTTTGAACAAGCGCATTTAGAGGAAACGAGGTATAGAGAAGCTGTTGCACCTTGTTAAAATACCCGGTGTTTACACGGACATCGGAATCGCGGTTGATAACAGCTTTGCAAACCTCCTCGTAAGCGTGAAAAATACTTGAATCATAATCATAATATACAGTATCGTATGTATATTTCAACAAAAAATCAGCCGTTTGCGAAGTTTCGTTTGACGAATCGCTCTTGGAGCAGGCACAAAAAAGCGTTGCGGCAAGAGAAATCGCAAATACAACAGATAATATTTTTTTCATAAAATCAGCCTTTCCGACCGCTGTAATTATATAGCGCACCTTGCTGCAGTCAAAGCGGGGGTGCGTTGCCGAGGCTATCGGCTCATTTGCAAAATCATATTATATGAACTTGCGAAAAAATCTTTATACGCCTTGCAATAATCGGAATTTTGGCGATTGCGTTTACAACCGCCTCCGCGGCAGAGAGTAAAATAATTGCACTTTTTGCAATCTTCACCGATTTTGAAGGAGTCTTTCAGAAATACAACGCTGAGTTTTGAATTAAGCAACTCATTAAAATCGTTTTGATTGATATTTCCGAGCAACCATTCATCGGTGCAATAAAAATCGCACGGATAAACCGCTCCGTCGCCCTCGACAACGAATTGTGTCGAGCACGGACCGTTCATTCCGCACTGCTCGGCATTTTTGCCCGAAGCAAGCAGGGCGTAATTATCAAACTGCCTTATCGAAACGAGATTGCCGCGCATATTATCGTTAAAATAAATTTTATAACAGCTTTTTAAATACGACGCATAATCGTCGACAGACATTGCGTATTCGTCGTCACCGTCGCTGTCAAACGGTTTCAGGCACGGAATATACTGAAGATAGTGAACGCCGTGCTGTTTAAAGAAACGGTAAGAGCGGCGGACATTTTGCGCTAGGCGCGAGGTAAGGACGGATAATATATTGTAATTAATACCATATTTATCCAAAAGAGAAATTCCGCGCATAATATCGTCGAACGAGTTTTTACCGTCGGGATAAACGCGGTAGGAATTAAGTTCCTCGTCGCCGTCGAGCGAAACGCCGACAAGGACATTGTTATCCTTAAAAAATCGGCACCACTCATCGTCAATCAATGTGCCGTTTGTTTGAACACAAAGTGTGACAGGAGATTCTTTTGTATTGAGCGCCTTTACTTTTGACACAAAACGATTGAAAAAATCAACGCCGCGAAGCAGAGGCTCGCCGCCCTGAAATGTAAAATATACTTGAGACGAATCTGCAAAAGCGAGTGCTTTTGAAATGACATTTTCAGCCGTTTCGTCGCTCATCATACCCTTGAAAAACTCAGCACGCTCACTTGAAACATTGCTGTAAAAGCAATATTTGCATTTAAGATTGCAGGCAGATGACGACGGTTTAAGCATAACAGACAGAGCCATCACTTCACCTCGATTTGCGACAGAATTTCACCGACATTGCCGTGAATAACGAGATCAGCCATATTGTCGGCAGGGGTCGGGTCGCGGTTGATAAGAACAAAATGCTCGCCGCCGAAATATTTAATAAATCCTGCAGCAGGATAAACATTTAGCGAAGTGCCGGCAACAATAAGGCAATCTGCCTTGCCGATGGCAAGAAGCGCGGCTTTGACGGTATCATCATCAAGTCCCTCTTCGTACAAAACAACATCGGGTTTAATCACTCCGCCGCAATCGCAATGCGGAACGCCGCTTGAATTTTTTATAAACTCGGCGGAATACGGTTTTCCGCAAGAGATGCAATAATTTCTATGTACCGAGCCGTGCAGCTCAAGGACATTGTGGGTGCCTGCCGCCTGATGCAAGCCGTCGATATTTTGTGTGACAACCGCAAGCAGTTTGCCCGCACTTTCAAGCTCCGCAAGCTTATAATGAGCCGGATTTGGTTTTGCGTTGAGAGCAAGCATTTTGTCGCGGTAGAAATTATAAAAATACTCTGTATTGTCATAAAAAAACGAGTGACTGAGTATTTCCTCGGGCGGAAAATCGTATTTTTGATTATACAAGCCGTCGGTGCTCCTGAAATCGGGTATTCCGCTTTCTGTCGAAACGCCGGCGCCGCCGAAAAAGACTATTTTGTTTGATGAGTCGATAATTTGCTGTAAAGTCATATTTGCGCCTTTTAGAAATTCATATTATTCCAGCCCCACTGATTTGTGCCGGAATATTTTACATAAAATTTATCGGGAGCGATGCCGAGAATTTCGTTATAAATCGAGCAAAGCTCCTTTGTCATTTTTTCACAGCCGTCATCGGTTGATTTGCCGAAAACGCTGATGTCGACAAAAGCCATGGGTGATGATGAATCGCCTTTAAAATACATAGGCTTTTCGTCATCAAAACCAAGCATAAGCCAGCTTTCGTTTTTGCCGAGATTTTCGATTGCCTTGCCGAGACGGACTTTTAGTTGTTCTCTTTTTTCGTCGGTGATTTTGACATTTGTTGATGTGTTGATATATGGCATAGCATACCTCCGTAAATCAAACTGAAACAACACTTTTTCGGTTGTTTTGGATTGTATTTGAATAAATTCGCGCGTTTCGCACGCCCGAAAGGAGAACGAAATCGCACGGCATCGTTATATTATTAAACTTAATTACAATATTATAAACCGAATAATCGGCGCGCTTAAAGGCTATATTATTTGATGAAGAATAATCCCTGCCGTAGACCGAAATTGCATACGGCGAACGCGTGACGGCTGTTTTTTCAACCGAAATAACATTGTTTGAAATAACCGTTTTGCAGTCAATCGGGAAATCGGCAACGGCATTTTGTGAAATGCAAACGGTATCGGCATCATCCTCTGCTTTTATAAGAGAATAATCGATACCCTCGCCGCAAGAAGTAATTGTGTTTGAATCAATCAGCGACGAAATCCAGCCGAACGCCGACACGGCGGTTGATGAAATATTGTTAAAAACATTGTTTGTGATTTTGATATTTTTTTGATAATCGCCTGCAAAAAGCGAATGGGTGCCGAGTCCGCGGACTGTATTTTCAAACAGGCAGGAATTAACCGTAATGCCGTCGTTGACTGTGAAATCATACGGTTCATAGCCCGGAAAATGCGACTCGGTGAGAATGTCAATTTGCAGTGCCTCGGCGCTTGTACGGTTGAGCGATGCACGCTGAGACGAAAATTTGCACGAATCGACAACAACATTTTTGCTTGCGGCAATTTCCATATGATGCGACTGATAATTATTTAAAAATTCGACATTTGAAAATGTTATATTTTGAGAATGCCCGACGCGAACAAGGCACGAGCCTTTTAGATTATCGGACGAATATGCGAGTGTACCGCCGGTCATTGAAAAATCGGTGCAAGCCGAATATCCGCCTGCTGTAGGCGATTTTAAAATATTGCCTGATGAAGGAGTGTTGACAAGCGTCACTCCGTCGGCATATAATGTTGTGTAAGAAGTAAAAGTGACGGTTTTGCTCACTTTATATGTGCCCTTTGCGACAATAATTTTACAGCGATTGCAGGGCGAGGCGTTTTTTTCGCAATATTTAAACGCCGCCTTGAGCGCGTGAGTAATATCGTCGGACTCAATCAAAAACGAAAACTTTGTTTTATTAGGTGAAATGACCGTGACGCTGTTTTCACCTGCCGAGGCGCCGAGAGGAAACGACAAAGCACATAAAGCAAACACCCAAATGGTAAGAAGCGGCACAAAATACAATTTTTTCAATAATATTCCCCCACAGATTAACAAGCGGGTAACATAAAAAGCATACATTGCGCCCTCATTAACCAATTATATTGATTATTATGAACAAAGTCAATGCAAATAATTTAATAATATTTGACACAATGCTAAAAATAGCTTTTTTTGTTGACAATTACGAAAACGGATAATATAATACTATCGAAAAGTGATTACTATTTGTATTCGATTGCTATACATATGGTATTATGACATAAAAACATAAACTTATCGTAAAACTCAAAGGTGATGAAAATGGCAAAAAAATTAAAAAAAGAATCAAAATTCCACAAATTTGTCAAAGAGCACTTTATGATTGTCGTAATGATGGCAATAATACTTATACCGTCAATCTACACGGTGCTTTTTCTCGGCTCGATGTGGGATCCGTACGGAAACACGGGCAATCTTCCCGTTGCAATCGTAAACCAAGACGAGGCGGTATCGTACAACGGAAAGACGCTGAATGTTGGCGAGCAACTTTGTGACAATCTTAAAGAAAATGACTCGCTCAAATTCAATTTTGTTGATGAAAGCGTTGCACTTGACGGCCTTGAAAACGGCACTTATTATATGGTAATGGTTATTCCGCAGGATTTTTCGAGCAACGCAACAACGCTGACACAAAAAAATCCGAAAAAAATGCAAATACAATATTACACCAACCCGGGCACAAACTACATTGCCAGCAAATTCGGTGAATCCGCCGTTAAAACGATTAAAGAATCGCTCAACAAAACAGTTATAAAAACATATGCTCAAACGGTATATGCAAACCTTAACACTATTGAGGACGGATTCAATGCGGCGGCAGACGGCTCGCATCAAATATACAACGGCGTGGGACAGCTCAAAGACGGAAATATTCAAATTACCGACGGCTTGACCACCCTTTCGGCAGGATGCCTTACTCTTAAAGAGGGCACGGGAACGCTCAAAGACGGTCTGCAGACATACACAAACGGTGTAACGCAGGTTGACAACGGCATTTCACAGCTTTCAAGCGGCACAACACAATTAAAAAACGGTGTAGGTACATTAAAAGCAGGCACATCACAGCTTGTATCAAACAATAAAACGCTTAATGACGGCACCGATCAAATTCTCAACGGTTTGCAGTATATGAGCACCTCGCTTGCATCGTCGCTTACAGACGAAAATCTTTCGGACCTCAAAACACTTGAGGCAGGACTTGACCAGCTCAACGGAGTTATTCAAAAGGTCGGCGAGGTCAAAGGTGAAGCAGACAAGGTGCTTGATGACGAAACAATTGCAAGCATCAAGCAAATGACAAGCGACCTTGACAAATTTGTCAACTCTGAGGAATTTGACACAATATACGAAATCATCAACTACGATGCGGTTGACTGGCAAAAGGTAGTAAGCACAATTGACAGGCTTATGAAGTTCCCTATCGGCTCGGAGGCAAAAAAGACTCTTGAGAGCCTGAAAGGTTTTGCCGAAAAGATGATTAAAATTCAGGATTTTGAAAAGAAATTCAGCAAGGAAGACATACAAAAACTGCTAAACAGCGCAAACTCAATAATAAGCAATTACGAAGAAGTTGACAAACAGGTTGACACACTTGTCAACAGCGGCAGTTATGCACTCACAATGGCAAACAAAACACTTGAACAATTCAAAAACGGACTTTTGGATGTTCAATACGGTCTTGACAAGACAATGGCTAAAAACGGTGAAACCGGACTTATCGAGGGCATGCAAACTCTAAAGGCAGGCGTTGCGGCTTACACAGGCGGTGTTGAGCAGGTTGACAGCGGAGCAGACCAATTGGGAACAGGTGTAACTCAGCTTCAATCGGGTATCAATCAAATCAAGGACGGTACAAGTCAGCTTGTTTCAAACAATTCGGCACTCAACAGCGGCGCAACCCAACTTGACGACGGTGCGGGTCAACTTGTTGACGGCTCGGAACAGCTTTATGACGGCTCAGTCCAAATAGGCGACGGTTGCGACAAACTTTCGGACGGTGCAAAAACGCTTCAAACATCGCTTGAGGACGGCGCAGAGCAAATCAGCAACACAAACACCGACGACAATGCGGCAGATATGTTCTCACAGCCGGTTGACGCAACGGAAACATTTCAGCGCACAATAAACGCAAACGGCGAGGCTATGTCGGCATATATGATGTGTGCGGGACTTTGGGTTGCTTGTCTTGCATTCTGCCTTATGTTCTCACCGTTTAAGACATCGCTTCAAAAGAGAAAAACATTTATTACCCACGCAGGAATTGCCGGCTTTGTTGCAGTAGTGGCACCGATAATAATGGTAACGCTGATTATGGCGATTGACGGAATGAGACCGGCACATGTAATCAACACGTATCTTATGGCAATACTGACATCAGTCGCGTTTATGTCGATAGTCTACTTCCTAAATACACTGCTTGACAGTATAGGTTCGTTCCTGTTGCTTGTTCTGCTGTGCTTAAACCTTTCCGGCTCGGCAGGAACATATCCGATAGACCTTTCGCCTAAATTTTATCAAATAATACACCCGTTTGTTCCGTTCACATACGGTGTTGACGCATTCAGAAGCACGGTATCGACAGGCAATTCGCTGACAAAGGATATTGTTGTATTGCTCGGAATAACAGCTGTATGCTCGATTTTGACAGTCGTAACATATGAAGTAAGACGAGTTAAACTCAAAAAGCAAAAGCGTCAGGAAGCTCGCGCAGATGAAGAGGAAGAGCTTGAATACTATAACACTCAAACAATCTGATATTAAGCAAAACAGCGCAAATGTATTCTTGCATTTGCGCTGTTGTTTTTATTTTGAAAATATGGTAAAATTTTGTAGGTGATAGAATTGAAAAAATACATTTCAACGGTGCCGAGTATAATCGCGGCGATATACACCGTTTGGTACATGCATTTCGGCACGGCATACAAAAACGAGGGTGCGCTGTCGGCAATAGGGCTTGAGCGGCGCGGATATTTTGTAATTTGGGGTGTGCTGACAATTGCGGCGCTTTGCATTAACATAACATTGGCATACAAAAGATACACAAAAACAAAAGTGTACATTCCCCTGCTCGCTGTTTCTGCAATCGGTATGATAATGACGCTTTGTTTTGACTTTGATTTTGACGAAAAGGTGCAATATTATCTTCACTGCACAGGGTCGCTGATATTTTCTGCGGTGACGGGAATAACCGTATTCATCCTGTTTTTATTGAATTACAAAAAGGAAAAGATATTTAAGTTATTTACGGTAATAACGGCAGTAATACTGCTCGGTGATTTTGTTTTGCTTTTGATATACCAAGAAACCGGGCTGATTGAAACTGTGCCGATTTTTGCGGGATACATAATGCTTGCGATAATCAACACAAGGAGGGAGAAAGTTGAAATTTTCGGATGATTTAAGACAACTTGACAAATACCCGTTTCATATGCCGGGACACAAGAGAAACAAAAAATTCGGCGTCATCGGCAGTGAAATTGACATAACGGAAATAGATGGTGCAGACAATTTACACGACCCTCACGGCAACATACTTGAAATTGAAAATGCATTGAGCGAAATTTACAAATCAAAAAAATCTTTTTTAATGACAAACGGCTCGACAGGCGGAATATTAGCGGCGATTTTTGCGGTTTGCAACGAAGGCAACAAAATAATAATTGCACGAAACTGCCACAAAAGCGTTTACAACGCATGTATGATAAGACGGCTGAAAGTGGTTTATGTTGAGCCGCGTTTTGACTATGTTGACGGATACTACACAAATACATTGCAAGACAATATAAATGCCGTTTTAGCGAAAAATGAGGACGCAAAGGCAATTATCATCACCTCGCCGACATATGAGGGTAACACAAGCAGAATAAAAGCGGATATTCCGATTATTATTGACGCTGCACACGGTGCGCATTTCGGGATTGCAACATTTTGTGAATACCCGACGGGCGACATTGTAATTTCGAGTTTGCATAAAACATTGCCTGCTTTGACGCAAGCGGCTGTCGCCAATATTTTCAACGAAAAATACATTGAAAAATTCAAGCGGTATATCGACATTTTTGAAACAAGCTCGCCAAGCTATATAATAATGGACAGCGCGGCAAAATGCTGTGACTATATCAAAAACAACAAAAAAGATTTTGAGGAGAACATCAAAAATCTTTGGGATTTTCGCGATATTGAATTGCAATGCCTGCGGCTGAAATACAGCGACGATATTTCAAAAATCGTCATATCCTGTGCAAATGCTAATATTGACGGCACAGAGCTTGCCGACAGATTGCGAAAAGAATACAACATCGAGCCGGAGATGGCGAGCAAGAACTATATAATACTGATGACATCGGTTGCCGACGGCAAAGAGTCACTCGAGCATTTGAAAACGGCACTTTGTGAGATAGATTCTTCCTTGCTGAAAACAGCAAACTACTTAATTGACAAGCCGCCGATTGCAACGGGAGAACACATTATTCAAATCGCCGAAAAATCGAGAGAAACGGCGCTCGGCGAATCACTTGGGAAAGTCGCAAACGAGTTTGTATATGCTTATCCGCCGGATATTCCGATTATTGTGCCCGGTGAGGTGATAGACAGAAAAACTCTCGGCTGTATCAAGTCGCTTTTGAAGGCAAATGTAAATGTTGTGAGCGACAGCGGTCTGTTGCCCAATAAAATATTGACAAAAGGCGCATAATAATTTATAATAAAGCGTAATAAATAACAAAGAGGTGTTCTTATATGAAGAGAATCAACACATTAAGCTCAAGAAACCTTTGCGAATCAGCAAAGAAGGGCGGCTGCGGCGAATGCCAGACATCTTGCCAGTCAGCATCTAAAACTTCTTGCTCAGTTGCAAACCAAAAGTGTGAGCAATTGAAGAAGTAATTTGTTTTAGAATTTACGGCGGTAAGCGTTACCGCCGTTTTTCTATGCTTACTTTTATTTATTAAGGAACAACGATATGATACACGCATTTAAAATGAACGGCTACAACATTATCCTCGACCAAAACAGCGGCTGTGTTCACAGCGTTGACGAGGCAACATATGACATAATCAATATGTATGAAACAACGCCGAAAAATGAAATAAAAAAATTCATACTTGAAAAATACAAGGATGACGACGAGGTTTGCGAAGAGGACATCGACCTTTGCTTTGAGGACATTGAAAGCCTTATTGCTGACGGCAGACTTTTTGCGAAAGACAAATTTGAGGACACCGCGCTTGAGTTTAAAAAGCGTCAGGGTGTAATCAAGGCGATTTGTCTGCATGTTGCGCACGGATGCAACCTCAACTGCGAATACTGCTTTGCAGGCAAAGGTGAATACGGCGGTGCTGACAAGGGGCTGATGGGTTTTGAAGTCGGCAAAAGGGCGCTTGACTTTTTGATTGAAAACAGTGGAACAAGGCGCAATCTTGAGGTTGACTTTTTCGGCGGCGAACCGCTTCTCAATTGGGATGTGTGCAAAAAGCTTGTGCAATACGGCAGAGAGCAGGAAAAGAAATTTGACAAAAACTTCAGATTCACGCTCACCACAAACGGTGTACTTGTCGATGATGAAGTTATTGATTTTTGCAACAAGGAAATGGGCAATGTTGTTTTGTCGCTTGACGGCAGAAAGAGCGTGCACGATAATTTGCGCAAAACGCAGAACGGCAAAGGAAGCTATGATTTGATTATTGACAAATTTAAAAAATTTGCCGACTCGCGCAACCAAAAGGACTACTATATGCGCGGAACATACACGCATTTTAACACCGACTTTTCAAAGGATTTGATACATATGGCAGACCTCGGCTTTAAAGAGCTTTCGGTTGAGCCGGTTGTATGCGACCCAAAGGAGCCGTGGGCATTGAAAGACGAAGATTTGCCGCAGCTCAAAGAGCAATACGAAATTTTGGCTAACGAAATGCTCAAGCGATACAGAAAAGGCAACGGTTTTACATTTTATCACTATATGATTGACCTTGACCACGGACCGTGCATAGTAAAAAGAGTCAGCGGATGCGGCGTAGGCACTGAATATATGGCGGTTACACCGAGCGGTGATTTGTTCCCCTGCCACCAATTTGTAGGCGATGACAAATTCAAGCTCGGCAACATTTATGACGGTGTGACGAATCCGGAAATACTCGAGCAATTCAAGCTTTGCAATGTTTATTCGCACAAAGAGTGTAAGGACTGTTTTGCAAAACTTTACTGCTCGGGCGGATGCGCGGCAAACGCATACCACACGACAGGCAGTGTAAACGGCGTTTACGAATTCGGATGCGAACTGCACAGAAAGCGCATTGAATGTGCAATAATGCTTAAGGTTGCAGAAGCCGAGGAAGGCTTAAAAGTTGAATATTAATGCAAAACGCGACAGAGAAAATCAAATCTCCGTCGCGTTTTTATTTAATATCAAGTTATATGATTAATCAATCCAAATCGGGTTTGTGAACGCCCAGAAGAATGTCGGCACATTGCCTGTGCCCTTCAAAAAGCGTTTTTCGACCTCGGTATAGACCTTTTTAAGTGCAGGGGTGAAATCATAATCAATCTGCGCTCTGATATAGCCCTTGTTTCTGATTTCAAAAACGGCGTTATGCTCTTTTTCTGGGAAATACGCCTTATGCTCGTAAACAACCTCGTTATTATTGAAAATTTTGAGTGTATGACCGGGCAAAAGTTTTGTAACTTTGCAATCGCCGACAAGAAACGAATTATCGTTTAATTTGACTGTATCACCGAGCTGTGCGCCCTCGACTGAAAGATAAATCATGGATGTGTCGGGGCGGTTTGTGACAACCGACCTGCCCTCTCGAAGAGCCGCCAAAATATCCTCGGGTGTATTGCTTTTTGCAAGAGTAATCGTTGTCGGCCGCGCAAGCATATCGAATTTTGCATAGTCCCTGTGGAAATCCGAGCCGCCGACAGCACCGATTTTTATGCCGTGGTTGAGCTTATCGACCCACCAATTGAGGTTTTTGATATTGTCGCTGTGCTGAATGGTGTTCCAAACCTCGACACAATCCATAGGCATACCGTCAAGGTCGAGCAAGAAACCGCAATTTGAACAAAACGGATGATTGACGCTGACCGTTGCGCCGTTTTTCTTTGCCTTTGCGGCAATTTTCTTATATGCATCAAGGTCTGACAAATCGTACGGCGGTTTGAATCCGACATTCTCGCCCCAAATGTTGACATGACCGTTGTCGCCCGTTACCTCTTGACCCTTGATGACAAGGAGTC
>CAVGLE010000026.1:11421-13169 GCA_963630035.1 Mediterraneibacter torques
AGGAGTCCGTCGCTTGAATAACTCTTTTCAACGGTATCGTAATTATGGTCGGTTATGATTATGTAATCAAGGCCGAGCTTTTTGCATCTTTCAATCAGTTCGTACTGATGAAGATGACCGTCTGAATTAAGCGTGTGCAGATGTGTATCACCTTTAAACCAATGTCTTTGCATAAAAATTACCCCTTTAATAATTTTAGTTTATTACAAATAAATTCTCGAGTCTGCTGATATTTGCGGCATATCTGCGCTGGCTGACGAGAAAAACGATTTCGTCCCCTGCCCTGAGCGTGACATCGCCGTTTGGCGTAATGCTTTCTTCGCCGCGTTCAACGGTGATGATAAGTGAATGTCTGCCCCAATCAACCTCTTTTATTTTTTTTCCGTCAAGCGGAGAGCCGAGCGGAATAACATACGATTTGATAATTTTTTCCGAGCGTTTGAAAACCTTTGGTTTTTCAGACTCGCTCGGTGTGAGATTTGCAAGCAGGCTTTCATAAAACGGCTGAACGCCGATGAGATTTGCCGTTGCGTAACTGATAAGCGCAACTGTTGCGAGCGGCAAAATATTATTCATATTGCCAGTCAACTCATACACAAGAATGATTGCGGTTATCGGTGCTCTGACAATTGAGGCAAAAAGCCCTGCCATACCGATAACTACGAACTCCTCCCACATTGACGAATCAAGCCCGAGAACATTTATTGAAACTGCGCCGAAAACCGCACCGATGTATGTACCCAAAATACAAAGCGGATAAAGCGTGCCGCCCGGTGCACCCGAGGCGAAGCAGAATGCGCCGAAAAGGAATTTTGCCGCAAGCAAAAACAGCATCATTGAAATTGACGGATGCTCGTTTATAAGCAGAGCGACCATACTGTGACCGCCGCAAAGCACCTGCGGAAGAACAAGACCGACAACGCCGCTGACGATAAAAACAAGCGGCATTTTGATATAATTCGGGATTTTTTTGATACTTTTATAAAGGCTTTGCATTTTGAGCATAACGATATTATAAAACACGCCGCAAAGTCCCGTGACAACACCCATCAAAATAAGCAACCAATAATAACCGAGCGGGAAATTGACGGTTTCGTAGTTAAAAACGGTATTTTGACCGAAAAACAGTTTTGACACATAATCTGCGGTGATTGTTGAGACAATACCCATACAAAGAATATTTTTATCAAGCGAATGATGAATTTCCTCCAAAACAAACATTGTGCCTGCAAGAGGAGCGTTGAACGCCGCCGCCATACCTGCGCCTGCGCCGCAACTTATCATTCGCAATTCCGTTGTTTTGTCTGCCTTTGTTGCCCTTGCGACGCCCTTTGCAGCCATACCTCCGAGCTGAACGGAAGGACCCTCTCTGCCGAGTGAAAGACCGGAAAACACGCAAACGGTACCGCCGACGATTTTTGCAAGCAAAACGCGCCACCAATTTTGAGTGAGAACGCCCTTAACTTCGCCCGTTACCTGCGGAATACCCGAACCCGAAGCCATAGGTTCAACTTTATTAAGTATCGCAACAAATCCGCCGAGTGCGGCAAGCGCAACAAGCCAAAGAGCGGTTTTAAACGGACTGCCTTTAACCGATGAAATAATAATGTTGAGGTATTTTTCGGCATATTCGAGCAAAAATCTGTAAAGTACGGCAACCAAACCTGCCGCAATGCCAACTTCAATGCCTCTTATTATAAGGAAAAACGATTCCTTGTTTTTGTGTTGAATTTTTCGCATAGTATTTA
>CAVGLE010000026.1:13179-20026 GCA_963630035.1 Mediterraneibacter torques
GTATTTATTTTTTTCTTTTCTTTCATACGGATATTATAAATCCAAAAAGAATTAAATTCAATACTAATCAGTATAATTTGAAAATATAAATAATCAAGCCGTAGACAAAACTTGACGCGACACCGTAAACGATGACCGGACCTGCGATTGAAAACATTTGGGCGGCTGTGCCGAGGACAAAGCCCTCTTGCTGAAACTCGAGCGCAGGCGAAACAACGGAATTGGCAAAGCCCGAAATAGGGACAATTGTGCCTGCACCTGCGTGGCGTGCGATTTTGTCAAAAACGCCGATACCCGTCAAAATAGCGGTAATCACGATAACTACGCCGGGCGTTGCTATTTTGACATCCTTTTCGCTCATACCGATATTTTGAAACAAAACATTCAAAAGTTGTGCAAATGTGCAAATTGCGCCTCCGATTAAAAACGCCTTGACGCAATTCAAAACAATCGGCGAATTAGGGCTTGCCTTATCCGTCATTTTTGAATAATCGCTGTTTGAAATACTCATATTTTTTACTCCTTTCAGCCAAGCGTGACAAAGATTGGCTTATATACGGTTATTATTTGTAACGCGAATGTTAATATTCGTTAAATTTCTTGACAAGGCACATTATTGTTTGTATAATTGCATTATACTAAAAGTAGAGGTAAAAAATATGCATTTGATAGATGTAAGAAATGTATATAAAATATACAATCCGGGCGAAAATCAAGTCAACGCACTTGACGGCGTTTCGCTTACAATCGACGAGGGCGAATTTGTTGCAATCATCGGTCAATCGGGCTCCGGCAAATCTACGCTTATGAATATGCTCGGCTTGCTTGACACACCGACAGAAGGCGACTATTACATAAACGGTCAGCTTGTTGACGATTTGACGGATGACCAGATGAGCGAAATCAGGAACAAGGAAATCGGCTTTATTTTCCAAGGATTTAACCTTATTTCATCTCTCACGGCACTTGAAAATGTTGAGTTGCCGCTTGTTTACAGAGGAATGAGAAAAGACGAGCGCCGAGAAATTTCGATTGCCGCACTTGAAAAGGTAGGTCTTAAAGCAAGAATGAATCATCTGCCGAAAGCACTTTCGGGCGGTCAGCAACAGCGTGTTGCCGTTGCAAGAGCAATTGCCGCCGCTCCCCCTGTTATCCTTGCCGACGAGCCGACGGGTAACCTTGACACACGCTCAACAAAGGATGTTATGCACATTTTGCACACTCTTAAGGACGAAGGCAGAACGGTTATTGTAATCACCCATGACAACGAAATTGCCGAGGAAGCGGAGAGAGTTATCAGAATCCGCGACGGCAAGGTTGTTGAGGACTATATCAATCCGGGATTTGAGGAAAAATACGGCAGAGCCGCTAAATATGACAACAAAAATCCTATTGATTTAGGCTGATAATCAATCAAAAAAATTAATAAATGAATAAATCACCTGCCGATGCAAAAAATATCAGCAGGTGATTTTTTATGTTAATGATGTGTATAAAAGCGTTTGTTGTGGGCGGAATCATTTGTGTTATCGGTCAAATTTTAATCGACAAAACAAAGCTGACACCTGCAAAAATACTTGTGCTTTTTGTTTGCCTCGGCGTAGTTCTCGGCGGAATCGGCGTATATCAAAAACTCGTTGATTTTGCGGGTGCGGGCGCGACAATTCCGTTGACGGGATTCGGCAACGCGCTTGCGCAAGGGGTCAAGGAAGCGATAAGAAAAGACGGCGTATCGGGCATAGTTACAGGCGGTTTGAGCGCATGCGCAGGCGGTGTGACGATTGCGGTTTTGTCCGCACTTGCAGTTGCATTCATCACAAAATCGAAAGACAAAAGCTGAATGAGATTTACAACGGTTTTGTTTGAGATGCTAACGCCGCGAGCCTTGAATACCGACTGCTCCGCTCGGGTATCTGCGGTCGGCAAAAAGTAAAAATTATCAACAAAGGCTGTCGCAAACGAATGCAACAGCCTTTAATTTTTAATGTTAAATTATTGTGATTCACTGCGCTTTTTTCTGTCCGCAAGGGCAAAAAGCAAAATTAAAACGGCATAAAGAATAATCCACAAATAGTACACTTTGCTTATATGTCTGCCGAACGGAACATTTGCCAAAATTGCGCCGAAACGCTTTAAAATATTGATTGCAAGCGCAATAAATTCAAACGATGCAACAAAATGCATTGACGCATAATTTGTTTTATATGCGACAATCAAAATCACAACACACGCAACGGCATAGCACGCAAGGTCGGTAAGATAGCCGCCGAGCATACTGCCCGTTTTCGCAAGAAAAAAGTCATATGATGCAGAGGCGATTTCGTTGAAAAACGGAATGACGAATATCAGCGACAAAATAGGAAGCGGCTTGACTGCGCGCGGCTTTTGCTGAAGATAATAAAAGCGGATTGCGAGCAGAACATAGACAACAACGGCAACCTTGCAGACAATGAAATACGCGGCACTGCCCCAAAGGCTTTCGTGCGAGAGCATGGCAACGCCCGGCGGCATCATTTTAAGCCCCAAAACGGACGCCAAAAGCGCAGAGGTGACATTTTTTGATTTATAAATTAAGACCGCTGACAAAACAAAAAGTGCACTCATAACTCCCCCTACGGCAAGGGCAAATGCCTTTGTTTTTTCAAAATTTGCAATTTCTGCCATTCTTTCAGATGCATAGCCGAAAACGATAACAAAAATTGCGGTGAGCGACAACTTTTTATCTTTAAGATTAATCTTTGTACTCATACCGTTTCTCCTTAAACAGATACTAATTACATTATAGCCCTCCGAAAATCGGCTGTCAATTAACACAAATAACACAATAAAGGGACAATTTTAGTTAAAAATAAACAATTTTTGCAAAAGGTTAAAATAAATATATAAAATAATGTCAAAAATTCATATTAATACTTGAAGACGGAAGACAAATTGGGTATAATATTTACGATAATTTTAGAAATTATTATCGGACTGCGTTTTGCAGACTGAAACGGAATTAAAAGGAAGGAGTTAATTTAAATGACTTATTCACACGAAGTTGAAACAATGTGTCCTGTAGCTCAGGGCGTTGCTCACGGTGCTGCTCCAATCCCGGAAGAGGCAAAGTGGGTTAAGGCTAAGGAAATAAAAGACATTTCCGGCTTCACACACGGTATCGGCTGGTGCGCACCTCAACAGGGTACATGCAAACTCAGCCTTAACATCAAGGAGGGCGTTATCCAAGAAGCTCTTGTTGAAACAGTAGGATGCTCAGGTATGACTCACTCGGCTGCTATGGCTGCTGAAATTCTCCCGGGCAGAACAATTCTTGAGGCTCTCAACACAGACCTTGTTTGTGATGCTATCAATACAGCTATGAGAGAACTTTTCCTCCAAATTGTTTACGGTCGTTCACAATCCGCATTTTCAGAAGACGGTCTTACAATCGGTGCAGGACTTGAGGACCTCGGCAAAGGCCTTCGTTCACAGGTTGGCACAATGTACGGCACACTTGCAAAAGGCCCCCGTTATCTTGAAATGACAGACGGATATGTAACAGGTCTTGCTCTTGACGAGGATAACGAAATCATCGGTTATAAATTTGTAAACTTCGGCAAAATGATGGACTTCATCAAAGGCGGCGACGATGCAAACACTGCATTTGAAAAGGCTCAGGGTCAATACGGCAGAGTTAATGACGCAGTTAAAATCATCGACCCGAGAAAAGAATAATTAAGGAGGACACAAAAATGGCTTTATTTGAATCTTATGAGAGAAGAGAGAAGCAAATTCTTGAAGTTCTCGCTAAATATGACATTAAATCAATCGAAGAGTGTAGAGAAATCTGCCAAGCTAAAGGATTTGACCCTTACAAAATTGTTGAAGGCATTCAGCCAATTTGCTTTGAAAACGCAAAGTGGGCTTACACAGTAGGTTGCGCAATCGCTATCAAAAAAGGTGCTACAAGAGCTGCCGACGCTGCTGCCGCAATCGGTGAGGGTCTTCAAAGCTTCTGCATCCCGGGTTCTGTTGCAGATCAGAGAAAAGTCGGTCTCGGACACGGTAACCTCGGCAAAATGCTTCTTGAAGAGGACACGGAGTGCTTCGCATTCCTTGCAGGTCACGAATCATTCGCCGCTGCAGAGGGTGCAATCGGTATTGCTGAGAAGGCTAACAAAGTCAGAAAGACTCCTCTCAGAGTTATTCTTAACGGCCTCGGCAAGGACGCTGCTCAAATTATCGCAAGAATAAACGGTTTCACATATGTTGAAACCGAAATGGATTACTACACCGGCGAAGTTAAGGAAGTATTCCGCAAGGCATATTCAGACGGTCTTCGCGCAAAGGTAAACTGCTACGGTGCCAACGATGTAACAGAAGGCGTTGCTATCATGTGGAAAGAGGGCGTTGATGTTTCTATCACAGGTAACTCAACAAACCCGACCCGTTTCCAGCACCCTGTTGCAGGCACATACAAGAAGGAATGTGTTGAAAAGGGCAAGAAATATTTCTCAGTAGCATCAGGCGGCGGCACAGGCCGTACACTTCACCCTGATAACATGGCTGCAGGTCCTGCTTCATACGGTATGACAGATACTATGGGCAGAATGCACAGCGACGCACAGTTTGCAGGCTCATCTTCGGTTCCGGCTCATGTTGAGATGATGGGACTTATCGGTATGGGTAACAACCCGATGGTTGGTGCAACAGTTGCATGCGCAGTTGCAGTTGAAGAAGCAAGCAAATAATTAACTTCTTACCTATAAACAGAAGGCTTCGTTCGGCACTCCGATCGGAGCCTTTATTTATGCGCATTTTTATGTATATTAGATATAATATAGGAGCAGAATACATATTATATTTACAAAATTGATATTGCACAAAGCGGTTTAATTTGTTACAATAATAGGGAGAAAAAACAAAGGAGATTGGGCTATGAACAATCAAACTAAAAAGGAGCTTGAGATATTTGCCACCCAAATAAGAATGGGCATTATCGAGGGCACATATAATGCAAAAGCCGGTCATCCAGGCGGTTCGCTTTCATCGGCAGACCTTTTTGCATACCTCTACGGTAAAGAGATGAGATACAACGCAAAAAACCCAAAATGGGACGACAGAGACAGATTTGTGCTTTCAAAGGGTCACTGTGCACCGGGTCTTTACAGTGCGCTTGCATATAAGGGATTTTTCCCTGTTGAAGATTTAAAAACACTGCGTCATATCGGTTCATACCTTCAGGGTCATCCGAATATGAATACTGTGCCGGGCATTGATATGAGCACCGGATCGCTCGGTCAGGGCATCAGCGTTGCGGCAGGTATGGCTAAGGGCGCAAAATACCTCGGCAAGGACGAAATCAGAGTTTACACCCTTTTGGGCGACGGTGAAATCGAAGAGGGTCAGGTTTGGGAAGCAATGATGTTTGCAAGCCAATACAAACTCGACAACCTTTGTGTAATCATTGATGTAAACGGACTTCAGATTGACGGTGCTTGCGAGGATGTTATGAGTGCAGAGCCGATAGATGAAAAGCTCAAAGCATTCGGTCTTAACATTGTAACAATCAACGGAAACGATTTTGACGAAATCGACAAGGCATTTGACGCATTCCACGCAAACCGCGGCAGCGGCAAGCCTTTTGGCATCATTATGAAGACGGTTAAGGGGCTCGGTGTATCTTACATGGAAAACCAAGTAGGATGGCACGGAAAAGCTCCTAACGAGGAAGAATACAACATTGCTATGAAAGAATTAAATGCCAAGATGGCAGAATTGGAGGCGTAAAAATGGCTGAAGTAAAAAATATTGCAACGCGTGACAGCTACGGCAACGCGTTAAAAGAACTTGCAGCAGAGGGCGCCGACAAGCTCGTTGTTCTTGACGCAGACCTTTCGGCGGCAACAAAAACAGGAATTTTCAAAAAAGAATATCCCGAAAAGCATTTCAACTGCGGCATTGCAGAGGCAGATATGGTATGCGTTGCGGCAGGACTTTCAACAATGGGTCTTGTTCCCTTTGCATCAAGTTTTGCCATGTTTGCGGCAGGCAGAGCTTTTGAGCAGGTAAGAAACTCAATCGGATACCCACACCTCAATGTTAAAATCGGCGCAACACACGCAGGTATTTCCGTAGGCGAGGACGGCGCAAGCCACCAATGCTGCGAGGATTTCGCTTTGATGCGCTCAATCCCGGGAATGGTCGTTATCTGCCCTGCCGACGATGTTGAGGCAAAGCAGGCAGTAAAAGCTGCTTACAAATACGAGGGTCCCGTTTATCTCAGATTCGGCAGACTTGCAGTGCCTGTATTTCACGACGACAGTTACAAGTTTGAAATCGGCAAGGGCGAAGTTATCAAAGAGGGCAAGGATGTTTCCATTATTGCAAACGGTCTTATGGTAGCCGAGGCTATCGAAGCCGCAAAAGAGCTTGAGACTGAGGGCATCGACGCAGAGGTAATCAACATTGCTACAATAAAGCCGCTTGACACAGAGCTTATTGTTAAATCGGCAAAGAAGACCGGCAAGGTTATAACTGTTGAGGAGCACAACATTATCGGCGGATTGGGCGAGGCTGTTTGCGCGGCACTCAGCGAGAACTGCCCTACTCCGGTTAAGAGAATCGGCGTAAACGATGAATTCGGTCATTCCGGTCCTGCCAAGGAGCTTTTAAAACAATTCGGTTTGAGCGCAGAAAACATTGTTAAAACAGCAAAGGAATTTGTTAAATAATGAAGATTAAAAACGGATTTGCAAAGCGTGAAATTGCCGGCTCATACATTGTTGTGCCGGTCGGCAAGGAAGCAAGCGAGTTTAACGGAATGATTACCCTTAATGACTCAGGCTCGTTTTTTTGGGACTGTATG
>CAVGLE010000027.1:0-6472 GCA_963630035.1 Mediterraneibacter torques
ATATAAATAAGCTTTAGTAAATCGTCATCTGAAAATGATGGCGATTTTTTATTTCAAAAATAGGTATCACTTGCCGATGTTTACAGCCATGTCATTGGCGAATACAGCGCTACAACACACAGAAGTTTGACGAACATGCATAAGGATTAAAAAATGCTGAGGAAGGAAAAACTTGGGAAAATAAGCAAATTTTCAAAGAGAATTGATTAAAACTAAAATCTCGAAAAATACGGTAAAATCAAGGATTATTGAGAATTTCAAGGCAGAATAAAACGCCCTTCCGGGGCTTCTCCTAAGCGGTAGGTCGGGTGTTCGAATCACCTCGGGAACGCCAAAAAAGCGACAATTCTCTCTCGAGAACTGTCGCTTTTATTTTTAATACATTTATATTATTGATACATTATAAATTAATCATAAAACGCGATTTGTTTGATAATCGGGTTTGAGCGCGATTGGCGAATGACAAGAATTGCGCCGCTTGCTTTACCGCGAAGTTTGATTATTTTTTTCATACCGACGATTGTGCCGCTGTACGCCTTTTTGTATCTTCCATTCGGCCTTTTAAGATAAAGGTCGAACTTTTCGATTCTTTGACCGTAAGCAATGTCCTCGCTCAAAACGGCATATTTCAACTTTTTCGGCGTGTCAAAATTAAATTCGAGATAGCCGTCGGTGTCCTTAAGCGCGCCGAAATTTTGGTTGATAACGGCGTTTTGAGTCATACGCTTGATTTTTTCGCCGAGGCTTTTAAGAGCCATTGCGTCCTTTGCCTGAATCGTGCCCTCCTTGCATGGCGGAACGTTGAGCAAAAGATAGCAGTTGTTGCCGACCGAGCCTTTATAAATTTTGAAAAGCTTATTCGCCGATTTTACTGTGCGCGTACCACCGCCCGGGTTAAACCAGCCCTTACGGATTGAAACATCAACCTCCGCCGGATACCAACAAAGCGAGTCTGCTTTTTTAAGAACGGCACGAGAGCCGAGGTCCTCATCACCCGTTTTGACATTTTGGAGCGCTTTTGCACCCTCAACGGTTTGCTGTGACTTTTTCTGAACAGCCTCGGAAAGTGTGAGTGATGACGGAACAACAGAAAACTCGCTTTTTCTGCACTTGCCCGCCTCGTTACCGACCCAACGGACATCGGGTCCGCAAACGGCAATATTTGCTTTTGGCTGAAGTTCGCGAATGAGAGCATAATATCTCTCCCAATCATATTCAAACGCTTTTACGCCTGCGCCCTTTGCGCCGTCAAACCAAACCTCAAAAATCTCGCCGTAATTGGTGAGCAGTTCGGTGAGCTGAGCGCAAAAATAGTCGTTATACTGCTCTGTTGCGTAACATTTTTCGTGCATATCCCACGGTGAGAGATAAACGCCGAATTTCATATCCTGCAAACGACACTCGTTTGACACCGCCTTTACAATATCTATACCGAGTGCGGTATTCATAACATTAAAATCGGTTTGTTTAGTATCCCAGAGGCAAAAGCCGTCGTGATGCTTGCAGGTAAGGATGATACCCGACGCGCCGGACGCCTTAATTGCCTTGACCCATTGCGCAGGCTTGATTTTTGTAATATCAAAATCCTTAACGGTTTCGGTCGCGTTGCCCCATTCTCTGCCCGTTGCGGTGTTCATTCCGTAATGAATAAAGCAGTAAAACGGATTTTGGCTTTGCAAAATCTGTCGCTGTGACGGCAAAACCGAATTATAACGCGCGACCTCAGCATCATTGAGCGGATAACCGTTGTTTGTCGTTGTCCAATTTTCATCCAATTTTAATTTCATATCAGTGTCCTACCGTTTCTACTGTTCTTGTTTTTATTCTTTTTCCGGTTTGCTCAACGCGTTTTCCGTTCTTGCCGTTATTCCAATGAGAGAGGAAATTATCTCTGTCGTTTAAATTCCAAACCATTTTTGAATTGAAGTAGCGCAGTTTTTCGACAAAATTCATTTTGAATGTTATTTGACGGTGATTTTCTACCTCATCTTCAAGGGGAGTCAGGAGGCGTGTGCCGTTTGATTTAGTCTTGACTGCACCGAGTATAACAATACTTGCATCATCGGGAAGAGTGACCGTTTCGTCAAACGATACGAGCCAAAAATACAATCCCTTTGCAAAAAGCGTATTGCCGTTATCATCTACACTGTGCGTAAATTCAAAGCCGAGCCTGCCGCCCTTTACGAATGCCGTTTCACCGAGATCGTATAAATCCCAACCTGCGTAGTTTTCGTCAATTGCATTTATTTTGATATGCTTATCGCTGCCGCCGACAGTGAAGTTGCAATACTTATCGCCGTCGAGCGATGCAACAAGGATTTTTGCCGCCTCTCCTTTGTTGAGCAAAATTGTTTGACCGTTGCAAGGAGCAAGCTTGTTTTGTGTGATTTTAAATTCTGCATCGCCGACAACAATCTGTTTCGGCAAAAGATTTTGCGGAATATGAGTGTTTTCAACCGAATATTCAAGTTTAATCGGTGTAGAAGCAAACTTTTGAGCAGTGACTGTCGGCTTTTTGAGCACAAGTTTAAAGGTTTTTACCTCATACGGAGTGAAATCGCAAATCAGCTTGCCGTCCTTAATCTCGGCAGTGCCCTTATATTCCTCCGACGCCCAAACCTCGCAAGCTGTGTCTATGCCTTCACCGAGGGTAAATTCGAAATTCTCAGCCGTCTTGCCTGCAACTTCGTTAAATCTTACAATGATTTCATCGGTGTTTTTATGATATATCTTTTTAATACAACGCACCGAAACATCATTTGTCGAAACAGAACCGAATGAGCAATTGCTGCCAAGCACACCTGTGTGGCGCGTCATTTCGGTTGCCGTCATCGGCTGTGTGAAAAAGCGCGATTGCAACTCCGTATCAGAGCCGAGTGCGCCCTTGTGCGAATAAATCGCAAAGCCGTAGCGGTTAAGACCCAAGTCGAGCATTGATTGCATTGAGTCAATACGATAATTGCGTTTTGGAGTGTGGAGAACGGTCAAGCGCAGTGCGTTATCGTTAAATTTATCCCAGCCGTGTTTGCTGTCGCTGATAACGGAAACGCCGAAATCACCACCGTCATCCGTTAAATCCGCCCATTTTTGAGCAGGAACCTCAAACAGTTTTTCGCTCATATTACCGCGTTTGATTGCGCCGAGACCCAAATCGAATGTTGCCTTTTTGTTATTTGCGGTGAATGAAAAAACATTTTTGCACATCGTGCGGAGCGACTGCCACTCAATTTCGTTATAAACCTCGACAATTTCGCTCTGTGCAGTGAGACAAACATATGAAACAAATGTTGATTTTTTATCTTTTTGAGTGATTTTAAAAGCTACGCGCGCCGGACCGGTTTCGGCTTTTTCAACCGAAACGATTTTAGGCGTTCTGTCAGGCTCCCTGTCAGCCTGCTTGAAGTTCATTTCCCACGCCGGCCAGTCCTTTGAACCGGTGTATTTAAACAACCCCAATACTATCGGCTTTTTCAAAAGTTCTCTGTCATCGTCGCTTTTGTCGATTATTGATGAAATGTTGCCGGCTCTGTTGACGGTAACAGTATATTTTTCGTTTTCAAGCACAGTATCGGTTATTTTAAGTGTGCTTTTAACACAACATGCCTCGTTTGCATTTCTGATGTCATAAACCCGTGCACCGAGTGAAGGAAGACTTGCGACAAACAAAATTTCCGTTTCACCGTTATGTTTAGCGATGATTTGTGACGCAACCTCTCTGCCCTTATCGTCAAAAACCCGCAAATACGGAGATTGAGTTTTTATACGGACCGTAACCGCACCTGTTCTGTCGGCCTCAACACTGTTATAAACCATAATCGGCGTGCCCGAGCAAAAATCCGATTTCATCAGCGATGACAAGCCGCCGCAGGCATGCTCGATTTCGCCTGCAAATTGGTTGATTGACATTGCATAATCATTCCAACTGCGCTTGTATGCACGCTGAACCGATGTGCCCGGCGTGTCATCGTGAAATTGATGGGCAATTGCTCTTTTCCAAGCCGTTTCAAGCACAGAGGCGTTATAATTTGCCGTACCGTAATATTCTGCCTCAACGCCCGAACGCTCCGCAATATCGGCAAGATTTTGGCATTTTGCGTTCCAACGCTTGCCTATTGCACGCGAAGTATAGCCGCCGACGCCGTGATTTTGCATAACAAGCTCATTGTCCCAAACAGGAAGTTTGTCCTTAACGCTTTGGTCGAGTGACTCCTCAATATCACGGTAAATTTGATCGGCCGATGTTGCGAGCACCTCAATATCCGATGAAGCATTTTCGGCAATTGCACTTTCGACAAAACTTACACTTTTTTCCTGGGGTGCACCGCCGCGGTCGCCGATGCCGTGAAAAATGTAAGTCATATCAAGGCCTATCTTTTCATTTTCGGCAAGCTTGTTTTGAACAAAATCCCAATCGCGCAACTTTGTAAGAGTAAAATAGTAATCGTGCGGATTAACGCTTGCATAAACAAAGTTGCCGTCAACGCCGTACCATTTTCCTATGTCAAACGGAATTCCGTAGGCACTGCCCCACGCAAGTTTTTGTGTTGTAAATCCTGTTAAATGCGCATGATGCGCAACAGTCGGCAGTGCATAACCGAATCCGAAACAATCCGGCAAAAAAATATCCTTCGAGCGTTTTGAAAACTTTTCGTCAAAATATGTATTACCTATTAAAATATTTCTGAATAACGCCTCCGGCGAAGGACAATTGACATCCCCGTTTTCAAATGCAGAGCCTGTCACATTCCATCTGCCGTCTGCGATATAACCTTTAAGCTCTTCAAACAGCTCGGGATAATATTCCTCCATAAGTTCATAGCGATAGCTGCCTTCAAACGAAAATGTATAGTGCGGATATTTTTTAAAAAGCGCAAAATTTTCGACAAGCGTATCATAAATATATTTGCTTACAGTGGTTTCAAAATCCCACGACCAAATTGTGTCAAGATGAGATGTTGCTACTGTATATATTTTCTTTTTTGCCATAGAACAGCCCCCTTTACTGTTTAATTGTAACATTTAGTGCCCGGGTTTTCAACAAAAAAAGCAATATTGAGGCAGTTAATGCTCAATATTGCTTAATTATCCGTTTATTACTGAATTTTGTAGCCCGATTTGCTGCTCCAAACAACATAATTGATGAATGAAACATAGTCTTTAAACTGTTTGTGCAAATAATCTTTAACATAGTGAAAGGATAAGATTTTATTATCCCTGTCGAGCCAAACTTCGTTTGTGCGTGCAAGCTGGTTCATATTACCCTCCTGACAGTGTCATTGAAAATCTGATGCTGTTCAATTTAGAAAAAGTCAGCCGCACCCTTGGGGGAAGTGCGGCTGTATAACGGTAATTCTTATTTGGTTGTTTTTATTGGGGAGAAAACAAAAATATGGAGAGGAGAAATAAAATATTTCTTCGATTACCGTTATATACAATTTAAATCCTGCCTGAGTGACAGGCAGTAACAGCGGATAACTGCTACTGTGTTGATTATACCACTATATAAAAAAAAGTCAAGTGCAAGAACAACAGTTGTTACAAATTATTCACAAATCAAGCAGTTGACATATATGCGATAAACTGATACAATATGCCTCGGTTAATATCAAATAATTCATCGGAGAATGCGCGGTCGCAACCGCGTTATTGATAAGATGTCGGGTGAGCTCGGGTATAATAATACCGGGTTCTTTTTATGTTTGGGAAAATACAACGGAGGCAACAATGAAAATTTTAATTTCCGACCACTTCACCCTCAAAAAGCTGATAAAATTTGTAACACCATCAATAATTATGATGATTTTCACATCAATTTACGGCGTCGTTGACGGATTTTTTGTTTCAAACTACGCAGGCAAAATTCAATTTGCGGCAGTTAATTTAATAATGCCGTTTATGATGTTACCGGGTGCAATCGGTTTTATGATAGGCACGGGAGGAAACGCAATCGTTTCCAAAACGCTCGGCGAAGGAAACATTAAAAAAGCAAACGAAATTTTTTCAATGCTTATTTATGTTTTAGCGGCATTCGGCATTATCGTAACCGTTTTGTGTCAAATATTTTTGAAAAAGGTTATTGTTCTTTTGGGTGCCGATGCGCAAATGCAACCGTATTGCGAATTGTACGGCAGAATTATTTTGACAACGATTACATTTTTTATGATGCAAAACACATTTCAAAGTCTTTTGCTGACCGCCGGAAAGCCGCACTTTGCGCTTGTTGTAACCGTTGCCGCAGGCGTGACGAATATGGTGCTTGACTTTTTATTTGTAGGTGTGTTTAAGTGGGGCGTTCAAGGTGCCGCAGCAGCAACCGCAATAAGCGAGGTTATCGGCGGAATTGTGCCGTTGATTTATTTTATATCCCGCAATTCAAGTAACTTGCGACTGACCGCAAAATGCAAATTTGACGGCAAAGCGCTTCTTAAAACCTGCACAAACGGTGCATCGGAACTGATGACAAAAGTTTCTA
>CAVGLE010000027.1:6482-19964 GCA_963630035.1 Mediterraneibacter torques
TTTCTATGTCGCTTGTAAATATGCTTTACAACTATCAGTTGCTGAAATTTTTCGGTGCAAACGGTGTTGCCGCATACGGCTCGATAATGTATGTAAATTTTGTGTTTGTGTCGGCTTTTATCGGATATTCAATCGGCACTGCGCCCATAATAGGCTACAATTACGGCGCAAAAAACAATGTAGAGATGAAAAACATTTTCAAAAAAAGCATGGGTGCAACAGTAATCTTTTCCCTTGTGCTCGCAGGAGCAAGCCTTGCACTCGCCGCACCGATTTCAAAAATCTATGTCGGATATGATGAGGAACTTTTCAACCTGACGGTATATGCATTTCGCCTGTTTTCAACATCATATTTGATAATCGGATTTAACATTTTCGGATCTGCATTTTTCACGGCACTTAACAATGGCGCAATTTCGGCGGCAATATCGTTTTTGCGCACATTACTGTTTCAAATACTTGCAATATTTTTATTGCCTGCAGTGTTCGGCAGGGACGCAATTTGGCTTTCTATTACCGTTGCCGAAGTGGCAACATTGATAATAACCTCCGCATTTCTCATCACCAACAGAAAAAAATATCACTATGCGTAAAAATACCGCTGTGCACAGCATAAAAAGTCCGTATGACGATGTGTCATACGGATTTTATTTTGTCTTAAATTATTTCAAATAAACCTGATAAACTATTGCAAAAACCTCGCGTGTGGCAAACGGCATATATCCGTTCCACGGCGTTTTGCTCGGGTATGAGTGAGGCGAAAATCCGCATCGCTGTGCGAATTTGCCTGCTCTGTACTCGTGAAAGTCGTTTGTGACAACGGAAATATCCGTCACGGAGCGATTTTGTGTCTTCAGCAGGGCGGCGGAATTTTTGAAATTTTCCATAGTCGATGTGGAAGAATCCTCGACAATAAGGCGTGATTTGTCAATACCCATTTTAACGAGGTATTTATACATACACTCCGCCTCCGAAATTGCCTCGCCGTTTCCCTTGCCGCCGCTCAAAACGGCGATTGAATCGGGATTGTCGCTAAGATATTTATAAGCGGCGTTAATTCTGCTTTTCAAAAACGGCCCCGGCTTTTCGCCGTTTACCTTGCAACCGAGAACAATAATCACATCGGATTTATAACTGTCGGCATGACTGTTTGCGACAACGCTTGAAAATGCAACGCCTGCAACAACAATGCACGCGCACAAAACCGTACCGACAACCGAGACGGCGATTTTGCCCTTTTTGGCAGAACAAATTTTGCCGATAAGCGCATTTATTTTATTAAAGAAAACAGCGTAAACGGCAAACAGTGCGGCAAATGCAAAACCGGTTATTATTCCTATATTCATTTCGCCGACAGTGATAACTGGTCCTACATAAAAAATGACAAGCAGCACTGCAGCGATAAGCAACAAAACGCGCAAAATAATTTTAACTGATTTTTTCATATAAATCTCCACCTGTTTATTCAATATGACTGTATTATAACTCTAAATTGGAAAAATCGGGTAAAGGAATTATAAAGAAAATTCAAAGAATGTATTATACAACAAAAAACGGGAAGCGATGCCTCCCGTTTCATTCTTATTCGTAAATTTCTCTTTTAAGTGAGCCGATATAAGGAAGATTTCTGTATTTTTGATCATAATCAAGGCCGTAGCCGACAACAAATTCATCGGGAACCTCACAGCCGACATAATCGGGTGTAAGATCGACAACTCTGCGATCCGGCTTATCAAGCAATGTGACGATTGAAATGCTTTTTGGCTTTCGCGTTTTAAGCATTTCGCAAACATAATGAAGTGTTCTGCCCGAGTCGAGAATATCCTCAACAAGGAGAATATCGTAGCCCTCAAGATTAATGTCAATATCCTTAAGAATTTTAACTGCGCCGGACGATGTTGTTGCGCCGCCGTAGCTTGAAACTGCGAGAAAATCGAGTTTGAGCGGCAAATCGATATATCTTGTAAGGTCGGTCATAAAATAAATCGAGCCTTTCAAAATTCCGACAACAAGGAGATTTTTATCCTTAAAATCTTCTGTAATTTTTGCACCGAGGCGTTCGTTGACCTCTTTGAGTTGTTCCTGTGTAACGAGAACTTCTTGAATATCTTTATTGAGCATATCAGCGTTCCTCCCTGAAGTATGATAAGCCCAAAGATGCCGGACCCTGATTTTCCTTTTTGTTTCTTACACTGACAAAAATCAAAACAACAATGGTTACAACATACGGAATCATTTTATAAAGTTCCTGTGTGCGAAGCGCACCCGGAACATAAAGATAAACGATATACAGTCCGCCGAAAACGATTGAGCCGATAATGCTGAGATTCGGCTTCCAAATCGCAAAAATAACAAGTGCAATTGCAAGCCAGCCTCTGTCGCCGAAACCGTCGTTTGACCAAACGCCGTTTGCATAATCCATTACATAATACAAGCCGCCGAAGCCGGCAATAATACTGCCTATACAAGTTGACACATACTTTGCTCTGTTTACATTGATGCCTGCGGCGTCTGCCGTAGCGGGATTTTCGCCGACTGCGCGAAGATGAAGTCCGCCTTTGGTGCGATTGAGGAAAAACGAACAAAGAACGGCAACAATGATTGCCATATACGCCAAAAATCCGTAAGACAAAAACAGTTCGCCGAACCATCCTGCCTTATCCGCACCGGGAACGGTTGTTCTGAAGAAATTGCTTGTTGTTGTAAGTGCAACGGACGGAACATCACTGCCCGTAAGTTTAATCAGTGAGCCGCCGAAGAAGTTACCGAATCCCGTACCGAATGTTGTAAGTGCAAGACCGGTAACATTTTGGTTTGCACGAAGCGTAACGGTCAAAAAGCAATAAATTAGTCCCGCAAAAAGCGAACCCAAAATACAGGTTAAAAGCGGAATGATTACCGCAAAAAACGCAACCGCATCGTCTGGTGACGAGAGCGAATTTTCATACAAAAATGCGCCGATAACACCGCTCATACCGCCGATATACATAATGCCCGGAATACCAAGGTTGAGGTTGCCGGATTTTTCTGTCATTATTTCGCCTGTCGAGCCGTATAAAAGCGGAATGCCCTGCATAATGGCTCTGTGGAGAAAAGCAACTATTGTAGAAAGCATATTACTTTACCTCCTTTTTTGAGCTTCTGAATTTCAGCTGATAATTTATGAAAAATTCACTGCCGATGATGAAAAACAAAATGATACCCGTCAAAATATCCGAGAATGATTCGTTAAGGCTGAAAACCATTGAAATCTGACCTGCGCCTGCCTCAAGAAAAACAAGCAGGAACGAGGTGAGAACCATATAAATCGGGTTGAATTTTGCAAGCCACGAAACCATAATGGCCGTAAAACCTCTGCCGCCGGCTGTTGTTGACGAAATTGTGTGGTCTGTACTTCCGACAAGGAGAAAGCCTGCAATTCCGCACAATGCACCGGAAAGGAACATCGTTCTCAAAATAACTTTTTTTACATTGATTCCGATATATCTTGCCGTGTTTTCCGACTCACCTACAACCGAAAGCTCGTAGCCGTGCTTGCTGTATTTAAGATAAATATACATGGCAATTGTAAGAGCAAACACGATAATTATATTCAAAAGATAATCGTATTCGCCGATTACGGGCATCCAACCCGCCATTGTATCGCCGTTAATAATTCCGATTTTGCCCGAACCTTTCGGATTTTCCCAATACATACAAAAATACGAAACAATTTGAATTGCAATATAGTTCATCATAAGAGTAAACAGCGTTTCATTCGTATTGAACCTTGCCTTAAAGACTGCCGGGATAAGTGCCCAAATCGCACCTGCAAGAATACTTGCAACAATCATAACGATTAAAAGAACAGCATTCGGAAGTTTGCCGCCGAGTAAAATCATACAAGCCGCGGTGGCAAGGCCGCCGGCAAGCACCTGACCTTCGCCGCCGATATTCCAAAATCGCATTTTGAACGCCGGTGTAACCGCAAGTGAAACGCAAAGGAGCATTGCAAGGCTTTGGAGAAGTTTCCAAAACTTTCTTGAAGTACCGAATGCACCCTTAATCATAGTTGAATAAACGCTGATCGGATTTTCACCCGTCAAAATCATTGTTACGATTGCACAAACAATAAGTGCGGCAATAATTGCGCCGATACGAATAAGCCATGATTGGTATTTCGGCATATATCCTCTTTTTGCCACATGAAAAAGAGGCTCTCGTGTTTTTTTATTGCTCATTATTCAGCCTCCTCTTCATCGGTACTCTTGGTCATCAACAAACCGATTTCATCCTTTTTAGCGACAGTTCCGTCAACAATGCCGGTAATTTTACCGCTGTTTATAACCATAATTCTGTCGCAAAGCTCGATAAGAACATCAAGATCTTCGCCGACAAAAATTACGGAAACGCCCTGTTCCTTTTGTTTATTGAGCAGGTCATAAATTAAATAAGATGAGTTAATATCAAGTCCTCGTACGGGATAAGCAACCATCAAAACAGTCGGATTTAGAGCAATCTCTCTGCCGACAAGCACTTTTTGAACATTGCCGCCCGAAAGTCGTCTTACGGGAGTTTCCGCATTCGGTGTGACAACCTCGAGGTCCTTAATAATTGTATTTGCAAGATCCTTAGGTGCTTTGCGCTCAAGAAACGCTGTATGACCGCCTTTGTATGAACGAAGCATCATATTGTCAATAATATCCATATTGCCGACAAGACCCATACCGAGCCTGTCCTCCGGAACGAACGAAAGCGCAACGCCGAGTTTTCTGATTTCTTTAGGTGATTTGCCTACAAGTTGGCTTTCCTCGCCGTCCTTAGACTTATAAAGTATGCTTGAGCCCTTAACCACCGGTTGTAAGCCTGCAATAGCTTCAAGCAGTTCTTTTTGACCGCAACCGGAGATACCCGCTATGCCCAAAATTTCGCCGCTGTTTGCGGTGAAGCTGACATTGTCGAGTGCCGGCTTTCCGTCGTGATCTTTAACAGAAAGATTTTCTACAACAATTCTCGGCTCGGGATTTTTCGGCGCATCACGAGTAATATTGAGGCTGACCTTTTCGCCCATCATCATTTCGGTAAGCAGTTGCTCGGTTGCGTCCTTTGTTTCAACCGTATCAATATACTTGCCCTTTCTCAGGATGGTTACCCTGTCCGAAATTTCAAGCACTTCGTGAAGTTTGTGGGTGATGATGATGATCGACTTGTTATCCTTGCGCATTTTGCGAAGAACATCGAAAAGTTTTTCTGTTTCCTGCGGAGTGAGGACGGCTGTAGGTTCATCGAGAATAAGAATATCGGCACCTCTGTAAAGCACCTTGATAATCTCTACGGTTTGCTTTTCGGAAACCGACATTTCGTAAACCTTTTTATGTAAATCAATAACAAAGCCGTATTTATCGGTAATTGCCTTTACTCGTTGCTCTGCCTTTTTAAGGTTGTATTTTTCGCCGTCGTTGACGCCGAGAACAATATTTTGAACGGCGTTAAAAACGTCAACAAGTTTGAAATGCTGATGAATCATACCGATTTTTAAATCAAACGCATCCTTTGGTGAACGAATGACAACCTCACTGCCGTTTACGAATATTTTGCCTGCATCGGGGAAATAAATTCCTGAAACCATATTCATAAGCGTTGTTTTTCCGGAGCCGTTTTCGCCGAGGATTGAGAGAATTTCGCCGTTTTTTACCTGCAAATCGACATCGTTGTTTGCAACTATTGAGCCAAATGTTTTACTTATCCCTTTTAACTCTAACGCAAGCGAATCAGCCATATAATCACTTTGCCTTTCCGACTACATAATATAAGCCGCACATTGCCGTAGCCAAGCAATGTCAAATGAAGTATTTTAAGCAAGCAACACAAATTCACGGACGAATTTTTCTTGTTCACTTAAAATAACTATACCGCGGCCGACCGAAGTCAGCCACGGATTGTTATTTATCTATTTTATTCCTTAGAACTGTGTATCAAGAAGAGTGATACCGTCGATTTGAATATCGAAGTAAGGAGCAGAACGGCTTTCGGATTCGTGGAAATATCCGTCCGATACTGCTTCTGTATCACCTGTGTAAGCCTCATCTGTGTCAACATCAGCCATATAGCTTGTAAGATGACCGTCGGCATCAACCTTTGCATTAAGGTTCTTCTTAGCCTTTTGATCAACCGTTACAGTGAATGTTGAAGTATCGAATACATGAAGCTTGCCGTTTTCAAGTTCTTTTGTAACTTCTTCAAGCTTTTCCTTTGTGCCCTTAGCAGCTGCTTTTTCATTAACATCCGTAAGAACTACAGAGCCTGTTGAAAGAGTACCTGTCCAGTCATATTCAATATCCTTGCCCTCTTTTACGCACTCAATTGCGTGCTCAAAGTAAGGGGCCCAGTCAATTCTTGAAGAAATGATAAATGTGTTAGGACAAGCGGAAACTGTTGAACCGTTGTATGATACATCGGGAACGCCTGCTGCTTCGCAAGCTGTAGGAGCGCCCATTGAATCGGCATGCTGGCTGAGAAGTACACAACCGTTCTTGATAAGCTTGTTTGCTGCTTCTTTTTCTGCAGTTTCGTCATACCAAGAGCCTGTGAATGTAACCTCCATGGTTACCGACGGGCAAACGCTCTTTGCACCGAGATAGAAAGAGGTGTAACCTGAAATAACTTCTGCATATGTGAATGCGCCTACATAGCCCATCTTAGCCTTATCGGCTGTGATTTTCTTTGCTTCAATCATTTCGTTGAGTTTCATACCTGCTGCAACACCTGCAAGGTATCTGCCCTCATAGATTGATGCGAATGCATTGTGGTAGTTAGAAAGTTTTTCTGTGTGAGCTTTTGTACCTGTTGCGTGCAAGAACTGAACATCGGTGAACTTTTTAGCTGCCTGAAGCAAATAGTCTTGGTGACCGAAGCTGTCTGCGAATACGATGTCTGCACCCTCGTCAACAAGCTCTGCTGCTGCATCGTAGCACTCCTGACCCTCGGGGATGTTTGTCTTCTTGAGGATTTTAACGCCCTCTTTTTCGCAAGCCTCTTCAGCTGCTGTGATGAAGTTCTTGTCGTAGGTTGAGTTTTCATCATGTAAGAAGATGAAACCTACTGTAAGATCGGACTTCTTTGCGCTGTCTGATGAGCTGTTGTCTTTGGAACTGTCTTTTGAGCTGTTTGATGAACAACCTGCAAATACAGCACCGACGAGAACAACTGCAAGAAGTACAGCAAGAATTTTCTTTGCTAATTTCATTAGTCTTTCCTCCGTTAATAAAATTTTATTTATTATATGCGCAAACGCGCTTATAACCTTAATTTCTGAAAACGATTTCGCCTGTTTTGCTGTCCATTTCCTCGATAATTGCGAGCGATTCAACCTTGATGCCTTGCATACGCAATGCGTCGCCGCCGTGTTGATAACCTTTTTCGATTACGGCGCCGCAACCTGCAAGCTCTGCTCCGCTTTGGCGAACAAGGTCGATAAGACCGTTAAGCGCATTGCCGACAGCGAGAAAATCGTCAACGATAAGGACTCTGTCGCCCTTGCCCAAAAACTTTTTGGAAACGATGACATCGTAAACCTTGCCGTGGGTGAATGACTCAACCTTTGTTGAATAAACATCGCCTGCGATATTTTTTGTTTTTGTTTTTTTAGCAAAAAGAAGAGGGCAGCCGAACTCCTGAGCAACCGGCACGCCGATTGCAATTCCCGACGCTTCGATTGTCAAAATCTTGTTGACACCCTCATCTTTGAATAATCTATGAAATTCTTTGCCCACTTCGCCCATAAAGGCGCAATCTATCCGGTGGTTCAGGAAACCGTCAACTTTGAGAATGTTTCCTTCGTAAACTTCGCCCTCGTTAAGAATTTTTTGCTTTAACAAATCCATAGCTGCGCCCACCGTAAATATATAAAAATCACCCTTTGTATCTCTCCTACAAAGTACATAGTATATAATAAAATAAAAAGGCTCAAATTTCAACACAAAATTCCGTTTGACACCAAATTTTAATTATTTTCTATTAATATTGACCGATAATTATACACTTTAATGTGCAATTTGACAACAAGCTTTGCCGTTCGTATTCAAATAATGAATATTAATAGAATTTTGCCGCAAAAAATGAGAAAACACGACCGAATTTTGAAAATTCAATCGTGTTTGATTTAATAATTACCAGCCGAGGCGAACAATTTTGATTTCACACGAGCCTGTGCCGTATTTGTAGCAAGCTTTGTGTCCTTCGGGTGTGAAAATATCAATTCTGCCCTTTCTTGAAAGACCCGAGCCGCCGCGATCAACAACTGTGTAGTTTGTGCCGTCAACCTCAATTACAGAGCCAAGCGGAAGCCAGTTGCACGCAACATAATATGGGTTTGACATTCCGTTTTTAATGCGTTTGCCGCTTGTTGTGATGCCTCTTGAATTGCCGTTGCAGGTAGCGCAAGCGCAATAGTGGGTGTATCTGCCGCTGATTGTATCGCCGACAGAGTAGCCGCCTTTTGATTTAACACCGTTAGGTGTTGTGTCCGCACTGTGCTTTACGCTTTTTGTGCCGACTTTTACGATTTTTTCAACAGGCTGTGTTTTAACAACCTCTGTAAGCTTTGCAGACTCCTTGGCAACGCCGTTGACATATTTAACGGAGTATGTGACATCCTTTGCACCGTTTTTACCCTGCTGAACTGTTTTTGTGTCGCCCTTTTCAAGTGAAGAGTCCTTTTGCTCCTTTGTTGAATAAGCTACAGACTCTGTTTTAGTCTGAGTTTTGTATTCAACCCTGAAAACCTCTACAGTTTGTTTGTCGGTAAGCTTTGTATCTGCATACGGAGTAACATAGTCGTTCTCACCGAGTGTTACGCCGGCAAGCTTGAGCAAATCGCCGACAGTTGAATTTGTTGTTGTGAATTTTTCGGTTTTGCCGTCAACTTTAAGTGTGACGGTGATAGCCGATTCTATTTCAACAGTCATTCCGTTCTCAACCGGTGTTGATACATCAAGGTTGAGTTTGTCGTCTGTACCTATCTTAATGCCGATTTCGTTAAGGGCATCGCCTACGGTGGCAGCATACACCCTGTAGGTCTTAATAGTTTCACCGAATTTTACATTAACGGTGTTGTTTCTGCTGATTGTGATTGTGCCGCCTTCATGCGCCTCAAACTTTGTAATGTCGATTACATCATCGGAGGTAAGTGTGATTCCGGCTTCGTTGAGAATTTCGATAGGTTCCGTCTCATTTGTGGTAACTGTGATTTCTTTTGCGCCGTCAACAATTTGAACGCGATAATTTGTTTGAGCGAACGCCGTTGATGTAAATGTAGCAACAATAAGAAGAATCGCAATTACTGTTGACAGGACTGCTTTTATTGAGCGTCTCCCGGCAACGATTGATTGGTTAGTCATCTTAAGTCTCCTTTTCTTTTCGTGAAAAGCGGTTTTATTTGAATGCGTAATACACAAGGCATTCATACCCCAAATCACTGAAGCGACGCCCATTATAGCACAAATGCATAAGATGTCAAAATCGAAAAGATGATATTTTTAGTTAATATGCACAAATACAATTTTAAGATTTCTTAAGAATTGCGTTTGGCATCCCTTATCTTGTGGTTTTAAATTTTAACGCTTTAGTGCGATAAATTGATTTTTTGTTACCATATGTAGTAAATTCCATTGAAATATTTTGTTACCAGAACAAGATATAGACATCAAAATCAGCTTGATTTTATTAGACTTATGTCTATTATTTTTTGCAGCGCAGAGGACGAAAATAAAACATATTTTTGTTTCATATTAATTATAAGTTATATATTATAATGCTTATACATTATATACCCACATAAAAATGCGCCTGCGGAGCTGTCCGCAGGCGTTGAAAATTTTGTATTATTTGAGCACTTTGAAATCTACTTTGCCGATTTTTGTTCTCGGGAGAGCGTCGATATATTCGACAACTTTCGGCACAGACCATTTTGAAAGATTTTGCTGACCGAATTCAATAATTTTGTGAGTCAAAGCCTCCTCGTCATCATTTCTGAATTTCTTATTCTTAACAACGAAAAGCTTGATTTGGGTTTTGCCCTCCTCGCCTATTCCGATAGCACAGCAGTCATAAATTTCTGCCATTGCGCGGTAAGATTCCTCGATAAATGAGGGATAAACAAGGTAGCCGGAGATTTTGTAAACTCTCTTAAGTCTTTGTCTGTAATAAATATCGCCCGTTGACTCGTCGCAGTTGACCATATCGCCGGTGTGGAGCCAAACCTTGCCGTCGTCATGCTTAACAAGTACCTTTGCGGTTTCATCGGGGTCGTTCCAATAGCCCTGCATAAGTGTTGGGCCGTAAACGCAAAGCTCGCCGTCTTCGCCGTGAATTTCGTCTGTTGTGCCGGGAGCGACAACCATTGTGCTGATATTGTAGCACGGAATACCGATGCAACCCTGCGGAGCCTCTCTGTGAGGGTCGGTAAAAGTGCAAACGGTAACGCACTCGGTAAGGCCGTAGCCCGAAACAAAGTGAACTTTTGCGCCGTATTCCTTAAGGAGTCTATCCATTTTTTCGGTAAGCGAATAAGGAACAACATCGCCACCCGAGCCGATAAGTTTCATTTGGCTAAGGTCACATTTGAGATAGCCGGCCTTGTAAACCTTTTCAAAGAAATCGGGCACACCGAAGACGAAACTGATTTTGTATTTTTTGATAGCGTCGGAGCACATTTTTGCGTCAAACTGCGGGAAAAGTGCCTGCGGCATACCGGTAATCATAGAAATGTGCATACACATACCGAAGCCGAAGCCGTGAAAAACAGGGAGAGCGGTAAGCATACAGTCAACATCGGGGTCAATAACTTCGCCGAGGACATTTTGAACAACATCGTCGATTTGATATGAAAGGCTGTTTATGCTGTAGTTTGAAAGCATAACCGCCTTTGGGTTGCCGGTTGTGCCGCCCGTCATCATTGTTACAGCCGTTGCAAAGGCATCTGTTGCAACCTCGACCTCGTGGCTTGCAAGATACTCTTTGCCCTCTTTAAGAAGGTCTGCCCAATCCATATTTCTTTTAACATCAAGTGCAGGCTCGGTTTTGCCCTTGATTTTCTTTTTATATGTCATATTTGCAAGCATACCGTAAACACTTTTCGGGAAATACTGCGCTGTTCTGCATTTAACAACGGTGACATCTCCCATACCGGTAAATGCCTTTTCGCTGACATCAAAGCAAAATGCAAACTTTGCGTCAACGAGATTTTTGCAATACTGTGCCTCGCTTGCAACCGAAAGAGGGTGGAGCATTGACGCAATTGCGCCGATTTTGTTGATTGCATAAATTGCGCAAATGCACTGCGGCATATTCGGGGCGCAAACTATAACTCTGTCGCCCTTCTTTACGCCGTTTGCAAGCATACCTGCGGCGCAAAGGTCAACCATTTCCTTTGCCTTTGCAAATGAGATGGTATTATTGTAATAATAAAAACACGGATTGTTGCCGCGTTGTTCTGCGGCTGCGGCAAATTTTTGATACATTGTTTTTTCAACATCATATCTTGTAACAAAATTATCCATAATTACCTCCATAAATTTCAAAATAATAGTCACTTGTCTATTATCTTTTCTGATAAAATTATACCAAAGTCTATTATTTAATACAACGAAAAATCAAATAGTTTATTTTTATTTTATATTTTAGAAAATAAATGTTTAAATTCAAAGCTCAATGTGATATTATAAATAGACATCGTCCAAACAATATATAATAAAGTTTTATTCGGTCGGACAAGCAAAAGAGGTATCACGGCTATGGCATATAAAATAAAAAAAGACCCTATCGGCAAAATTCCGAAGGGGCAGCTGATTTTTTGGCTTATCGTTCGCCTTGCGATGATAATTTGCGCAACATATTCGTTCGTAAAAGGCGACCTTGTAATGGGATTTGAAAGCGTTTTTTGCTTTATTTTTACACATTTGTGGGATATGTTTCAGATTTTCGGCAACGGCAGTTTTATTGAGGAGGTGCCGCCGCTGAGCCAAACCTGTCTTAATGCGATTATTTTTGTGGGAATCGTTTTAGGCTCATATTTTGAGCTGTTTGACAAAATATCGTGGTTTGACATTATGATGCACTTTGCAACAGGTGTTGTTTGCGCTGTTTTCGGCTATGATTTTGCCGTTATAATTCAGCGCAAGAAAGGCGAATGCGCGGCAACGCTTGCGGCACTGTTCAGCATTATGTTTGCGCTTTCAATCGCCGTGGGATGGGAGTTTTACGAATTTGCGATGGACACATTGCACGGCACAAACCTCCAACTTTCAAAGCCGGGACCCGAAACGGCAATGTTTGACCTTTCAAAATATCACAACGAATACGGCTATCTCGGCCTTTGGGACACAATGACGGATATGATGACAAATGCATCGGGTGGCATTGCGGGAATGATATTTATGATTGTTTTGAGAAATAAAGGAAAAAATAAAAAAAATAAGAAATAATCAAAACATTAAAAGCTCGTCGGGCACACAACACCGACGAGCTTTGTTTTTTATATTTTGTTTTATTCATCATCGCTCGGCTCGGCGAAAAGTTGAAACACCTTTGAGCCGAAGAAAACCGTTATTGCCGAAATAAAGATATACAGCACGCTGATAACAATTACAAACAGCTTTTCGCCGCCGTCTTCAACGCCGATGCCGTAGAACGCACCGATTGCGCCCAAAATCACGGGGACAATCATATAAACGGTCGGGAACTCGATAACGGCACGACTGTCGCCGTAATCCTTTGCAACTGCGCTGACTGCACCCTGCGCCAAAGCAAGAACAAGCTGAAATGCAAGAATACTGACAAAAACCTGCTGCAATGTTGTGTAACCGTCTATACGCAAAATCGGGATAAGATCTGCCTTAATAACGAGCGCAAGCACTATCAAAATGCCGACAGCATAGTTGAGGGCATTGAGCACCGCACTTAAAATTTTTGAAAAACTTTTCATTTTTTATCACCTAAATAATTTTTAACTTCATTAAGAAAAACATCCATTTCATCGTCTGTGCCGATTGTAATTCTGGTATAATTATCAATTCGCGGCAGATTGAAATAGCGGATAAATACTTTTTTTGATTTGAGATATTCAAACAAATCCCTGATGCACAAATCAGGGTGAGTCGCCATAATAAAGTTTGTTTGCGAATCGATAACCTCAAAACCGAGCGCACGTAGTTCCCGCGTAACCCTTGCACGCGTTGCAATGATTTTTGCGACGGTTGATTTAAAATATGTATCGTCCTCGACGGAGGCAACGCCCATAGCGATTGACAGTGCGTCGACCGTGTAGGAATTGTATGAGTTTTTGACAGCCTCAAGCACCGAAATGAGCGTTTTTGAGCCGATTGCAAAGCCGATACGCATTCCTGCGAGCGAGCGCGATTTTGAAAATGTGCCCGTCACAAGCAGGTTCTCGTATTTTTTTGTAAGGTCAGCAGATGAAACGCCGCCGAAATCTACATAAGCCTC
>CAVGLE010000028.1:0-6955 GCA_963630035.1 Mediterraneibacter torques
ATTAAGGACGGACCGAGCGAAAGACGCAAATTTATCGACAACGCGCTGTGTCAGTTGAAATCAAACTACAGAAATCTGCTTAAAGAATACAACAGAGCGCTTTTGCAAAGAAACACATTGCTTAAAGATTTGGCTAAAAATCCCGAACTTGACAGTATGCTTTATGTTTGGGACGGCAATCTTGCGAAAATCGGCGCAAAAATCGTTTATCAAAGGCTCAAATATATTGAAGCACTCAAGCCGTTTGTAAAAGATATTTTTTCCGGCATCAGCAGTGGGAGAGAAAATATTGATTTGGTATATTCCTCCTGCGCCGAATTTGACGCCGATTTAAATATGATTGAACAAAATCTGCTTTCGGCTTTTGAGAGCAATAAAACAGCCGACATAATAAACAAAACAACAACGAAAGGTCCTCACAGAGACGATATTGATATATTAATTAACGGCACAAGCGCGAGAATTTACGGCTCGCAGGGTCAGCAAAGAAGTTGCGTGCTTGCGCTCAAACTTGCGGAGGCAAGCCTGCTTAAAAAAATGACTGAAATCGAGCCGATTGCATTGCTTGACGATGTTATGAGCGAGCTTGACGAAAAAAGGCAGGACTATATCTTAAACCATATAAAAAATTGGCAGGTTTTCATTACTTGCTGTGATAAAGAAACTATTTTGCGGCTCAAAAAAGGCAAAACCTTTCATATTGACGGCGGCAAAATCATCGACTGACGGAGAAATTATGTTTTTACACCTTGGTGAAGACACCGTTATTACGGATAAAAATATAATCGGCATTTTTGATATGGACACATCAACTGTCAACAAGGCAACGCGCGACTATTTAAACAAGGTGCAAAAGGACGGCAGAGTGATTTATGTAAACTATGATTTGCCGAAAAGTTTTGTTGTGACCGACAGTGAGGTTTATATCAGCCCCGTCAACACGGGAACTTTGAGCAAAAGAGCAAAAAGGCTCAGTTTGAGCAAGTAATTAATTCAGTTAAAAATAAGATTAACATATAAATTCATAAAATGAGGAATATTTATGGCTGACGAAATCAAAGACGAAATCATTAATGAAACCAACCTTGAAGAAGAGGATATGGACACAGTTGTAACAGACGATTACAACGAGGACAGTATTCAGGTTCTTGAGGGTCTGGAGGCAGTAAGAAAACGCCCCGGTATGTATATCGGCTCGACAGGACCGAGAGGATTGCACCACCTTGTTTACGAGATTGTTGATAACTCAATCGACGAGGCTCTCGCAGGTGTCTGCACACATATCGAAACGGAAATTTTGCCCGGAAATATTATATCCGTTAAGGATAACGGCCGCGGTATTCCGACAGGTATCAACGAAAAGACAGGACTTCCGGCAGTAACCGTTGTTTTGACGGTGCTTCACGCCGGCGGTAAATTCGGTGGCTCGGGCTACAAGGTTTCCGGCGGTTTGCACGGCGTAGGTTCGTCCGTTGTAAACGCACTTTCGGAATGGCTCGAGGTTGAGGTAACTCAAAACGGCCATGTTTATGCACAAAGATTTGAAAGAGGCAAGCCGGTTGACGATTTGCATATTATCAAAGATGTGAGCGAAAGCGAACACGGCACCCTTATCAGATTTAAGGCAGACGCCGATATTTTCCAAGAAACAACAAAATATTCGTTTGACATTCTTCAGCGCAGGTTAAGAGAGCAGGCATTTCTTAATGCAGGTCTTTCAATCAGCCTTTGTGACAGGAGAGAAAAATTTGAGCGCGACTCCGACGACAGATATGACGACGAGGAGCACACATCCGTTTATTGCTACGAGGGCGGTATCCGCTCGTTCGTAGAATGGATTAACGAAAGCCGCGGATTTACTCCGATTCAGGACGAAGTTATCCACATTTCGACAACAAAGGATGACAGAAGTGCCGAAGTTGCGCTTTGCTACACCGACGGCTACACCGAAACATTGCTTTCGTTTGCAAACAATATTAACACAATCGACGGCGGTACCCACGAAACGGGATTTAAAACGGCGCTCACCCGCGTATTTAACGATTACGGCAAAAAATTCAATATTTTGAAAGACAGCGACAAAAAATTCTCGGGCGACGATGTTCGTGAAGGTATCACAGCTGTTATCAGCGTTAAGCTGACAGAAGCACAGTTTGAGGGTCAGACAAAGGGCAAGCTCGGCAACACCGATATTACAGGACTTGTTTCATCGCTTGTTTACGACAAACTTATGACATATTTTGAGGAGCATCCGCAGGTTGCGAAAACATTGCTCGGCAAGGCTCTTGACGCGTCAAGGGCAAGAGAGGCCGCAAGAAAGGCGAGAGAAAACGCAAGAAGAAAATCGCCGCTTGAAAGCAATTCACTCCCCGGCAAACTTGCAGACTGCACAAGCAAAGACCCGACAAAGTGCGAAATCTATATCGTCGAGGGTGACTCGGCAGGCGGTTCCGCAAAAGAGGGCAGAGACAGGGAACATATGGCAATACTTCCGCTTTGGGGTAAAATGCTTAATGTTGAAAAGGCAAGAGTTGACAAGGTAATCACAAACGAAAAACTCGTGCCTGTTGTAATGGCTCTCGGCACGGGAATAGGCGAGGATTTTGATATTTCAAAGCTCCGCTATCACAAAATCATCATCATGGCGGATGCCGATGTCGACGGTGCACATATCAGAACATTGCTTTTGACATTCTTCTTCAGATATATGCCGCAAATTATCGAGGACGGCTATGTTTATCTTGCACAACCGCCGCTTTTCAAAATTTCAAAGGGTAAAAAGAGCGCATATGCTTTCTCCGAAGAGGAAAGGGACGCCGAAATTGCCGAATTCGGCGGCGACTGCGACATTCAGCGATACAAAGGTCTCGGCGAGATGGACCCGCAACAGCTTTGGGAAACAACAATGGACCCCGAATTCAGAACAATGCTCAGAGTCACAATCGACGATGCGCAAACAGCAAGCGAAAACTTTTCTATCCTTATGGGCGACAATGTTGAGCCGAGAAGAGAATTTATCGAAAAGAACGCAAAATTTGTTCAAAACCTTGATATTTAATCAAACATCAATTGACAACCTTATATATAGGAGCATTATAAATGAACGAAGAAATACGATATGATAACCAAAAAATCGTAGATGTTGAAATCAGCAGCGAAATCAGAAAAGCGTTTCTTGATTACTCAATGTCAGTTATCGTAAGCCGTGCGCTCCCCGATGTGCGCGACGGATTAAAGCCTGTTCACAGAAGAATTCTGTATGCAATGTACGATAACAACTTATATCCGACAAACCCATACCGTAAGTGCGCAACCACAGTCGGTGAAGTGCTCGGTCACTATCATCCGCACGGCGACGCATCCGTATATGACGCAATGGTAAGACTTGCGCAAACATTCTCAATGCGACACATTCTTGTTGACGGCCACGGTAACTTCGGTTCTATCGACGGCGACCCTGCGGCTGCTTACCGTTACACCGAGTCAAGACTCAGCAAGACAGCAATGAAAATGCTTGACGATATTAAGAAAAATACCGTTGATTTTACACCGAACTTTGACGATACAACAACAGAGCCGTCTGTTTTGCCGTCAAGATTCCCGAACTTGCTTGTAAACGGCTCGTCGGGTATCGCGGTAGGTATGGCAACAAACATTCCTCCGCACAATATGCGTGAAACGGTTGAGGGCATGTGCTGTCTTATCGACAATCCGGACGCACAGCTTGAGGATATTATGCAATATATCAAAGGCCCTGATTTCCCGACAGGCGGCATTATTATGGGCGCAAAGGGAATCAGAGAGGCTTATGCAACCGGCAGAGGCAAAATTTATGTGCGCGCAAGGGCAGAAATTGTCGAAACAAAGGGCGACAGATTTAAAATCGTCGTTTCAGAAATCCCCTACGGCGTAAACAAGGCAAGACTTATCACAAGAATTGCCGATTTGGTAAAAGAAAAAAGACTTGAGGGCGTAGCCGATGTTCAGGACTACTCCGACAGACGCGGTATGCACATTGAAGTGCTTGTAAAGAGAGATGCAAACGCACAGGTTGTGCTCAACAATCTTTATAAATTGACCGATATGCAAGTTACATTCGGCGCAATTATGCTTGCACTTGATGACGGTGTGCCGAAGGTTTTGACCCTCAAGGAAATTTTGCAAAAATATATTGAATTCCAAAAGCAGGTCATCAGAAGAAGAACGCAGTTTGACCTTGACAAGGCGCAGACAAGAGCGCACATTTTGGAGGGTCTTGCAAAGGCGATTGACATTGTTGACGAGGTTATCGCAACAATCCGTGCCTGCAAGGGCGGTCAAGCCGAAGCAAAACAGGCAATTATGGACAAGTTCGGTTTTGACGATCCGCAGGCAAGTGCAATCGTTGCTTACCGTTTGGGTCAGTTGGCAGGACTTGAAATTGAAAAAATAATGAACGAATTGAACGAACTCCACGAGAAAATCAAGGACTATCTTTCAATTCTTGCAAGCGAGCAGAGAATTTGCGACATTATCAAGCAGGAAAGCCGCGAAATCGCAGAAAAATTCGGCGATGAAAGAAGAACGGAAATTTCCGCATTCACGGGTGATGTTGAGGACGAAGACCTTATCCCCGTTGAGGATTGCATACTCACCCTGACCGAAAAGGGATATATGAAGCGCCAGACTGTTGACACCTACAAGGCACAAAACAGAGGCGGCAAGGGTGTTATGGGTATGTCGCGCCGTGAGGAGGATTATGCAAAAACCATGTTTGCATGCTCCACTCATGACAGAGTGCTCATTTTCACCAATAAAGGCAAGGTTTTCAAAATTAAAGGCTACGAAATTCCCGAAGCTTCAAGAACAAGCAAGGGCATGAATGTTGTCAACCTCCTCCCCATTGAGCAGGACGAAAAAGTTTCTGCAATGGTTAAAATTCCGAAAGAGGACGATGAAAACAGCGCAAACAGAGCATATCTTTGCATGGTTACGAGAAACGGCGTAATTAAGCGCACCGCAATCGACCAATATGCAAACATCAGAAAAACAGGCATTATCGCAATTAATCTTGACGAGGGCGACGAGCTTTGCTGGGTTGAGGTGACCGACGGCGAGAGAAATCTTGTTGTTGCGACACACGACGGCATGGCAATCTGTTTCAAAGAGGCAGACGCAAGGCTTATCGGCAGAACGGCAAGAGGCGTTAAAGCTATTCAGCTTAAGGACGGCGACTATGTTGTAGGATTTGCCGTTGCAGTTCCTGACACGCAGTTGCTCACCGTTACGGAAACGGGCTACGGCAGAAAGAGCGATTTTGACGAATACCGTATTCAATCGCGTGCCGGCAAAGGTTTGATTAACTACCATACCGAAAAATACGGTAAGGTTGCAATGATTGCACCGGTTACCGATGAAAACGATGTAATTATGATTACTACCGACGGAATTGTTATCCGTACGCACGCCGACCAAATCTCCTCCTTTAAACGGCCGTCAAAGGGTGTTAAGGTAATGAGAGTTAAGGACGATGAAAGGCTCGCAACGCTCAGCATTGTTGACAAATATATTGAGGACGATGAGGAGCAGCATACCGAGGACGGTCTAAATACAGAGATTTCTGACGAAAACTCGGAGCAAGCACCGACTGATGAATAAGGGTCTGTTAATAGAATATTAACTTCTATTTTATATTTAATATAAATTTTTAGTATTTAATATCTCTATTACAACACTTAGAGGAGAGAGAATATTGGATAAAAACAGCTACAATATTGACAACATCCTTTCTGAGGTTAAAAAACGCAGAGAGGAGCAAGAGGATAAATCATCCTCCCCAAGTGAAAAACAAAATACAGAAAAATCAATGTCGGTTGATGCCGACTTAAAAACGGCGACGCAGGCGGAAGAGCCTGTGCCTGTTGGTGAACAAATGGCAGAGGAGCAGCCGCAAGCAAACGAACCTTTGCCGGAAGTTGACGAAAAAGAGCCGAAAATCGAAAACGACTTGACCGACAACGGCGAAAAAGAGGTGGAAATGCCGCCTGTTTCACTCAATGATGACGAGAGTGAGCCGATTATGCCAAGCGTTTCGGCCGACGGCGACTCCGTTGACGACAGCGCAATGCAAATCATCGTAAACGAGGACAAGGAGCCTCTTGAGCCGACAAATTTTGCTCACCCTGAGCCGATTGATGACGATGACGATAAAAAGGGCAAGAAAAAAGGCAAAAAGGATAAGAAAAACAAAAAATCCAAAAAGAAAAACGCCGATTTAACGCCCGAAGAGCGCAAAAAAAAGAAAAAAAAGAAAACAATGATAACCGTAACAATTATCATTTTACTTGCGATTGCCCTTGCGGCAGGCGGTTGGTATGTTTATGATTCGTTTGTAAAGCCGGTGCAAAACGCAAAGGTAAACACTCAGTCAACCGAAAAATACAGATCGACACAGGACAAACTTGTTGAGTCCTTTGACCCGATTGAGGAAACCGACGCGAGCGAAATCGCATCGCTTCAGGATATGATAAGAAAGTGGTATTATAACGGCACACCGTGCTCATCCACTCACATTTACAATGTTTTGCTTGTAGGTGAGGACACGAGAGGCAAGGATGTTCTCGACTCGGGAACAAGAGCCGACTCGGCAATTATCGCAAGCGTGAATGTTGACACAAAGCAAATTACGCTCACTTCCGTTTTGCGCGACGCTTACACATATTTTGAAACAAAGCCGGGCGACGAATCAACCGGAACTTTTGACAAAATCAACGCCGCAATGTCGCTCGGAGACATTGATGCATACATTAACTGTGTTGAAAGAATGTATAAAATCAATATCGACAACTATGTAATCATCAATTTCGATGCGTTTGAAAGTGTTATTGACGAACTCGGCGGCGTAACGCTTGAGTTGACCTCAAGGGAAATCAGAGAAATTAATAATCACCCGAGCACATACGGCAATGTTACAATC
>CAVGLE010000028.1:6965-19430 GCA_963630035.1 Mediterraneibacter torques
AAACTTTTGAGGGCACAAGCGGAAAAATAAAGCTTAACGGCAAACAGGCACTTGCTTACTGCCGTATCAGACATATTGACAGCGACAATGCAAGAGCCGACAGACAGAAAACGACGCTTACGGAAATTTTCAACGAGGTTAAAGGCTCAAGCAAAACAGAAATGATAAGAGTTCTCAAAAAGTTGTTGCCGTATATGAAAATGGATATGGGTATGGATACCGTTCTCAGTATTGCCGGCGATGCATTCACCCAAGGCTGGATGGATTATGCAATTCAGATGACAACAATGCCGAATTACAGAATCAACGAAAAGGGCGCAGGCGGAACATACTACGGCGCATGGATGTGGAAATCCGATTTCCCGCAGGACGCATATTATTTGCAATATGTTCTTTACGGTAAGTCGAACATTACTCTTGCAAAAACAAGAGTAGATGTTTTGAAGTGCGAGGAAAAGGGCTTTTATGACGAAGGTTCCTCCCCTGTTACCGCAACACTTGACAACTCAGCCGGCTACGGCGAGGTTTCAACAACCTCAGTCGAAAGCGACGACGAAGACGAATAATTAATATTCAGCAAAAAACAAAAGAGGCAAAAGAGGCACACCGCATAAGGAAGTAATTGGTTTTGAGCATTTATTTTTTATGCAGCGTGCCCCAACGCCTCTTTTATTTTTTTGCGTTTGTATCACCGTGGAGGCGAACTGCGTTTTATTATATAATGAAAACACACGATACATTATTTATCCCCGACGGGCTGTGTGCTTGCAAAATTTTTTGTTTTGCATTATAATATGTTATTATTATTTAAGGAGTGCGCTATGGCTGATACTATTGCGGCAATTTCCACGGGCAATGCACCCGGCGGAATCGGAGTTATACGAATAAGCGGCGACGCGGCGATTGAAACGGCGGCAAAAGTTTTTGCACCGGCCGACGAATCGCAACTGACCGAGCTTAAGGGATACCGCGCAAAATACGGCAACATTATTATTGACGGCGAAAGGGCAGACAATGCGGTTGCCCTTGTTTTTCGTGCGCCGAGGAGCTATACCGGCGAAAATGTTGTTGAACTTTCCGTTCACGGCGGTTTGCTTATGGTGCAAAGAACGCTTGCGGCAGTATTGAACGCAGGCGCAAGAACGGCGCAGGCAGGAGAATTTACTAAGCGTGCATTCTTAAACGGCAAGATGGATCTAACTCAGGCAGAAAGCGTTGCAACCTTAATATCATCGCAGGGAGAAGCGAGTTTAAAAGCCTCGTTTAACGCATTGCAGGGCAGTTTGAGCACAAAAATCAACTCCGTTTTGCAAAAACTGCTCGACTGCTCAGCTGTTATGGCGGCGTGGGTTGATTACCCCGACGAGGAAATCGAAGAACTTTCAAACAACGAACTTATTAAAACGCTTTCGTGCGTTAAGGATGAACTTTGCGGTTTGCTTAAGGGATATGACAACGGTCAGACAATCACAAACGGTGTCAGCACGGCAATCGTCGGCAGGGCAAATGTAGGCAAATCAAGCCTGATGAATATGCTCACGGGCACTGACAAAAGCATTGTCACCGACATTGCAGGCACAACGCGCGACATTGTTGAGGAAGATATAAGGCTCGGCAACATTGTTTTGCACCTGCGCGATACGGCAGGTCTGCGCGACAGCGACGATGTGGTTGAATCAATCGGTATTCAAAAGGCGTACAAGGCACTTGACGATGCAGGGCTTATCCTTGCCGTTTTCGACAATGCACAGTCGCTGACCGAGTTCGACAGAGATTTGATAGAAAAATGCAAGGGCAAAAGGGCTGTTGCAATAATTAATAAAACGGATTTAAGTAAAAGTATTGACAGTAAGCCGATTGAAGCTGCGTTTGAAAAAAACGTTTATATTTGTGCGGCGCAGTCGCAGGGTGTCAAGGAACTTGAGGACGCAGTGAGTGAGGTGCTCGGCGTAGCAGACTTTGATTCCTCTGCCCCGATGCTTGCAAACGCAAGGCAAAAGGCAAACTGTCAAAGTGCATATGATTGCATTTGCAAGGCACTTGAAGATGCACAAATGGGAATCACATTTGATGCGATTAATGTTATGATAGACAGCGCGGCAGACGAATTGCTTTCGCTGACCGGCAAAAAGGCAACCACGGAGGTTGTCAACAATATTTTCAGTAAATTTTGTGTGGGTAAATAAATGGAGTATTTTGCAGACAATTATGATGTAATAGTTATCGGTGCGGGCCACGCCGGAATCGAGGCGGCACTTGCGTCGGCTCGCCTCGGCGTTAAAACCGCGGTGTTTACAATCAACCTTGACTGGGTTGGAAATATGCCGTGCAATCCGTCAATCGGCGGAACATCGAAAGGTCATCTTGTGCGCGAAATTGATGCACTCGGCGGCGAAATGGGTAAGGCGGCAGACAAGTATTGCCTGCAATCGCGTATGCTCAACCTCGGCAAAGGTCCTGCCGTTCACTCTTTGAGGGCGCAGATTGACCGCCGTCAATATTCATCGGGAATGAAGCATACTCTCGAGCTTACGGAAAACCTTGATATTCGTCAGGGCGAAATAGTCGACCTTTATAAAAAAGACTCGCTTTGGTATGTCAAAACAAAGTTAGAGGCTGTTTTTTCAGCCAAAGCCGTTATTCTCGCAACAGGAACATTTCTCGGCGGAAGAGTTTATATCGGCGATGTTTCGTATGAGAGCGGACCGGACGGAATGTTCCCTGCCAAGGCACTCTCAGCCGCACTTCATAAACTGAATATTCCGCTTCGCAGATTTAAAACGGGCACACCGAGCAGGGTCAACAGGCGTTCAGTCAACTTTGACGGTCTCGGCGTTCAGCACGGCGACAAACACACAGTTCCGTTTTCGTTTGAAACAAAAACGCCGCCCGAAAACAAGGTTGTTTGCCATATTACATATACTAACGAAAAAACGAAAAAAATCATTCTCGACAATTTGCACCGCTCTCCTATGTACAGCGGCAAAATTGAGGGCAAAGGTCCGAGATACTGTCCGAGTTTTGAAGATAAAATAGTCCGTTTTGCCGACAAGGAAAGGCATCAGCTTTTTATCGAGCCTTGCGGACTTGACACCGAAGAACTTTATTTGCAGGGACTTTCGTCATCACTTCCGGAGGATGTTCAGCTTGCGTTTATCCACACCATTCCCGGCTTGGAACACGCGCAGGTTATGCGCACCGCATATGCGATTGAATACGATTGCGTCGACCCGACCGCTTTAAAAGCAACGCTTGAATTTAACGATATTGAGGGGCTTTACGGCGCAGGTCAGTTCAACGGCTCAAGCGGTTATGAGGAAGCGGCGGCACAAGGGCTTGTTGCAGGCATAAACGCGGCGCTCAAAATCAAAGGTGAAGAGCCGATGATTCTTGACCGCGGCGGTTCGTATATCGGCACGCTTATTGATGACCTTGTTACAAAAGGTTGCTCCGACCCATACAGAATGATGACATCGCGAAGCGAATACCGCCTTGTTTTGAGGCAGGACAACGCCGACATCAGACTTACCCCGACGGGTCATAAAATAGGATTAATCAGCGACGAGCGATTCAATGCGTTTTTGAAAAAGCAGGAGCTTATCAAAGAGGAACACGAGAGAGTTTGCGCTCTTTCGATTCCTGTCAGTGACGAGCTTCAAAAAATGCTTGAAGAACGCGGAACGGCTCCGCTTAAAACCGGATGCAAAATGGTTGAACTTTTGCGCAGACCGCAAATTTCATACACCGACCTTACTCCGTTTGACACCGACAGACCCGATTTGCCGTATGAAGTGTTTGAGCAGGTTGAAATTTCGATTAAATACGAGGGATACATTAAAAAGCAAGAAGCGCAGATTAAGGAAATGCGCCGACTCGAGGCTAAAAAAATCCCTGCCGACATTGATTATTCGTCGCTTAAAGGATTAAGACTTGAAGCGATTGAAAAGCTGTCAAAAATCCGCCCCGAAAATCTCGGTCAGGCGGGCAGAATCAGCGGCGTAAACCCTGCCGATGTAACGGCGCTTAACATTATTTTGGAAAGTATGCAAAATGATAAATAAGTATTTATTAAAAAAATATCAACCTGCGCTGTCGGACACCGCGCTTGATAATTTCGACAAATACGCCGCTCACCTTGTTGAGCGCAACAAGCAAATGAATTTGACGGGAATTACCGAGCCGGACGAAATAGTTATAAAACATTTTGTCGACAGCCTTAAATTTTTTAAATATGTCGATGTTGCGCAGGGTGCAAGCATTATTGATGTGGGAACAGGCGCAGGTTTTCCGGGTTTACCTTTGCTTTTGGCACGCGAGGATATTGCGCTTACTCTTATGGATTCACTCAACAAGCGGCTTGTTTTTCTCAGCGAGGTGCTCGAAATGTGCGATTTGCAGGCGGAGCTTGTTCACGCAAGAGCCGAGGATGCAGGTCAAGAGGCGTGTTTTCGCGAAACATACGATTTTGCGACGGCAAGAGCCGTTGCACCGATGAATGTTTTGGCAGAATACTGCCTCCCCTTTGTTAAAGTCGGCGGATATTTTGTTGCACTCAAAGGCTCAAAGGATGAAATCGGCGACGCGGAAAACGCAGTTTCGACACTCGGCGGCAAAATTTGCAATAATGTTTCATATAAACTGCCTAACGGCGACCAAAGAACAATAATAATTATTAAGAAAATATCGCAGACACCGACAAAATACCCTCGAAAGAGCAAGAAAATCGCACAAGCACCGCTCTAAAGATAATATTACATGTCGAACGAAAAGGATTTCTCACGATGAGAAATCCTTTATTTTTATAATTGTTTATGTTAATATATAGTCAGCAAAGGAGATAACCTTATGAATGATATCAATTATATTCAAACGGAAAAACTTTTGCCGAACCCATATCAGCCGCGACACAAGTTCGAGAGCGAGGAAATGCTTTCGCTTGCAAATTCAATAAAGCAAAACGGAATATTACAGCCGCTGTTGATAAAACGAATTAACAACTCCGATTACTTTGAGGTTGTTGCCGGTGAGCGCAGATTACGCGCGGCAATTCTCGCAGGGCTTGACGATGTGCCCTGCATAGAACTTGAATGTGATTATGAACAAAGCGCAGTGCTTTCCATACTTGAAAATGTTCAAAGAGCCGATCTCACATTCTTTGAAGAAGCAATCGCTATAGGACAGCTTATCGAACATTTCGGAATGACCCAAAGCGAAATAGCAAAACGGCTCGGAAAAAGTCAGTCCGCGCTTTCAAATAAAGTTCGTCTGCTAAATTTACCGGTCGATGTGCGCTATTTCATCGAAAAAGAACATTTAACCGAACGGCACGCGCGCGCACTGCTAAAATTGGACAGTGAAAAGGATATTTGGGCGGCACTTAACATTATTAAGGAAAGACGCCTTAATGTTGAGCAGACAGAACGACTGATAGACTCCTTAACCGAGGAGAAACAGATTAAGCCAAAACGCAATGTAGTTAAAATCTTTAAAGATGTACGCATATTTGTAAACACAGTCAACAAAGCAATCGAAACAATGCGTGCATCGGGCATTGACGCAACATCAGATAAAACCGAAACCGACGATTATATAGAATTCAGGGTTAAAATACCGAAAAACCCAAATACTGAAAAGTCTTTGAAGCTTTTCGACGCAAAACAGGCTTAAAACGGGAAACCGTTTTAAACATATTCTCCTCTTTTCATCACGCGAAACGGACAGGCTAACCGCCTGTCTGTTTTGCTTTGTATGCCATCAATATATGTTTCATGTGAAACATTTGGTGTTAAACAAGCACAATTGTTTCATGTGAAATACTTACAAACTATATTTTGATTAAAAATAATATGTCTATGCTATATCTTGATTAAAAGTAAATTCTAAAATGTTTCATGTGAAACTATTGATATAAACACCTATTTATTGTATAATTATATCAATTCAAAAATCGAGGTGATGTTATGGGCAAAACCGTAGCGATATTTAACCAAAAAGGCGGCGTTGGCAAAACAACCACATGCGTCAATATGGCGGCCGCTTTGGGAGCAAAAGGCAAAAAAACGCTCCTTATTGATGTTGACCCACAGGGCAACTCAACCTCGGGTGTCGGAATAGACAAAAGCGATGTAAAATACTCGACATACAATGTTTTAATCGGTGAGGTTGCCGCAAGGGCAATTATGATTGAAACGGAGTTTAAAAACCTCTATCTTTTGCCTGCAAATATGAATTTGGCAGGTGCAGAGCTTGAGCTTGCCGAGCTTGACGACAGAAACAGCGCACTCAAAAAGGCGATTGCAACGCTTGTTATGGAGTTTGATTATATTATTATCGACTGTCCGCCGTCACTCGGATTGCTTTCAATAAATGCACTTGTTGCCGCAGACACTCTTATTGTGCCGCTTCAATGCGAATATTATGCTTTAGAGGGCTTAAGTCAGCTTGTTGCAACGGTCAGAACGATAAAACAACACTATAATGAGCATTTGCAGCTTGAAGGCGTGCTTTTTACAATGTATGACAGCCGATTAAAGCTTACAAATCAGGTTATTGACGAGGTAAACAAGTATTTTCCGGGCAAGTCATACAAAACGATGATTCCGCGCTCGGTCAAAATTGCTGAGGCTCCGAGTTTCGGCGAACCGGTTATTTATTACGAAAAATACTCAAAGCCGTCATTTGCATACAAAAAATTTGCAGATGAATTCTTAAAACAACAATAATTGGAGGAAAATATGGCAAAAAAACAATCGGGACTCGGTAAAGGGCTCGGCGCATTGATGCTTGAAAATAATGTTGACGATATGGTGTCGACAAGCACATTGCCGATTAACGAAATTATCCCGAACAAGGAACAGCCGCGCAAAACTTTCGACGAGGGTGCGTTACAGGAACTTGCCGACAGTATTACAGTTCACGGTGTGCTTCAACCGTTGCTTGTTCGCCCGCTATTGAGCGGCGGATACCAGCTTATTGCCGGCGAACGCCGTTGGAGAGCTTCAAGGATGGCAGGATTAAAGGAGGTTCCCGTAATAATAAAGGAACTCTCCGATTCCGAAGCTATGGAAATCGCCATTATAGAAAATTTGCAGAGAGAGGATCTCAATCCGATTGAAGAGGCTGAAGGACTTCAGGCTCTCATCGATAAATGCGATTATACGCAGGAACAGGTAGCCGTTTCTGTCGGAAAATCCCGTCCAGCAATCGCAAATTCACTTCGTCTTTTAAAACTGCCCGAAGAGGTACGCCAAATGACAAAGGACGGCGAAATCAGCGCGGGTCACGCAAGAGCATTGCTTGCATTTGACAATCAAGCGATTATGTATGAGGTTGCAAAGCAAATTGTTTCAGATAAACTCACAGTCCGTGATGTTGAACGCCTTGCGAAGCGACCGACCAAATCCGCAGACAAAAAGCAGACCGCAAAACGCAGGGACAGCTTTTATGATGAGGTCGAACTTTCGCTGACCGAAGTATTGGGCAGAAGAGTCAAAGTTTATAACGGCCGCTCAAAGGGTACGCTTGAAATAGAGTTCTACTCGCTTGACGACCTTAAGGATATAGCAAACGCAATTGCTAAATAAATTTTAGGAGAAAGAAAATGTTAGATATTAAATTTGTCAGAGAAAACCCGGAGCTTGTAAAAGAAAATATCAAAAAGAAGTTTCAGGACCACAAACTCCCGTATGTTGACGAAGTAATCGAGCTTGACAGCGAGCGCCGTCAGGTTATCGCAAGAGCCGACGAGCTTCGTGCAAACAGAAACAAAGTTTCAAAACAAATCGGCGCACTTATGGCACAGGGTAAAAAGGAAGAGGGTATGGCTCTTAAAGAGCAGGTTACCGCTCAGGCAAAGGAACTTGACGAACTTGCAAAAAAAGAAAGCGAGCTTGGCGAAAAAGTTACAAAGCTTATGATGTCAATCCCGAACATTATCGACGAGTCTGTTCCTATCGGTAAGGACGACAGCGAAAATGTCGAAGTTCAGCGTTACGGCGAGCCTGTTGTGCCTGACTTTGAAATTCCTTATCACACAGATATTATGGAAAAATTCGACGGCATTGATATGGACGCCGCAGGCAGAGTTGCCGGCAACGGATTTTATTATCTTATGGGCGACATTGCCCGTCTTCACTCGGCAGTTCTCGCATACGCGCGCGACTTTATGATTGACAGAGGCTTCACCTATTGCATTCCGCCTTATATGATTCGTTCAAATGTTGTTACCGGCGTTATGAGCTTTGAGGAAATGGACGCCATGATGTATAAAATCGAGGGCGAGGACCTTTATCTTATCGGCACTTCCGAGCACTCGATGATCGGCAAGTTCATCGACACAATCACACCTGAGGAAAAACTTCCGCTCACACTTACATCGTATTCGCCTTGCTTCAGAAAAGAAAAAGGTGCGCACGGTATTGAGGAGCGCGGCGTTTATCGTATCCATCAGTTTGAAAAGCAGGAAATGGTTGTTGTCTGCAAGCCCGATGAGTCAAAATATTGGTTTGACCAACTTTGGCAGAACACCGTTGACCTTTTCCGCAGTCTCGATATTCCTGTTCGTACACTTGAATGTTGCTCGGGCGACCTTGCAGACCTTAAGGTTAAATCGGTCGATGTTGAAGCGTGGTCACCGAGACAGAAGAAATATTTTGAGGTCGGCTCTTGCTCGAATCTTACTGACGCTCAGGCTCGCCGCCTTAAAATCCGCGTAAAGGGCAAGGACGGCAACTATCTTGCACATACGCTCAATAATACGGTTGTTGCTCCGCCGCGTATGCTCATTGCATTCCTTGAAAACAATCTCAATGCCGACGGCTCTGTTTCAATCCCGGAAGCACTGCGTATGTATATGGGCGGTAAGGAAAAAATTGTTCCCAAAAAGTAAAATACATTATTATATAAAGGGCTGTGTCACATTTTTTGCGATACAGCCCTTTAATATTCTCTCTTTTCGGCAAAGAAAGCAAAAGCGCAATGAGTATAACTCACTGCGCTTTATCGATATTCAGATTACTTTTTCTTTTTTGAGGCTCTTACACCGATTTCCTGATGCTCGGGGCTTTTGAGAATGTGTTCGTTCATAAATACGCTCTTCTTTTCAAGCTGTTTGTCAGCTTTTTCAAAGCCGTATTCCTCAAAAATCGTTTTCTTGTCGGAGAATAGGTTTGTGCCTATTCCGAGCCTGTCGCCGTCTATTTTAACACCCATAGCCGCCAAGATTGTCGGGAACATATCAAAGTTTGCCCATTGGCGGTTTGTGAATTTTGCGCTGTCAATCTTCAAATCGGGCGACGGGTTCAAAATTACATTGTACTGTGTTCTGTCATAATCGCCGAAATCTTTGAAAAATGCTGTATCCATACTGCAATGGTCGCCGATCATAACAATTGTTGTGTTTTCATAAAACGGTTGTTTTTTAATCCATTGTATAAACTTGTATGTTTGGTGCTGACTGTAATAGATTGCGTTTGAATACTTGTCCGGATATTTTTTCGTCGCCTTTTTGCTCACATAGCCGGGGCGGTGAGTGTCTGCCGTTTCCATTGTGAAATTAAACGGTTTTCCTGTTTTGCTCAGGCGTGTAAGTTCGTCTTTTGCAAATTCATAAAGTTTATCGTCCTCATATCCCCAAAATTCCTTGTAACCTTTCGGTATAAGATTGTGTTTGAGGGCATATTTATGATCCATGATTTTATACTGACCGTGAGCCTCAAAAAGATATGTAAGACCGCCGAAATCGGCATTTGCGCCGAACATAACTGTTTGCTCATAACCTTCTTCGTGCAATATATCGCCTATAGTCCATGCGCCGGGGAAGAAGTTGCCCGGTGTGCCGTAAGTGTTCTTTCCTGTCGGCACTTTCATCGGCAATCCAGACATTTGGTTGACCATTGAAGCAACGGACCATTGTGTGCCGGTTGCCTTTTTCGGTCCGCCGAATTTTCTTTCGGTGTCTGAGAAAGTGTATCCTTCATAGCCGAGCTTTGTCAGGTCAGGTATGAGATTTTTCTTCATATTTCCGCCGAGGTCTTTCGACATATAGCTGTTTTCCATGGATTCAAGATAAATATGGATAACATTTCTTTTTTTCTCCGGGAAAACAAGCTTTGTTGTCTTTGGGTCCTTATAATTATCTTCAATAAATGTAGATTTTGAAACATATGCGTTGTAAAGTTGCGTTAAATGGAACTTTTCAACACCGTAAACGGTGCCTGTCACGAGCATTGCAAGAGCCAAAACAAGACTGATAATTCTGTGGACGAGATCATTGAATATAACTTTTGTTTTCTTTCCCTTGTGATAAACGAGTTTGAAATTTGAGAAAACAAAAACGCAAAACAGCGACATCAATAGCAGGCATGGCATAAATGCGGATTCGATAAAATCAACATAAACAGCGTCGTCACCGTCGCCTGCAGGAGACATTAAGTTTACAACAAGCTGGTCTGCTCCGACATTGCCGAATGATTTTTTGCCCCAAATTGTTGCAAAAATGAAAAGTATGCCGAGAAAGAACAAAATTGCAGAAATAATTTTGAGAGCTTTTGTGCCCTTAGTCTTTTTCGGCGTTTCTCCCTCAAAGGATATGTATCTGTTCACAATCGCATTTATTCCGAGATAAATAAACGCAACCAAAACCGCTATTATAAAAAACTTAACAAAAGCAATCGGCTTGTAGTTGCTTGTGTCAAGAAAATGTTCGTAGTGAAGCACATATTTTTGAATTGCAAGCGATGTAAGATTAACCAAAAACAAATTTTTAATAACGGTGTGAATACTTGTTCCCACCTTTTGCGTGCCGCTGAAAAACGATATCTGAAGCACGCTGACAATGATTGAGGCAATACTGCCCATCAGCAAAAACATAAAACAACCTCTTTCCCTTAATTTTTGCAACAATTATTTTAACACACAATTTATATAGTGACAACTTAAGAATTCTTAAATTTCATAAAGGCACTGCCTTCGCCTGACAGTGCCTTGCTTTTTTGTCTGAATTTTATACGCAAAATTTGTGGTTGCCGATAACTTTGATTACTTTGCGTGAGTGCATAAAAGAGTCGTTCGTTTTTGACGCGTTGAAATAATAAACCGCTCCGCCCGACGGATCCCATCCGTTTAGAGCGTCACGCGCCGCTTTTTTGGACGAGTCCGCAACAGGCTGGTACCAGTTTGAATCGTTGACGCAGGAAAATGCACCCTTTTGATAAACAACTCCGCTCAGCGAGTCGGGAAAATCGGGGTGCGCGATTCGGTTTAAAATAACTGCGCCGACAGCAACCTGACCCTCGTAGCTTTCGCCGCGCGCCTCCGCAGAAATCACCTTTGCAAGGAGTTCGACATCTTCGTTAGAATATGTTGTGTTGTTTGAAACGGATGATGACGAGCCACCCAGCCCGAGATAAAGCAGTGTTTTTGAGCCGCAAATCCCGTCTGCGGTCAGCCCGCAGCTTTTTTGAAATTTTGTGACGGCTGTTTTTGTTGCGGTGCCGTATATTCCGTCGGCATTGCCGTTGTAATATCCAAGCTCTTTAAGCTTTTTTTGGATTTTTTTAACTTCATCGCCTGTGGAACCGAGTTTTGAAGCAACAAAAACGCTCTCCTCTTTGAAATACGAATCGTAAACGGTGTATGACGCTCCGATTACAGCCGCAATCAAAATAAAGATGCTCAAAATACCGAGAAACTTTTTAATATTCTTTGCCATAATTAATCACCGCTGATATTATTTGCCTAATTTATCAAATTATTCACCACATATGTTATCGCAAGTGCCGCCCCTGCGCCGAGTATAATAAAAAATGCCGATGTTATTTTTTGTTTAATTGTTTTTTGCGTCTTTGGCGGTCGTTGCGCCGTTGCGGCAATTTTTTCAGCTTCCTTTTTCAGGAGTTGTTCATCCGTTTTTGCCGACTGCGGTCGCACAAAAAATATCACTCTTTCAAAATACGGATTGTCGGTGTTTGTAACTTCTAAAATTTGTTTGTTTATTCCTTTTATCATTTTTCAAAACCCTTTCTCAATTATACAAATAGTGTTTGAAAATTTTTGCCTTTTTATTCAATATTAAGCTGTCGATTTTTGTTAAAAATGAGCACTGATTTTTACTTGACAGCGAAAATCTATAACAAATTGTATTATCCGCTTAAAGGTTAAAAATGTGGAAAACTCGGTGGAAAATGTTTAAAACTTAGCCTAAAACCGCTATAATATAGCCTTTTTAGGGTGTTGAAAACATTCGTACAGGCTTTTTTGCCCCTTTTTCCCCACTTTACACATAGTTTTCAACATTACAAAAAGTAACAAAAATTTTGTATAATTTGCTATTTTTAACTTTTGCTCTTGACAAAGGCAGTGATAATTTTTTACTATACAGATAGTATGTGCAATCGGCGCATTTGACGAAAAAGGGAGCATATTTTTATGGAAGTTACACAAAATGGTAATGATATTATTGTAAGC
>CAVGLE010000029.1:0-827 GCA_963630035.1 Mediterraneibacter torques
TTCGCGTACGCAAAAAATAGGCGTTCTTTTGCTTCAATTCTCTTCTAAGCTTTACAATAAATCTATACTTGTCAGAAAACGCATCAGGGGATATTAATACCGAGAAAGCAATTCTTTATGAATTGATAAATAACCGCATTATGCACGGCATTTTTTAAAATGTATTATTTTTCAATGTTTTATCGGAGATGATTTTACGGAACTTTATAATCATATTTTAATGCCCGACATCGGATTGGGTGTTTACAAAATGGCTCACGGCGATGAAATGAACAATGCCGTTGCGGCTGCGTATGATTTGGGCTATCGCTTGTTTGACACTGCCCAAATGTATAAAAACGAGGATGCGCTCGGCGACGCAATTAAGGTCAACAATATTCCGCGTGACGATATTTTCATTGTCAGCAAGGTTGACAACTGCAATCAGTGGTATGAAAATACGCTTAAAAGTTTTGACGAATCGTTAGACAGGCTTAAAACCGATTATCTCGATTCGTTTTTGGTTCATTGGCCGGGTCTAAACAACGAGCGAATGCTCTCCACTTGGCAGGCTATGGAAAAACTTTATTCCGACGGCAAGGTTAAAAGCATCGGCGTTTGCAATTTTGAAGTCAGCCAACTTGAATATCTTTTGTCGCATTGCACAATCAAGCCTATGATTAATCAAATTGAGCACACTCCGCTGTCCCACAACGAAAATTTGCTCTCGCTTTGCCGCGATAATTCAATTGCCGTTATGGCGTGGGCACCGCTTTTGCGCGGCAATTTTAACAACAAGACAATTCTTGATATTGCCGACAAACATTCAAAATCACCTGCGCAAATTT
>CAVGLE010000029.1:837-19256 GCA_963630035.1 Mediterraneibacter torques
AAAATATTAATGTTTTTGATTTCAAACTTGACGGTGACGATATTCAGGCACTCAATTCAATGAATCAAAACAGGCGAACAAGCCACGATCCGCTGACATTTGATTTTTAATGTTCGGATGCGAATTTGTCGGTAAAATATATAATTTATACAATAATATACCCGCAGGACACGCTTTTTCGGTAAAAAGTGAGGCTCTGCGGGTATTGACTATTAATAAAAAAGTTAGTATAATTAAGCGATAAGATTTAGTCACGGCACTTTTGTGCGCAGACGAAAATTTGTATTTTACATTTTCAAAAACAGGGAGATGTTTTTAATGAGATCAGATTTGATTAAAGAGGGTCCGTCAAGAGCTCCTCACCGCTCGCTTTTGAGAGCACTCGGCATTGACGAGCTTGAAATGAAAAGACCGTTTGTAGCGGTTGTAAACTCAAAAAGCGATTATATTCCGGGTCATATGCACCTTGACAAAATTGCCGAGCAGGTTAAAGCCGGCATCCGCAACGCAGGCGGCGTTCCGTTTGAGTTTAACACAATCGGCGTTTGCGACGGTATTGCTATGAACCATAAAGGTATGAAATATTCACTTTGCTCGCGTGAGCTTATCGCGGACAGTATTGAAGTTATGCTTACCGCCCATCCGCTTGACGCAATCGTGTTTATTCCGAACTGTGATAAAATCGTTCCGGGTATGCTCCTTGCCGCATGCCGTTTGAATTTGCCTTGCATTTTCATCAACGGCGGTCCGATGCTTCCGGGCAAAAGCACTGCTACAACAAATCCAATCGGTTTGTCAGAGCAGTTTGAATATGTCGGCGCAAATGCTGTCGGCAAAATGAGCGATGAGGACCTTGAAAATACAGCTTTCACCGCTTGCCCGACTTGCGGCTCGTGTTCGGGTATGTACACTGCAAACTCGATGAACTGCCTTACAGAGTCAATCGGTATGTCGCTCCCCGGTTCGGGCACAATCCCGGCTGTTTATTCGGCACGCCTCAGGCTTGCAAAAATGGCAGGCGAGAGGGTAATGGCTCTTCTTAAAGATGACATTAAGCCCTCGGATATTATTACGGAAAAATCAATCGAAAACGCAATGAGATGCGATATGGCAATCGGTTGCTCAACAAACACTATTTTGCACCTCACTGCCATTGCTCACGCTGCAGGTCACGATATTAATCTTGATGACCTTAACGAAATGGGCAATAAAACACCTCAAATTTGTAAGCTCAACCCCGCATCATCTGTATTTATTACCGACCTTAACAATGTCGGCGGTATGCAGGCTGTAATCAAGGAGCTTTCAACAGCAGGTCTTATTCATACAGACTGCCTCACCGTAAGCGGAACGGTTGCCGACAGAATTGCAAAGGCTCCCGACGCAGACGGAGAAGTTATCAGAAAACTTGACAATCCGTTCTCAAAGGACGGCGGTATTGCCGTTCTCAAGGGCAACCTTGCAGAGGAGGGCGCAGTTGTTAAGAAGGGTGCAGTTGCTCCGGAAATGATGCAACACAAGGGTCCTGCAAAATGCTACAATTCAGAGGAAGAGGCAATTGAAGCCATCAACGGCGGAAAAGTTGTTGCCGGCGATGTTGTCGTAATCAGATATGAGGGTCCTAAGGGCGGACCGGGTATGAGAGAAATGCTTTCGCCTACATCTGCCATTATCGGTATGGGTCTTGGCTCATCGGTTGCCCTTCTTACAGACGGCCGTTTCTCCGGCGCAACAAGAGGTGCGTCAATCGGTCATATCAGCCCCGAAGCGGCAGTAGGCGGAACTATTGCACTTGTTGAGGACGGCGATGAAATTGAAATCGACATTCCGGCAAGAGTGCTTAAAGTTAATGTTTCCGATGAGGTTTTGGCTGAAAGAAAAGCAAAATGGGTTGCTCCGAAACAAGATCTTTCGGGCTATCTTAAGAGATACGCTCAGCATGTTACAAGCGGAAGCCGCGGCGCGGTTTTTGAGGATGACTGATTTTACGGTATAAGTTATGAGTGAAGATAATAAACGCACTTCACAATTTAATAATTCAAAAAGGAAATCGCATAAAAAGCACCGCACAGTGTTGCCGTATTTTTCAACACCGATTATTTATGTGCTGATTTCGCTTATAGCGATTGTGCCGGTGTGCTTTGTTTTGATGAATGTTGCCGTTGCTACGGTTCATTCCGCTCAAAAAACACTGACACCCGATTTTTGCGATATAACGGCAAGCAGCGAATACAATCCGTCTGCAAAAACAAGCGGCGCGACAGAAATTCTGAAACTTTCCGCGGCAAAAAAAATCGGCAAAATTATTTGCGACGACGCAGGGCTTAACGCTGATGTTTACTATGGTTTAAACAGAGTTTCACTGCGAAACGGAGCGGCACTTAATACAAAAGCCGCGCTCCCCGGTCAGGGCAAGGCTGTTCAGATTTTCGGCTATTCGTCAACATCGTTTAAAGCACTTAAAAATGTTGACAAAGGCGATACGGTTTCGTTTGAAACGGAATGGGGGACATACGCCTATTCCGTTACGGATGTTTCTGCTTTGAACAGTGCTCCGACTGTTTCGGATAACGAAATTGTTTTGGCAAGCGATTCAGGCGATGCGTTTTCTTATCAAAACGGCAAAATGCTGTATGTCACGGCTCGGCTTGTTTCCGGCCCTTCTGTGAAGGAGGTGCCGTAATGAGCAGAAAATCGTATTCGTCCGAAACCAAATCGGTTGTTATCGGCAGGCATTTTCTTTCGTTCGTGCTGTTTTTGGTGATAGCGGCACTGAGCTTGACTCTTTTTGTAAGAGCAGATTGTGTTGACGGCAAAAAATATGTGTCAATTTTTACAAATGAAAAATATGTTCAGTCGCTTTACGGTGATGTCAAGCAGTATGCATACGATGTGTGTGCGCAAAACGGCATTCCGACCGACAGCGTTGACGAGATAATCACATATGACGCCGTTTATAATACGGTAAACGCTTATGCCGAAGGAAATTTTGATATTTCTCAAGACTATACAAAAACTACTTATGAAGACAGAATTTCCGAACTTAATATACAATTAGCCAAAAAAACAGAGGATATGATAAAGCAGTATAAAATCAGTACTGCCGAAAGTACAAAAAAAGCATGCACAAAATTTTCAAGTAATATTTGCAATTATATTGAAAAGCGGGTTGCGTTTGAATATACCGACCAATTGCAAACCGTTTCAAATATAGGCAAAACCGTATCGACTGTCTTTGCCGCAGTGCTTGCTGTTATCGGTGCAGTGCTTTTTGCAATTGTTTACACAATGGGCAGTAAAAAATATCGCGGACTTCGCGCAATATCGTTTTCGTTTATTGCTTCCGGAATTTTGCAACTTATTCTTGTTTTTGGCGTACAAATAATCAAAGCAATGAAACAACTTGTTATATATCCAAAATATCTTTGCGAGGCTGTTTTGGATTATGTTAATTTGTGCGAATTTCATGTGCTTATAAGCGCATGCGCGTCATTCGGCGTTGCATTTGCGTTGATTGCATTGGCTTGGAAGCTAAAGCGTGATCATAAATAGAGGAAACTATTATGCAGAATAATAAAAATGTTTTAACAAACAATCAAAATGATGACGGGCTCAAGGTTTGGGAAGGTCCCGAGATTGATGCCGAGCATGACGACCGTGAGGTTGCGGTTAAGGTTGAGCATGTAACAATGCGTTTCACTCTCAGCAGAGAAAAGGTCGACAATCTTAAGGAATTTGCAATCAAATTCATTAAGCATCAGCTTGTTTACAACAATTTCGTTGCGCTCAACGACATCAGCTTTGAGGTTAAAAAGGGCGACCGTCTTGCTATTCTCGGTTTAAACGGTGCAGGTAAAAGTACACTTCTTAAAACAATCGTAGGCGTTTACAAACCGACAGAGGGTCAAATTTACAAAACGGGCGTTATTGCTCCTCTTTTGGAACTCGGCGCAGGCTTTGATAACGACTACACCGGCAGAGAAAATATTTATCTTTACGGCGCCGTTCTCGGCTATTCGCGTGAATACCTCGACGGCAAGATTGATGAAATTATCGATTTCTCCGAGCTCGGTCACTTTATCGAAGTTCCGATTAAAAACTATTCCTCCGGTATGAAAGCAAGACTCGGCTTTTCAATCGCAACGGCGGTTGACCCCGATGTTTTGATTCTCGATGAGGTTTTGTCTGTCGGCGACGCAAAGTTCAGAGTTAAGAGCCTTGCAAAGGTTCAGTCAATGTTCGACAAGGGCATCACCGTTCTTTTCGTTTCGCATAATATTCAACAGGTTAAGGCAATCTGCAACAAAGCGATTTTGCTTGAGCACGGCAATATGATTGCTTGCGGTGATGTTGAAGAGGTAAGCGCAATTTATGAAGAAAAAACAACAAAGCCGAAGAATAATGAGGACAAGCACCACGTAGTTGTTCCTCTCACAAAAAAAGAGCTTGAGCGCGATAAAAAAGAGGCTGAAGCAATCAAAAAAGAGCTTGAGCAGGAGAAAAAGCGCGCAGAGGCACTCGATAAGGCGGCAAAAGAGCAGGCTGAAAAAGCACAGCGCGAAAATTCAAACTTCTTTAAATAAACCAAAAACCAAACCGGCAGAGGTATTCGCACCTCTGCCGGTTTTTATGTTGTTATCTTTACTTTTTGTCTTTTAATAACGGCTTAATCGTTTCGTAAATAGTTTTACCGTTTTCACCGAATGCTTTTACAAGATTGTTGTGAATACCGTTTTTTGTAACATATTTATTCACTATTTTTTCGACTTTAGCATATTGGTCGGGCTGAACCAAATCGCTTAATTTCGGTTCCTGCGTAGCCGATTGCGCTTCTTCCTTTTTGCAAACGGAATTATTGATATTTGCGGATACCGATTTTATTTTCGATACTTTTACATGGTAGCGTCCGATAATGTATTTTATTACATTGTCATAATCTGTATCTTTTGATACGATATAGAATTCTTCATCTGGGTTTTGAGCGGTGTATCTGCCTAATTCGCAAACTAAAATAAAATCAAGTGCATTTTTGCTGTCACAGAATATTCTATGATACTCTATTTTTGCCGCACAACGCATTAATTCATTGTGCAATTCAAATGTCAGTGAATTGGCATTGTTGCTGTAATAAATCACAACTTTGTCATTTTCTGTCAGCTTTAATTGTGTAAGACCGTTTACACCTTTTTGATTTACATTTTCATAATCAATTAAATAAACAGACATATTGCATCCTCCCATATAATTCTAAAAAAATAATGCCACAAATTGCGATTTTTGTCAATAGCACAATTTGCGGCATTATCTTTATTGTTTTGTTTTATGGTCGAACTTTGCGGAATGTGCAATTATTCCTCTTCGTATTCGTCCTCGTTTTCCCAGTTATGATAAATGTTTTGAACATCGTCGTTTTCTTCAAACATTTCAATCATTCTTGCCATCTTTTTCATATCCTCGGGGTCGTCAAGACGGGTGTATGTTGACGGAATATAAGCCGAGTCGGACGAAATGATATTGTAGCCCTTTTCCGAAAGTTCGTCGCGGATAGCGCCGACATCGTTAGGCTCTGCTCTGATTTCAAATATTTCCTCATCATCGGTGAGAAAATCGGATGCGCCTGCTTCAAGAGCGTCTTCCATAAGCTGATCCTCATCGACATCCTCTTTTTCGATGACGATTACGCCCTGTTTTTCAAACATAAATGTAACCGAGCCGGGGTTGCCCATGTTTCCGCCTGCTTTGTCAAAATAGTGGCGAACTTCGCCGGCAGTTCTGTTTCTGTTGTCTGTCAAAGCCTCAACAACTACAGCAACGCCCGAAGGACCGTAGCCCTCATAAACGATTTCTTCGTAGTTTGCGCCGTCGCCGTCGCCGGCTGCTTTCTTGAGCATACGCTCAATGTTGTCGTTCGGCACATTGTTTTGCTTTGCTTTTGCGATAACATCGCGGAGCTTTGCGTTATTGTTTGGGTCGGGACCGCCGTTTTTAACAGCTACTGCAAGCTCACGGCCGATTTTAGTAAAAACTTTTGCCCTTGCGGCATCGTTTGCACCCTTTTTTCTTTTGATAGTGCTCCATTTATTATGTCCACTCATAGTAATTAGCCTTTCTGTTGTTTTTTAACTAACAGTTATTTTATCACAGATAAAGCGTGCTTTCAAGTGCTAATTTTGTGGTTGTATAAACGGTTATAATATGGTATTATATTAAAGATAATATTTATCTAAGGAGGATAAAAAATGTATTCAGATTATTTTGATTCAATCGGCATTGTGGCTCAAACCGATAAAGAGGTTGCAGACGCAATGTCACTCGAGCTTAAAAGACAGAGAGATAATATCGAGCTTATAGCATCCGAAAACCTTGTTTCTCCGCAGGTTATGGCGGCAATGGGCTCCGTTTTGACTAATAAATATGCCGAGGGTCTTCCGGCAAAGCGTTATTACGGCGGCTGCCAGTATGTTGACATCGTTGAGAATATCGCTATCAAGCGCGCTTGCGAGCTTTTCGGCTGTGAATACGCAAATGTTCAGCCTCACTCGGGCGCACAGGCTAACACTGCCGTTTATCTTGCACTTCTCAAACCGGGCGATACCGTAATGGGTATGAGCCTTGACAACGGAGGTCACCTTACCCACGGCTCACCGGCTAACATTTCGGGCAAGTATTTCAACTTCGTTCCTTACGGCGTTGACGAGAGCGGATATATCGACCTTGCCGCATTTGCAAAGCAGGTTAATAAGGTTAAGCCAAAACTTATTGTTGCCGGTGCGTCTGCATATCCGAGAGAGATTGATTTTAAAACAATGGCTGACATTGCACACGCAAACGGCGCAATGTTTATGGTAGATATGGCTCATATCGCAGGACTTGTTGCCGCAGGCTTGCATCAGTCGCCCGTTCCGTATGCCGATGTTGTCACAACAACCACACACAAAACACTTCGCGGACCTCGCGGCGGTCTTATCCTCTGCAACAATCCGTATCTTATCAAAAAACTTAATTCCGCAGTGTTCCCGGGTACTCAGGGCGGCCCTCTTATGCATGTTATCGCAGGTAAGGCTGTTTGCTTCGGTGAGGCTCTTAAACCCGAGTTTAAGGAATATCAGCAAAGAGTTGTCGATAATGCGCAGGCTCTTGCAAACGGACTCACTTCGAGAGGACTCAACCTCGTTTCGGGCGGAACCGATAACCACCTTTGCCTTCTCGATTTGAGGGGCACAGGCGTTACAGGCAAGGAGCTTGAGGCAAGACTTGATGATGTGCATATCACACTCAACAAAAACACTGTTCCGAACGAGCCTCTTTCACCGTTCGTTACAAGCGGCGTTCGTATCGGTACACCTGCCGCAACAACAAGAGGACTCAACACAGACGATTTCGATAAAATCGCCGAGTTCATTTATCTTGCTGTTACAGATTTTGAAAACAAAAAGGATTATATCACAAAGGGCGTAGCCGAAATTTGTGCAAAATATCCGCTTTATGAATAATTTTTGATTAAATACTATGGGAGGTGAGGGCAATGGTTAAGATTTTCGGTGCGATTTTCAGATTTGTCACAAATTTTGTCTATTCGTTTTTCAAACTGAAAAAAACAAAAAATCAAGTTGCCTTCATCTCGCGCCAAAGCGAAATGCCGTCGATTGATTTTAAATATATTATCAACGAGCTTAAAACTCAATATCCGCAGTACGATATTGTTGTGCTTTGCAAAATGATACCGTCGGACTTGGGCGGCAAAATAAAATATATCGGCGAAATGATCCGCCAAATGAACGCGCTTGCGCAGTCAAAGGTTGTCGTGCTTGACGGCTATTGCATTTTGGCGTCGGTGTTAAAGCATAAAAAAGATTTGAAAATCATTCAAATTTGGCACGCACTCGGCGCATTTAAACGCTTCGGCAGGTCGATTCTCGATAAGGAGGGCGGCAAATCCTCCGCGCTTGCCGATGCAATGCGTATGCACAAAAATTACGATTTAATCGCCGTCAGCGGTGAAAAATGTGTTCCTGCTTTTTCGGAGGCTCTCGGTCAGCCTGCCGAAAAATTCATTCCAATCGGTATCCCGAGGATGGATTATCTTACAGATGACGAAATGAGTGAAAGTATTAAGAACAGAGTGCTTGCGGCTTATCCGTCGCTTGATAACGGCAAGCGCAATATTCTCTATGTTCCGACATTCCGCGATAATGAGGAAGATATTCAAAATCTCCGTGCTCATACGCAGGAACTTGTGTCAAGAGTGAATTATGACGATTTCAACCTTATTGTAAAGCATCATGTCGTTGATACAAACAAGGAGAAGATTTATACCTCCTCACGCCTCAACGAGCAAAGCGGCGAGCTGTTTACGGGTATGGATTTTATGTCCGTTGCAGATGCTGTTATTACAGACTACAGCTCGGTGATATATGAGGCTCTGCTCAAAAATATACCCGTCTATATCTTTGATTTCGACGGCGACAAATATATTGACGAGCGCGGATTTTATATTGATTTTAAAAACGATATTCCGGCAGTTTTCGGCGAAACGGCGTTTGATATTTGCAAAAGCATAGAAAACGGCGACACTGCCGACGCGGAAAAAATCAACACATTCAAAAAAGATTATGTCAACAAAAGGTTTGACTCGATAACTTCCGTCTACGGTGAGATTATCGACGGCCTTATCAAAGGCAAATATGACGGAAAATACAATTACAAAGGCTGATTATGGGCGCATTAAAATCATTTGCTTATCCGATTTTGCAACGCGCGAGATATGCTAAACTAATCTCCGCTTACGAAAAAGCAAAATCGTTACCTATGCAGGAAAACAAAATATTTATGCTTTCAACCTCAAAGGGCAGGTTCGGCGGAAATCTTGCCGCAATTAAGAATTATATCGAAAAAAATTCGCTACCCTTTGAGATTGATGTTGTTACCGACCTCGGCTCGCTTTCGACAGAACAGCTCGGTGCGCGCCTTGCGCAAAGCAAGTTTATTTTGGTTGATGATTACGAACCATGCGTTTATCCTCTTAAACTTCGTGACAATCAACAGCTTGTGCAGGTTTGGCACGCAATGGGTGCATTCAAACGATTCGGCTACGGCAGAGAAACGGCTGAAAAAAATTCGCTAACGCATAAAAATTATACGGTAGCAATAGTATCGTCACCCGAAATTGTCGATATTTATGCGCAGGCATTCGGCATTTCAAGCGACAAGGTAATCCCTGTCGGCACTCCGCGAACGGATGTGTTTTTCGACAGTGATTATGTTTCGTCGGTGAGGGAGCGCCTATATAAAAAACAGCCGCTTTTAAAGGACAAAAAAGTTTGCCTTTTTGCGCCGACCTTCAGGGGTCAGAATGTAAATGACGCCGAATATCCCGAGGTGTTTATAGATATCGAAAAACTTGCAAGTGATTTGGGCGACGACTGGGTTGTTATTTTAAAAATGCACCCGTTTGTAAAAAAACGGCTCGACATTCCGCAGTCTGTTCAAAATTGCGTGTTCGATTTCAGCGACGAAAGGGAGATAAACGATATTTTGTTTATTACCGATGTGCTTGTCACAGACTATTCGTCGGTTATATTTGAAAATGCCATAATCGGCAATGCCGCCGTTTTGTATGCCCCCGATTTGGCGGATTACAACAACGGACGGGGATTTTATTTTGATTATAAAAATTATTCCTGCGGCAAAATCGTCGAAAAGCAGGGCGACCTTGCGCCTGCCGTGCTCGGCGCAAATACAACAAATGATTATTACAAGGCGTTTAAATCGCGGTTCGTTTCGATGTGCGACGGAAATTCGACAAAACGCTTTGTTGAAAAAATATTAGAAAAAGAGTGATTACAATGAGTTATGAATTATCAAAAAAATTCTCGAGCCTTAAACCGTCGGCTGTCAGAGAAATTTTAAAGGTTACAAGTGAGCCGGGTATGATTGCTTTTGCAGGCGGTTCACCTGCTGTTGACGCATTCCCGTGCGAAGAAGTAAAAAAACTTTCTGCCGAAATTCTCGATGAAAATCCCGTTTCGGCACTTGTTTACGGCGTATCCGAGGGCTACGAGCCTCTCCGTCAAACCGTCGCAAAGTGGCTTAAGGAGAGAGAAAATGTCGGCACAGACGATGATTCCGTTATCATCACCGCAGGCGGCACACAGGTTATGGATATTGCAACAAGAATTCTTGCCTCCGAGGGCGACACCGTTATTTGCGAGGAGCCGTCCTTTATCGGTTCGCTCAACTGTTTCCGTTCCCACGGTTGCAAGCTTGCAGGCGTTCCGATTGACGATGACGGAATGAATATCGAGGCTCTCGAAAGAGTTATTAAGGAAAATCCAAACGCTAAGTTTATTTATACAATCCCCAATTTCCAAAATCCGGGCGGAACAACACTCAGTCTTGAAAAGAGAAAGGCGATGTACAAGTTGGCACTTGAAAACAATCTTGCCATCGTTGAGGACAATCCTTACGGCAATCTTCGTGTTGCAGGCGAGGATGTTCCGGCTATCAAGAGCTTTGATACCGAGGGTATAGTTATTTATGCCGGCTCGTTTTCAAAAATTCTTGCACCCGGCATCCGTGTTGCTTATGCTGTTGTTCCAAAAAAGTGTGCAGGCGCATTTACAATCGGCAAGCAAGTTTCCGATGTTCATACAGGCGTTCTCAATCAAATGATTGTTTCGCGTTGGTTTGACGAATATGATGTAAACGCTCATATCGAAAATATCAGAAAGATTTATAAGCACAAACTTGACCTTATGTGCGACAGCCTCGATAAATATTGCGACGGCTTTATCACATATGTCCGTCCGCAGGGCGGTTTGTTCATTTGGGCAAAGCTTCTCGATGATGTCGATATGCTTGATTATGTCAACAAACTTGTCGAGCGCAAAGTTGCCGTTGTTCCCGGCAGTGCTTTTATGACAGACGATACAAAGCCGTGTCATTATATCCGCCTCAATTTCTCAACTCCGAGCGATGAAAACATTGTTCAGGGTATTAAAATTATGGGCGAGGTTGCAAAACTTTATAAATAAATCTGTTATGGCTGCCGTTTGATTTTCAGCGGCAGCTTGTTTGTTATGCATTGATTGACACCCTTTTGTAAATTGACTTTATATATCATATTTGGTATAATCTCTATATCATTATGTATTAACAGGTGATTTAATGTTAAAACTGATACCTGCGCCCAAGCACGCAGTTGAAACGGGCGGCTTTTTTCATTTGCCGAACGATGTTAAAATCAAAACCGATTTTGATTTGCCGCTTGTCGCAGAAAAAGCAAAAATTGTTGACGACAATGCCGATATCGTAATTGCCGATGACACTGATATTGAGAAAGAGGGCTACACGCTTTCCGTTACGGAAAAATCGGTCACAATTAAGGCGTCGACAAAAACCGGTGCGTACTATGCGCTTGTTTCATTGTGGAAACTCGGCGAATTGCAACTCGGCAAATGCGAAATTCCGTGCTGTGAAATTGAGGATGCACCCAAAACTTCGTGGCGCGGCCTTGAAATTGACGAGTCAAGGCATTTTTTCGGTATGGATGAAATCAAACGAATGCTTGATATGATGTTTCTTGAAAAGCTAAATGTTTTTCATTGGCATTTGACTGACGATCAGGGCTGGAGAATTGAAATCAAAAAGTATCCGAAACTTATTGAAATCGGCTCAACGCGACCCAATTCCCAAATAGGCGGTTGGAGAAGCATTAAAATGGATAATGTTCCTGTCAGCGGATATTACACGCAGGAGCAAATCAAAGATATTGTCGCTTACGCAAAAGAACGCGGAATTATGATCGTTCCGGAAATTGACTTTCCGGCTCACTGCGCCGCTGCCATCGCCGCGTACAATGAGCTTGCCTGTGTTGTTAAAGATACGGAAGTTCCGTGTTATTTCGGCGGCAAAGTTCCGCAAAGAAAACTCCATTTCCGTTGGAACAGAACCGTTTGTTGCGGTAAGGAGAGCACATTCGAGTTTATTTTCAATATTCTTGACGAGGTTTGTGACCTTTTTGATTCGCCGTATATTCATATGGGTGGCGACGAGGCACCGCAAACAGAGTGGAAAAAGTGTCCCAAATGCCAAAAAACAATGGCCGACAATTCACTTAAAAATGAGTGGGAACTTCAGGGCTGGTTTGAAAACAGGGTTTGCGATTATCTTAAAACAAAAAATAAAAAGCTTATCGCTTGGAACGATGTCCTCAAGGCGGACAATCTCAATAAGAACGATAAAAATGTTGTTGTTCAGTATTGGACACTTAAGCGTGACGACAGATGTATTGATTATGTCAATTCGGGCGGAGAGGTTATTTTGAGCAATCACCAAGCTTTTTATTTCGATATGCCTTATGCGCAGGTTCCGCTCACAAATACATATAACTACACACCTGAAAAATACGGTATGAACAGTGAAAATATGAGCAATATTCTCGGTTATGAGGGCGAACTTTGGTCGGAATGGATTGCCGACAATGCAAAACTTGAGTTCTGTGCGTTTCCGAGAATGCAGGCACTCGGCGAAGTGTCGTGGTCGGCTAAAGAAAAAATCAATTTTGACGATTTCAAAGCAAGGCTTGACGCATACAAGCCGACTCTTAAAAGTTTAGGTATAGATTATGCCGTTGACAGTGTTTCTCTCCCTCAAAGCAAGAGAGAATGTGCAAAAATCAGACACAAGTTCCGCAAGGGCGACCCTTACCTTGAACTTAAACTTAACGAAATTTATAAATCCAAAGGAGAAAATTAAAAATGAAGTTTAAAGATTTTCCCGAAGCAGTTATTAACGAAAATGTTGATTATACCGTCAGAGAGATAACAAATGTTATCAAGCGCTACGGTCCGCGTGAGTCGGGCAACAAAAACTGCCTTGCAACTCAAAAACATATCAAAAAAGAAATGGACACATTCTGCGACGAAACGGGATTTGAAACATACAAAATCGCTCCCAAAGCTTTTTTGCAGTGGACAAAGTTTGTTGCAGCGGCAATTTTCCTTTCTGTTGTTGTTTGCCTTGTGCTTGTTTATACAAATGTTTTCAGCGGTGTCGGCGGCAATGATTTCTTTGTTCCGCAGTGTATCGTAGGCGGCGTTGTTGCTGTCAGCCTTTTTATTACGGTTATGGAATTTTTGCTTTACAAGCAGTTTACGGATGTGTTTTATAAAAAAACAGAAGGTCACAATTTCTATGCAAAGCGTGCTCCAAAGGGCGAAATTAAAAGAAGAATTATAATTTCGGGTCACTGCGATGCGGCTTATGAGTGGCGCCACCTTTATTATGCCAAAAAACTCCATATTCCCCATCTTTTCGGCATCCTTATGGGATGGGCTATCGGCGGTGCGGTTATTTCATTTATCGTTGCCGTCCTTACAATTATCGCAAATTTTGTGAATATGGGCTCTTTCGGCGATTTTATGCTTAATTACAGCTATTATTTCCATTGCCTTACAGCACTCGGAATGGTTCCGCTTTTCCTGTTTATGGATTTCAAAACGCTCTCACCCGGTGCAAATGACAACCTCACCGGCACATATGCTGCAGTTTGCGCAATGCGTATGCTCGATATGGCAGGTGTTGAACTTGAAAATACAGAACTTGTTGCAATGATTACCGACGGCGAGGAAGCAGGACTTCGCGGTTGCAAACAATGGGCAAAGGATCATTATGATGAATATGTCAACGGCGGCGTTGAAACAGCCGTTCTTTGCGTTGACACGCTTGCCGATTTGGGCTTTCTTAATGTCTATAATCGCGATATGACCGGAACGGTTAAGCACAGCCAAGAATTCAGTCAACTTGTTATGGATTCCGCAAGCGACGCAGGCCATGACGATTTGAAATTTGCAAATGTTTTCTTCGGTGCATCGGATGCGGCGGCATTTTCACAAAAGGGAATCACCGCTACATGTCTTGCCGCTATGGATCCGACACCGGCAGATTATTATCATAACAGACGCGATAATTATGACCGCCTTGTTCCCGAAGCAATCAAAATCGGCTACGAAGTTGTTCTTTCAACTATCCTTAATTTTGATGAAAACGGTCTCGAAAAATAATTCGACATAAGATATAAATTAAAAGGACTTGTTCAATCGTTTTTGATGAACAGGTCCTTTTGCTGTTTATGTTGTTTTATTATCAGTCCGTGTATATGGGTGAAGTTATTGCAAGTGGCTTTGCAACTCCGTTTACGGTGCCCCAAAGTTCCGCTCTGTACCAATGATTTCGCTTTAAATCAATTCGCACATGGCGTTCTGTCAGCGCACTTTCCATTACGCATTGACCGCCGTTGGTTATCACCTTGATTGTTTTGTATTCAATGTCTTCTTCGCCCCTGTTTTTTTCACGCGAGTGAAGGTCGATAAAAAAGCTGAAAATTCCCATACCTTTGCGCATTGTCTCGCCGAGATTGTAGGTCTTTCCTTTTTGGTGAACTCTGAAAAAAAATTTTGCACCGGTCGAAACAACCGTTTTGCCCATTCTTATTGCGCGTATTGCGTTTTTTTGATTTATGTCGCCGTCAATATCAAGATATGTGCAGCCGTAGTGACCGCCGCTTTCGTTCCTGTGCCAATCTCTGCCGTATGCAGCGGCAATGTGGTATCCCTCATCAAGCAATTTTGTCCACAAATTCAGTGCATTGTCATTTTCATAGTTGTCAAACGAAAAACTGCTGTGCCAAATTTCCATATAATCCACATTGCGCCAGTTTTTTATATTAAATTCCCATCTGCCGCCGGTGCACATCGGCGAGCCTAATTGATACGGGTGCGCAATTCCGACTATTGAGCCTTTTTCTTTAACATCTTCTATTTTTTTGTCAATATTGTCCGGTACTGCGTCGCGCCAATCGACAAATCCGTTTGCACCGAGCACAAGCATATGACCGAAATATGTTGTCCACTCGATTCCTTTTATCGACGGAATAATTGCCTCGTCAAGTTCGTCACAACCGCTGCCGGTGTTGTGGTCGGTCAGTGCGATAAGTGCCAAATGGTCATTTACCGCCGCATTTTCAAGTTGACTGACAGTGAAATCGCCGTCGCTGTGTACGGTATGGCAGTGCAATTCGCATGGAAGATAACTCATTATTCTTCCTCCTTTGCATCAATTTCTATCTCATATTCAATGTCACATCCCGCAAAGTGAACATTTAAAACGACATCCCACTCACCGGGTATAATTTCACGGTTGAAAATGCCCGGCGTGCTGTCCTGTGAAGCGATTGTTATAATTTGCTCGTTCGGTTGACGGTGACACGCTCCGCGATAGTTGCCGCATTCGTCAAATGACAGCGTAACAAGATTTTTAACAGGGAAAAATGCTTCACTGTTGAGCGACTCAATTTTATATTTTTTCATCGCATCAGTCACTGCGAGCGTTGCAAGAGTTTTGTCCTCCACAATTTTCGGAGAATACGAATATTTCACTGTCAGCGATTTTACACCCTCACCTACGGTGAAGGTGTGCTTTATATTGGTTTTGTCATCTTCGGGTGTAATTTTTCCCTTTGTTGAAAAAACAATCATTGTTTTATCCTTCTTAAATACATAATATATATAATTATATCATTAACAATGCATTAATTCTATTGATTAAGTTAAACAAAAATGGTATAATTTTTTTGGTGATAATAATGGATTTGAATTTGAAAAGTTGGATGTCTCTCGCAGACGGCAACAAAAATCTTTTTTCGCTTGATATTCCGGGCACTCATGATTGCGTAACGCAGTATATCCGCCTTTCACATTTTGCAAAATGTCAAGATACCGATATATATTCGCAACTGTGCCTCGGTGTGCGTGCTCTTGATATTCGTGTGCAGTCGCTCGGCGACAGGCTCGGAATGGTGCACGGCATCCTTAAAGCGTATAATACATCTGCCTTTGATAAGCAAATGGATATGGCTGATGTTTTAAATCACTGCTACAAATTTCTTGACGAAAATAAGAGCGAAACAATTATTTTCCAATTTAAAAACGATTCCAATAAGGAAAACGAAAAATGTTTCAACAATCTTTTTTATACATACATTCTGAAAAACAAGGATAAATGGTTTCTTGAAAACCGTGTGCCGACATTGGATGAGGCAAGAGGCAAAATCGTACTTATCCGCCGTTGTAAAATGGATTTGAACAACACCGATTTTACCGATGAAAACACAGGTTTGGATTTTTCGCGCTGGGTCGAGCAAACGACAGCCGTTCCCAAGCCGCTCACGCTTGAAACCAAGTCAAAAGACAATGCAGTTTTTGTTGTTCAGGACAGGTTTAAGTACAAACCAGTTCCCCGATGGAGGGATTGCGTCAAGCCGTTTCTTGACAAAAGGGGTTCGTTTGACGGAAAATATGTTATATGCTATTTGTCAACAGCCGGCGGATTAAAAGGACCGAAGAAAAATGCCGATTATATCAATGCTCGGTTTTTGCCGTATAAATTGGACAAACTGAAATATTACGGCACGGTGTATCTTGATTTCCCGACAAGGGAACTTACAACAAAAATTATTCGTAACAATTTTATTGACTTGAGTGTACAGTCAATAGATGTTATAATCTTTTAAATTTACATGCGAGGTGGGTGATAGGATGAAAAAATCAGTCAGCATTTTACTTTCTGTTGTTTTTCTTGCTGTCACCTTGTTTTCTTTTGCCCCGTTTGCGTTTGCGCAATCACAGACTGTTGATATTAAAAAAACGCAACTCGCATCAACCGATACATATTATCAATACAGCGCGTCCCAAAAACTGCTCACAATTTCGGGCAGCGGCGTAACCGCTTCGTTTTCCGATAACGGCGCAGGTCAGCCATGGTACGACTGGCGCGGAGACAGCATTGAAAAAGTTGTTGTAGAAAGCGGAATAACAGAAATCGGCGATTATCTTTTATATCAGGTTCGTGCGAAAGAGATAGACTTGCCCGACACGCTTACAAAAATCGGAAATTATGCGTTTTACGGTACTCTCGGTGTTACGGAGTGGAATGTTCCGTTTGGCGTTACATCAATAGGATCAAATGCTTTTGCCGGTTGTAATACAATGACATCGGTCACATTGCCCGATACGCTTAAAACAATAAATTACAACGCATTCGCAAATTGCTATTCACTGACGGATATTACATTGCCATACAGCGTTTCGACGCTCGGTTCAAACACATTTAAAAACTGCACCGCACTTAATAATGTAAAATTTCAAAGCCTCACCTCGACTGTTAAAATCGGCAACAGTTGCTTTTTGGGCTGCGCAAGACTAAAAAATGTTGCGTTTCCCATGAATGCAACAATGGGCGTCAAGTCGTTCGGCTACAAAACAACCTCAACAAAATACGCCGATGTTTCAATGACGGTGTTCGATTCCTCGTCGCCTCATGTTTATGCGCAAAGCCAAAGCATTCCGTTTACGCTTTACGGCGATATTGATGCCGAGTGCGCTGTCGGATATGAAAACACCTATACCGATGATAATATAAACGATTCTTACACATATATTTTTACGCCTGACAGTGACGGCAAATATAATTTTTACACCCGCGGCGATTGCGATGTCACGGCGGTTTTGACCGATGAAAGCGGCGTTCAGCTTGCAACAAGCGACGATATTTCAAACTCAGACAGAAATATTTGTATTTCATACGGTTTAAAGGCGAGCGAAAGCTATAAGCTCGTCATTTCGTCATATAAGGCACTCGGCACATATACATTGTGGATTTATCCCGATGCAATAGCAGATTTTTCCGTAAGCGGTGCGGCAACTGCTCCGGCTGTGCAAAAAATGCAAACCGTTGACGATGATTTGCTCAAAAATTTTGTGCTCACAATTAATTTTGAAAACGGACTGAGCGATAAAATTTATTACTCTCCGGATTTCTTTAATGCGACATACTTAAAACAACATCCTGTCGATTTGACCTGCGGCGTTAATGACGCTCAGCTTGAAATCGGCAGTGTGACGGCAAAATACAAACTCACTGTTACGCATACATATTCGTCAAAATATGTCAATTACACGGAGGATACGGACGGTTATAATCTTTATTCCTGCGTTCTTTGCGATGACTGTTACAAAGCGGATTTTGTTGCAACTCCTGCAATAAAAATTACGGGCAAAGCGGTAATGGCTGAGGATAAGCAGGGCAATCATTCGCACAATGTCCCGTATAAATACACAAAAATAATTGTTGACGATGTTAAAAGCGTCAATGACAGATATTATACCGTTGCCGATGACGGAACTTGGTGCATAAACACATTCAACGCCGTCAATATCACCTTTGTCAATGAAAACGGTGCCGATGTCAAATTCTCATACCGTGTTGACGGACTCGAACCGTACACGGTTGTCGACTACGGCAGTGTTGCGCTTTGCGGCTACGATTTTGACAAAAACGGCTATTGCAACGGAAAAGATTTT
>CAVGLE010000030.1:0-18448 GCA_963630035.1 Mediterraneibacter torques
AGTTTGGTAGAGCGCTGCGTTCGGGACGCAGAGGCCGCAGGTTCAAGTCCTGTCACCTCGACCATATCGGGTATTCATAAGGGATTAAACCTTTTGAATACCCGATTTTTGTTTTTCATCTTGATTTTTATGTACCGAGCAAACTGTCGGTACTTTTTATGTTTGGGCTTGACAACTGCGGGGGGTAGTGCTATAATTGCTTTGTTGCTTAAAAGCTTTAAAGTGCTAAAGCGTACAGATTACTGTGAATAACAAAGAAAAAGAGGTAACGGCTATGACACCGAGAAAAGGAAATCTTATGTCCGTGCGTGACGATATAAAGGTGCTTGACGCAACAATCAGAGACGGCGGACTTTGCAACAATTTTGAATTTACAGATGAATTTGTTACCGAGCTTTATAAAACAAATATCAAAAGCGGCGTTGATTATATGGAATTCGGCTACCGTGCGTCAAAAAATCTTTTTGACCCTGCAAAATTCGGCAAGTGGAAATTCTGCAACGAAGAGGATATTCGCGCAATTGTCGGCGAAAATGTGAGCGATATGAAAATATCGGTTATGGCGGATGTCGGAAGATGCGATTTTAAAACCGATTTTATTCCGAAAAGCGAAAGCGTTATTGATTTGGTGCGCGTTGCGTGCTACATTCACCAAATTCCTGCCGCAATCGAAATGATTGAGCATTTCAAAGGGCTCGGATACGAGGTAAGCTGTAACATTATGGCGATTTCGCAGGCAAGCACCGAACAGATTGACGAAGCGCTCGATATGCTTTGCGAATCAAGCGTTGACATTATTTATCTTGTTGACAGCTACGGCTCGCTTTATCCCGAAAACGCGGCAAAACTTGCGCAAAAATATCTTGAAAAAGCCGAAGCGGCAGGCAAAAAGGTCGGCTTCCACGCACACAACAACCAAAACCTTGCGTTTGCAAACACAATCGAAACGATGTCATACGGCGTTTCATATCTTGACGCAACCGCAATGGGCATGGGCAGAGGCGCCGGAAACTGCCAAATGGAACTGCTTTTGGGATTTTTGAAAAACCCGAAATACAGCCTTTACAGCCTGCTGACTTTCATTGAAAAATATATGATTTTGCTCAAGCAAAGCGGTGTTCTTTGGGGATATGATTTGCAATATATGATGACGGGTCAGCTCAACCGCCACCCGAGAGAGGCAATGGCGTTCACTGCCGAAAAACGCTCCGATTATTGCGAATTTTACAAGCAACTGCTTGACAACGATTAAAACTTAAATCACAAAAGCAACCGAGATGCGAATTGTGCCGTGTCTCGGTTGCTTTTACTATACCTATTATATTATTCATTACCTTTATTGCCGAGAGGAAGTATTACGGTAAACTCCGTTCCCTCGTAAGGCTTGCTGTCGATGGCAATTTTGCCGTTATTGAGGTCAACAATTCGCTTGACTATCGACAAGCCGAGCCCGTTGCCCTGTGTTCCCCGGCTTGAATCGGCTTGATAAAATTTGTCAAATATATGCGACACCGTCTCGCTGTCCATACCGCAACCGGTATCCTTGATTTTTACAACAGCATTGCTGTTTTCGGCATAAACAGAGCAATAAATACCGCCGCCGTTGTCCGTGCATTTGATTGCATTTTTAATAAGATTTATCCATACTTGATTCATCATATCTTCGTTGCCGCAATATGTGACGGGGTCAAACTTACCTTCAAGCGAAATATTTTTCTGCATCCAATCCTGTTGCAGAAAAATAACGCATTTTCGTATTTGCTCATCAAGCGAATACGGTGCAACATCGGGCACGATTTGGGTGTTTTCGTATTTGCTGAGCAAAAGAATGTTTGTGGTAAGCGATGAAAGATGCTTTGATTCGTCAATAATAATATCGACATATTCCCTTTGTTCATCGGTGAGATTGGCTCCCTTGAGCCTTCGCGCAAAACCGTTTATTGATGAAACGGGCGTTTTATATTCGTGCGAAATAATGTCGATAAAATCATTTCGCATAACCTCGATACTGTTCAGCTCGCGTGCCGTTTTATTTACCGATTGCTTAAGTTGGCGAATAATTGCAAGATCCTTGTCGCAGGTCAAATCGACGCTGAAATCGCCGTCCGAAAGCCGATTCATCGCCTTGATAACATCGTCAATAGGCTTTGTATAATGAGCGCAAATTATACCTGCAAGTATTGCGCCGACGACATTGCAAACAATGACAATAATTGTAAGAATCCAAAACGCAGGCAGCGTGCCGTATTTGATGACATCAAAAAACACAAGCAAATAATAAATTGCAACCGCTAGCAATGACGATGCCAATAAAACGATAAAAACAGACAACGCCATTGCTAGCCGAATACTGAGACTTGTGTTATCTTTTAATATTCTCTTTTTTTCGCTATTTTTTGCCTTGCTTTTCATCTTTATTCTCCAAAACGCTCATATAACCGAAGCCGCGGATTGTTTTGATGTAAAAATCCTTATTGTTTTTAAACTTTTCACGCAGGCGGTTGATATGCACCTCTACCGTATGCTCATCGCTCTCGGTGTCAAAATCCCAAATCTCATCCATAATCTGATATTTTGTGAAAAGCTGATTTGGATATGACAAAAGCTTGAACAAAAGCAAAAATTCCTTTGGTGTCAGTGTGACGAGTTTGCCGTTGACGGTTGCGCTCATAGACGCATAATCAAGCGTTGTGGAGCCGACTGTTATCTTTTTCTCCGTCGCAATTTTTGAGCGGCGTAAAAGCGCCTCAATCCGCCAAAGCAACTCCTCATCGTCGAAAGGCTTTGTAAGAAAATCGTCGGTGCCGACCTCAAAGCCCTTTTTCTTATCCTCGTGCGAAATTTTTGCCGTGAGCATCAAAATCGGAATTTCGCACTTGCCGTCACGCAGTGTTTTTGTAAATTCATAGCCGTCCATTCGCGGCATCATAATATCAACTATCGCAAGGTCAACATGGTGACTGTCCATCGCCTCGAGCGCATCAACGCCGTCAGCCGCAGTAATACAATTGTAGCCCTCGTCGGTCAAAATCGCCTTTATAAGGCTTCTTACATGAGGGTCGTCCTCAACTACTAACAAATTAAACATATCATCTCATCAGCCCTTCTGCCGTGTCTTTTATTTTACTATATCATATTTTGACTTTAAACTCAACGAAACCTCAACTAAAGAAAAACACTTTTGAAGTTAAGTTGAAAATCGGGTATTAGTATAATAAGCTGAAACGGAAGGAGGTATTTACAATGATTTTGACAAACAGCAAAACCTTTCACAAGGAAGGCAATACAATTAAATTATACGATTATGACATAACTCACCTTTGGCTCGCCGGTCTTGTATATGCAAATATCGGATACTGGGTTGAAAACCTGTTTCGGCTTGTATCAAAGGGCGTACTTGACTCGAGAAACCAAATCCTGCCTTTTTTGTTTTGCTACACAATAGCAATGTGGGCACTTTATCTTGCACTCGGAACACCGAAAAAGGCGCGTTGGTTTGCGCACAGAATGTTTGAGGGCGACGATAAAAAAGCACAGTTGCACTCGCAGATATATTACTTTGTTGTTGTGTTTTTGTTTATATTCTTCGGCGAAATCATTGTCGGCACTCTGTTTGAGCGCATTTCCGGTCAGCAACTTTGGAATTACAGCGGAATACCGTTTCATATCACTCAATACACGAGTATTCCCACGACGCTTGCGCTGACAACCGGCGTTATGCTTTTGATGGAAAACTTTTTTACTCCGCTTATGGCAAGAATACAAAAAATGCCGTACAAAACGGTGCTCAGGCTTGACTATATTTTGGGAACGCTGATTGTTGCCGATTGGCTTGTTATGATGATAAGCATAAACTTTTTCAAGGTTCAGCCTGCATATTGGTCAATCAGGTTTTAATTTGCACGGTAAAATTTTTTTATAAAGGCTCCCCGACGAGATGCGTTTGCGTTTTGCCGGGGAGCCGATTTTTTGTACGGATGTCGGATATTAATATTATAACCGCTGCAAGTTTACAAATTCGTTACAAAATTTACAGACAAATAACAAAAAATGCTTGCATATTATTATGATTTGTTATATGATATTCAGTGAGTATGGGGCAGTGCCCCTTTATACCGTTTGCACAAAGCGGCAAATAACCTGTTTAAAATTTAGGAGTAATTATCGTGATTGAATTTAAGGATGTTACTAAAGTATATGACAGCAACGGCACGCACGCTCTTGATAATGTTAATATCAAGATTGAGGACGGCGAATTTGTTTTTGTTGTAGGCTCATCGGGTGCGGGCAAAAGCACGTTTTTAAAGCTTATTATGCACGAGGAAAAGCCGACATCGGGCGAGGTTATAGTCAACGGCTATTCGTCGGCAACACTGAAAAAGAAAAAAGTACCGTATTACAGAAGAACTATGGGCATCGTTTTCCAGGATTTCAGAATCATTCCGAAAATGTCGGTTTATGACAATGTTGCGTTTGCAATGCGTGTAATCGGCGCAAAGGAAAAAGATATAAGAAAGCGCGTACCGTACATTTTACAACTTGTAGGCCTTTCAAAAAAGGCGCGCTCAATGCCGAACGAGCTTTCGGGCGGCGAGCAACAGCGCGTTTCGCTTGCAAGGGCACTTGTAAACAACCCAAAACTTATCATTGCGGACGAGCCGACAGGTAATGTCGACCCCGAAATGAGCCACGAAATCGTTGATTTGCTCACAAAAATCAACAACTCGGGCACAACGGTTGTAATGGTTACACACGAACACGACCTTGTGCGTTCTTTCCAAAGAAGAGTTATCGTTATCCAAAAGGGACAGGTGGTATCCGATACACCCGACCCGACCTTTGCAAAGTTTAAGGCACCGGCGCAGGAAAAGGCTACCGATATGTTCTACTATGAAGAGGATGTTAAGCAAAAAAATGTTTCCGAGGTGTATAACTCCTTGGAAGAAATTGCAGAAAATGCCTCCGACGAAGAAAATGAAAACAAAGAAGGAGGCGAGGAATAATGACAGGCTCAAGCGTAAGATACCTCATAAAAGAGGGCTTCAGAAACAGTTGGACAAACAGAATGATGTCCGTTGCGTCAATTTGTGTTTTGCTTTGCTGTCTTGTTCTTATCGGCTCCGCGTCGATGATATTTGTAAACATCAACTCGTTTGTCGATAAAATCGAGGACGAAAATGTTATTATGGTTTATATCAAGGACGAGACTGCCGACGCAGACGAGAGCAAGCTCGAAAGCGACATTAAAGCACTCGACAATATTCAAAAAGTTGAATTTATTTCCAAGGAATCGGCTTGGGAAGAACAGCTGTCCACAATGGGCGACGCAGAATCGAAATTCTTCCAGGAATACAGCAACAAAATCCCCCTGCCCGACGCTTACAAAGTAACGGTTAAGGATTTGACAAAATTTAAAACAACGGTTGCAGATATCAAAAAGCTTGACAGTGTTGACACCGTAAGAGACAACAGCAACCTCGCAAAGAAAATTAACACCATCAGCCGAGGAATAAGCATTGTGGCAATAATCATCATTGCCGTTTTGTTTGCAATTTCGTTGTTCATCATTTCAAACACTATCAAACTTGCGGTTTACTCACGCCGCCTTGAAATCAGCATTATGAAATCCGTAGGCGCAACAAACTCGTTTGTAAGACTGCCGTTTGTGGTTGAGGGCATCGTGCTCGGCGTAATATCCGGCGTACTTTCGCTTGCGGTTGTTTGGGGTATTTATGAAATAGCCGTTCAAAAAGCAAACGAAGTTATATTTGACACAATCGGCGTAAATCTTTTGCCGTTTACCGATTATGCATTGCCGATGCTCGGGGCGTTCATTCTTATAGGAATCATAAGCGGCGTCGGCGGCTCGCTTATCACAATGAGCAAATATCTTAATAAGGAAGGCAGTGAAATAAGTGCAATCTAAAAAGATAACAAAAGTACTTTCGTTTGTGCTGAGCATTTGCTTCTTGTGTTGTGCGCTTTTCGGCTCATCGGTGACCGCAAAACCGACAACGGTTGCGTATGCATCGTCAAAGACCGACCAATTGAAAAGCAAAAAACAAAAAATTCAAAACGAAATCAACGAAACACAGGAAAAGCTCGACAAACTTAAGCAGGAAAAATCAAAGCAAGAGGAATATGTAACCGAGCTTGATAAAAAAATTCAGCTTTTGCAGGATCAAATCGACACACTTCAAAGCGATGCCGATGAACTTCAGTCCGAAATTGACAAAACGGAAGACAAGATTGACAAAATCGAGAGTGAAATTCAGAAAACTCAAGATGAAATTGACAAAAAGCAAAAGGAACTTGACAAAAGTTTTGACGAGTATTGTCAAAGACTGCGCGCTATGTATGTATCGGGCAGAGCAAGCAACCTTGAAGTTTTGCTTGAATGCGACGATATAAGCAGCGTGCTCACCCGTTCGCAGATGATTAAATCCGTGTCGAAAGAGGACAGCGAGATTCTCAACCAGATTATGGAAAAAATCAAATCAATCGAGCAGGATAAGGCAGATCTTGAAAAAAAGAATGTTGAACTTAAGGAATCAAAGGAAAAGCTTGTAAAAAGCAAAAAAGAATTGACCGACAGTATCAATAAAATTTCGTCATCAAAGAAAGAGCTTGACGCGGAAGTTGCCGAATGCAACGCCGCAATCAAGGAGCTTTCAAAGAAATCGACGCAATATATGGAGTCGATTGACGAAAACCGCGAGGAGGCAGCAGCCGTTGAGCGTGAAATTCAGGCAGCGTACGCAAGTGCAAGCAATGCATCGCACGGAACGGGTTCAATAAGCGGTTCAAGCGGCAACGGTTCGCACAGCGGCGCGCTCGGCTATCCGACATCGTACAGGACTATTTCTGCCGGCTATCCAAACTATTCAAGCGGCAGATACCACGGCGGCATAGACTTCCCTTGTCCTAAAGGAACGACGGTTCGTGCAGCGGCATCCGGCACCGTAATTGTTGCCAAAAACCTCAATTACAGCTACGGTCACTATCTGATTATCGACCACGGCAACGGACTTTCAACGCTTTATGCCCACAACACAACGCTTGTTGTAGGTGTCGGCGACAAGGTGTCGAAGGGACAGACAATCGCATACAGCGGCTCAACGGGAAACTCGACCGGACCGCACTGCCACTTTGAAGTGCGTGTAAACGGAACAAGAGTAAATCCGCTTAACTACTTATAATATAAAAACAAAATTTTCTCATAACACATAACAGAAACCCCAACACTCAGATTCGGTGTTGGGGTTTTTTGATGTTTAATGTTTTGTGCGGTTAATTCTTATTATGATCGCTTAAATTTGACGGTTTACAAACTAAATCAGTTTTGGTTGAGCACAAACTTTCGGACTGCCTGCGCAACTCCGTTTTCGGCATTGGTCAGCGTTGTGTATTTTGCCGCCGCCTTTACCTCGTCGGTGCCGTTGCCCATTGCAACGGAATATCCGGCAACCTTAAGCATTGAAACATCGTTGCCTGCGTCGCCGACAGCCATTGCGTCGCTTGTGTCGATGCCCAAAGCATCGCACATACCTTTAAGCGCAGTGCCCTTGTCAACGCCGATTTTTGTCATTTCCATATTGCCGTCGCCCGGGAGCGAGGAATCAAAGCAAATTTTGTCTGTCAGGCTCTCGAAATAAGCGCGCAATTCCTTTGCCGCCGCGGAATCGTTGCTGTAAACGGTGATTTTTTCAACATCCTTGCCGAAAATCGCCGCCTTTGCGTCGGTGCAGACCTCCATTCGGTCCATAAGCGCGTCAATGAACTCCTTGGGCAAAACATCCGAAATGAAATACGGTGCTCTGTCCTCCTGAACATACGATTTGCCGTCAACATAAAGTTCGTAAAAACACGGCTTTGTATTCAAAAAGTCGATGATTTTTTCGCTGAAATCCCAGCTCATAAGATTTGAATAAAGTCGCTCGCCGGTTGTTCTGTCAACAACGCCTGCGCCGTTTGAATGGATGATATAATCCACCTGCGGAACCTGCGTGCAGACATCGCCCATAATGGCAAGTGTTCTACCTGTCGCAACAGCAATTTTTACGCCCTTTTCGTGCGCCTCACGGAGCGCATCCTTATTTTCCCGACTGACGGTAAGGTGGTCGGGCGACATCAGCGTTCCGTCCAAATCAAGAGTGATGATTTTAACTGCCATTTTTAAACTCCTATAGTACAGTATCCGGTGGCAGGCAATATCTGATAAATCCGCAATCTGCTCGCCGCCCGAATAAATTTATATTTTTATTATTTTCTTGTAGGCAAAATACCTTTGTCGTTAAAGCGGTTGTAAAGTGCCCAACCGACAAGGAAAATCGAGTAGCCGATAATTGCGCCTGCCGCAACATCTGTGAGATAGTGAGCACCGGCTACAAGCCTTGACCAACCCATCAAAAATACATACACAAACGAAACGATGAGTGCAATCGGCACAAACTTTTTGAGCCTTTTGAATGCGCCGCAAAACAGAGTCGAAAGGAAAATTGTGCAACTGTAAACGGTGTGACCCGACGGGAACGAATCCCTGTGGTTATAGTAAGTAAGGCTTGTGTCTCCCTTTTGATACCATTTTGTGAACGGTGTAAAATCGGTGTATTTAATCATATTCGGGTTGAGCTTTGACTCAAAGCCGTCAAGGCTTGCGTGTGAAACGGCAGGAATAATCGGCGAGCCTTTGGAATCGCATTTTACGATACCGTTGCTGTATGCAACCATTTCTCTGAAACGGATGCGCGCCGTAACACCCTTGAGATGCTCGACAATCCAGAACCAAAAGCCGACAAAAACACCGACAAGCGCAAGCGACTCAAGCTTATTCAAAATCCTTTTGTCTATTCTTGCAAAAAGGAAAAGGAATATAACGGCAACGATTGCACAAATCATAAAATAAACGGGCTGGCTCAAATCAACAAATTTTTTGAGCACATTTTCAATCAGTTTTTTGTAGCCGACAACCGACATAACAAAAAAGAAAACTCCCAAAAGATTTTTTATAATGAAATTAAGCGTTTGATAAACCTTTAATCCCTCATCCTTAAACGGTTTGATAAACGGGAAAATTCTGTTTGCGATTTCAAGCCCCTCATTAAGGCTGTGCCTTGTAAGAAAAAGCACCGTGAAAAGCGGCCCCCACATTGCCCAATAAACAAACATTCCGAGTGTTTCAAACGAAATGGCAAATTTGCTTTGCGGATTGAAAAGGCTGATGTCGATTTGCAAATCCTTAGCCGTGCCGACAGCCATTAAAACAACTGCAACGGCATAAAAGGCAACGGAGCCGAAAAACAGCAACGGATTTTTGATTTTTTTCATATAATACACTCCCTGTTAATTGATTAATCTAATTTTATCAAAAAAAACCGTGATATACAATGTTAAATTTGCAAATTTTATCATTCGGTAGTATAATGTAAATATATTGAAAGATATATCCACTGCTTGACATAAAATCACAGCCGTGCTTTTTCGCAAAAATCACTCGGCTGTCCCGAAAGGCGCGTGAAATTATATGAATTGGGCAGAAATAAAAACAAACGACATTGCCAACGGCGAGGGCGTACGCACATCGCTTTTTGTTTCGGGTTGCCGCCATCATTGCAAAAACTGTTTTAACGGTATTGCTTGGGATTTCGGATACGGCGAGCTTTTTACCGAGGAAACAATGGAAAATATATTTGACTCGATCGACCACCCATGGATAAACGGAGTGACACTTTTGGGCGGAGAACCGTTTGAACCGGAAAATCAAAAGGTGCTTGTACCGTTTCTTGTAATGTTTCGCGAAAAATTCCCCGACAAAACGGTTTGGTGCTACACCGGCTTTACGATTGAGCAGATTTTGGGCAAAAGCGAGCCTAAAAGCCGCGCCGTGACTGATGTTTCAAACGAAATGCTGTCGCTGATTGATGTGCTTGTTGACGGCCCGTATGTTGAAAGTTTGCACGATATTTCGCTTAAATTTCGCGGCTCATCCAATCAACGCGTGATTGATATGAAAAAATCAATCGAAAATAACAAAATTGTGCTCTATATAGAATAACAACCAACCTTTGCTCCGTTGATTACAAATTATCATGTTTGTAATCGGCGGAGTTTCTTTTTTGCCAAACAACGCAAAATCGCAAATCGCAAATATTATACAAAAGTGTAAATTTAGATATAAACAAAGTAAAAACTAAGTTAAATTTTTATTGTATTTATGATAAATCTTTGCTATAATATTAAGGATATTTTAAGTTGGGGGCAGAGTTCCTGTTTCCGACGGATTTTTATGAAAGGGGTTTCTTTATGGCAAAGAAAACTGCTGCTGTTGCAACGGCTGAAGGTACCGGCGCACCGGCAGAAAAAAAGTATATGAAGCCATCTGAAGTTGTAACCTTCGGTATAGGACTTTTCGGTGTAGCACTTCTCACCGGATGGATGCCCGACTACACAACAACATTCTTCGCTGACTTCGCATTTAAAGGAAAAGGTTTTGATTCAAGCCAACTTTCCACAATCGTTTCGAGTGTATTCGGCGTTGCCGGATTCATCGGTGCTATCTGCGAGCTTATCATCGGTATGCTTGTCGACAGAACAAGAACACCGCTCGGCAAAGTTAAACCTTGGGTCGGCTTTGGCGCAATTCCGCTTGCAATCGTCGCAATGCTTGTATTTGTCGCTCCCGACACAAATTCACTCACAGCAGCCACAATTTGGATGTTTGTAATTTATTCACTCTACACGGCAGTGTCATGCGCTGTTGAATCGCCTTCAAACTGCTTTGGTGCACTTTGCTCGCCAAACCCGAAGGAAAGATCAAGTGCTATTTCAATCGCGTCGTTCCTTCGCAGCGTAGGTCAATCAGGCGGCCAGGTTGTAATCATCGTTGTTCCGCTTATCATGAAGGCACTTATGGGTCAGCAGCAATATAAGAATGCCGAAGGTCAAGGTATTGACCTTATTATTTCAACAGCTGTCTGCGCACTCGGTATGATCATTTTTGTAATGATTTTCTTTGTAAACAACAAAGAGCGCGTACCTTACACAAACGAAAAAGTTTCGCTTTTGGAATCAATTAAGCTTGTTTTCACAAACAAAAACCTTCTTATGGTTTCTCTCACAAAGCTTTTCGGCTTCGGCAGAGGCGTTTACGGCACAGTTTCACTTTACATTGCCGTTTATCTTCTCGGTTCAAAGGGACTTAAACTTGCACTTATGCTTCCTATGGGTATCGGTACTGCGGTAGGTACTCTTCTTGTAAACTTTGTGCTTAAAAAATTCTCAACAAAGAAAACATACATTTTATTCTGTATTTACGGTGCATCGGCACTTTCGATTTTGTTCCTCGTATCAAAGGGAATCGGCTTTAACAGCAGCCTTATCATTCCGTTCCTCATTCTCAACTTCTTCTGCGGCATTCAGCACGGCAACACAAATGTTACACCAAACATTATGATTGCAGACTGTATCGACGAGATGGAATATAAAACAGGCAAGCGTCAAGAGGGCCTTGCATACGCAGGCTACGGCCTTTTCTCAAAGATTGCGTCGGCATTCACAAAATGGCTCGGCCCAATTCTTGTTTACAAGTGGAGCAGTTATCAATTTTCAACAAACCCGAGCGTTGCATATGCTACACAGACTGACGCAACACTTAACAAGTTCCTTGCAATTTACACAATCATTCCTGCAATTTTCGTAGTTCTTCAGTTCGTTCCGATTCTTTTCTATGATATGGTAGGCGACAAGAAAGATAGAATCACTGCGGCACTTGCCCAAAAGCGTAACGCAGAAGCAGAGGGTGTTGCTCTTGAGGCTGAACTTGCAGATGAAGCAACAACAGAAACCCCAACACAAGCAGACGAGTCATCAGACGATGACGAAAGCGTTGCAGAATAAGGAGGGATAATAATGGCTGAAACAAAAGAAAAGAAAGGCTTTAAAGCCGGTTTATATGCTGTTATTGCCGGTGTGCTTGTTGCCGCTATCCTTATTGGCTTGACTGTATTTGCATTTGCTACAAGATACAACGCATTCAAGCCGGAAAAGATTGCAACCGAATATATCGACACCGTTGTTCAATCGGGCGACGGATACAACGCATACAAATATTCATTGGTATCCAAAAACCAAAAATACGGCAATTTCATCATCAATACATATATGGCACCCTATGTAAACGACGGCGATGATGTTGCACAAGCCGACTTCGTAGGCAAGGGTAACGCCGAGGAAGACGAAAAGTCAAACAAGCTTTACAGCGATATGTTCCAAAAATACGCAGAGCTTGTTGACAAATACGGACTTGACGATTACAACGATGTTTTCACGGAATATTTTGCAGCTCTTAAAACTGAGAGAGAAACCGTTTACGGCGACAAATATATGGACACCGACTTTATGTTCAGTGTGTTTGAATCAAATGTTGCAACATACGGCGATCTTTTGAAGGGCACCGAAAAAAAGATTGCCGACGATAACAAAACTATCCTCACACCCGAAACAGAGGGTCTTTATCAAAAGATTTTCGGCAAGGATTACAAGCTCACCGTTTCCGTTAAGGACACAAAGGCACTCAGCGACGCAGAGGTTAAAACCTATGCAGAGGAATACAAAAATAGAATTTCCTCGCTTACAGACGATGCCGAAAAAAGAGCAGACCAATTCGGACTAAAGGATGTTGACAAAAAGCATCAAAATAAAACAAACTATATCAACGGCTTTAAAAATCTTGATTCGTCAGACAAATTTGACGCCGTGAGCGTTTGCACCGCTGAAGTTAAGCTTGAAAACGGCACAACAGTCGGCGAGATTCAGGTTTATGTTGTTAAAATCGGCAACAGCTGGTATGTTGACGACACCAACACAGACACCTCATCGCTTTACAAGCTCGGCGACGGCACAAACAGCGTAACACCTGAAGCAATTCTTCAGCAAAAGGCTGTTTATGACAAGGCAAAGGCAGACGCCGACGCTGCAAACGCCAAAAACGAGAAATAATTAAAAACAAGCCAAAACACCTCGGATTTTCCGAGGTGTTTTTTCATAATCTTTCTGCATTGAACTCGTAGGGGCGAACTGCGTTCGCTCGTTTTTTACAATACGCATTATAAAAGAATAGGGTGGAGCGTTATTGTAAATCATTATTGAAAGTTTGGATACATGCCTTCTCCTTGAGGAGAAGGTGCCGAATGAAATGAGGCGGATGAGGTGTTTGATATTGCATCCTTGTTTAATTTGGCATTATTGCATACTTGCCCCTCATCCGTCAACTGCGTTGACACCTTCTCCCGAGGGAGAAGGCTTTTTATCGAAAATTTCAACGCATCCCACCGTAGGGGCGAACTGCGTTCGCCCGATTTTACGCAATACGCATTACAAAAAACAGAGGCGAACACAGTTCGCCCCTACGGTCGTTTTATTTATACATATCAAAAAATACAATCCATTTATTCGATTAAACAAACCGAACACTAACCGTCTATGCGGTTTTAACCTTGACCGAACGCTTGTAGATGAAAAACGCACAGACGCCGGTGATAAGCTCGGCAATCCAAAAAGCATGCCAGACACCGGTCGCGCCGAAAACACGGCTTAATACAAACGCCGTCGGAATGATGACAACCATATAACGCATAAGCGAAATAACAAGTGACGGAACGCCCTTGTTGAGTCCCTCGAGTGCCCCGGACGATGTGACGGATACCGCCGAAACAACGAAGCCGCCGCTTATAATGCGAAGAGCCGTTGCGCCGCAGGCGATTGTGTCGCCATTTGTTGTGAACAAACCGATGAGCCCGTTTGGAATCACAAGGCAAATAACAGTACCGACAAGCATAATCACCGCGCTGAGCGAAAGCACAACGGTGTATATTTTTTTAACGCGCCTGTACTCCCTTGCGCCGTAATTGTAGCCGATGAGCGGCCTCATTCCCTGAACAAGCCCGTTTGCGGTGAGATAAAGAAATGTTTGGAGCTTGTAATAAACGCCGAGCACAAACACATAAGTTTGCGAAAACGCCGCCAAAATCGCATTTAACGAGGAAATAAGAATTGATGGAAGTGCAAGATTGAGAATTGCAGGAACGCCGATTGCATAGAGCTTGCCTATCATACTTTTGTCGGGTTTAAAATATTTTTTTCTGATTTTAACGCTGATGGGTTTTGCAAAGTAAACGGTAAGATAAATCGCAAGAGTGACGGTTTGACCTATTCCCGTGGCGAGTGCCGCACCCTCAATATTCATTTTTGGAAACGGACCGATACCGAAAATAAACAAAGGGTCGAGAACAATATTGACTATACAGCCCGCCATAAGCGCAATCATCGTAACTTTCATATTGCCGACGGACTGGAAAACCTTTTCAAACACAAGCTCAAGATTAATTATAATCGAGAATCCGAAAACGATTGCAGAATATCGAACGCCGAGGTCGATAATTTGCACATTGTCGGTATATCTTGCAAGGAACCGCGGCATAATCGCAATACACACAATGGTGAACAAAATGCCGTGAACAACGCTGAGCAAAATGCCTTGAGTTGCCGCCTTGTCTGCCTTGTCCCTATACCCTGCGCCGAGATGAACGGCGATAACGGCGTTGATACCGACGCCGAATCCGATTGCAACGGCATTGACAAAGTTTTGAACAGGATAAACAAGCGAAAGCGCAGTCATTGCGTCCTCGCTGATTTTAGCGACAAAATAACTGTCGATAATGTTATAAAGTGCGTTGACAAGCATTGAAATCACCATTGGAAGCGACATTGACAAAACGAGCCCGAGCACCGGCTTTTCTTTCATAAAACTTTCGTCTCTCATAATTCACCATACCTTTTATACAACAAACAGTTTATTAAAATCACCCGATTGACCTGCGTTTTCGGGCAGGCGCAACCGCCTTTCGGTCATTCAAAATTATGACGCGTGCAAATTTTGAAAACAATACAAATATAATTGATTAGCACAATTTTAACGCAGATTCCCAGAAATAACAAAAATCACACGGCAGAAAGGCTCTGCCGTGTGGCGAAAAGATGATAATATCCGGAAAAATCCACTGCAATGTTTTCGTTATTTATTGCTTTGGTATATTATATCAACATATTTTTATTTGTCAAGGCTGTCGTGTTTTATATATTAATATTACACGCTTATCTGTCTGATTATATAATCATCTGCACCGCGCAAATATGTGGCATAATCAACGCGAACAAGCTTGCGCCGTTTTGGGGAGCTTTGAATGTTTTTTACCCGAAAACAGCGTTCCGACCGATATGCCGTCAATAATATCATATATTCCCTGCGGACTTTTTCCGTTTGTAATAACGGTATCAATACCGTTTGATGAGGCAATGGACGCCGCGCGAAGTTTTGTTCTCATTCCGCCCGTTCCGCGCCGCGAGCCTGCTCCGCCGGCAAGACTGATTAAATTTTCGTCTATCTCGTCTACACGCGAAATCAATGATGCATTAGGATTAAAACGGGGATCGTCGTCATAAAATCCGTCAATATCGGACTTGCGATGAAAGACAAAAAAACCGCATCACTTGCAATGACGCGGTTTTTGGAATATTTGAAAAATGACGCAACCGATTGAATCGGTATCAGAAAATTATTTTGTTTTGACCGTTTTTGCAGACGACCACGAAGAATAATACTTTGCTCCGTCACTTGTCTTTTTATATGTTCTGATGCGAACATAATATTTTTTCTTTGATTTCAGTTTTTTAACAGTTTTGCTTGTTGTTTTGTTTGAAACGGTAACGGTTTTGCTGTTTTTGAATTTTTTTGATGTGCTGTATTGTATTTGATAACCGGTTGTTTGAGTTGTATATTTTTTAATATTTACCGTAAACGACTTTTTCTTTCCGGAAAGTTTTTTGATGCTTGTATTCTTTGGCACTATCGTATAATACACGGACTTTTTGCCGCTGTAATAATAGCCGTTAAGCTCAACGGTTACTTTGTGGCGTCCCACGCTTTTGCAATCCTTTGGATAATATACACTGTAATCGCTTTCGGAATCCAATTTTGCTCCGTCAGTGTTTTTTACGGTAACGCCGGGTTTTTTTGCCTTGCCGTTGTATTCATATTTTGTTTTTGACAAAGCAGGCTTGTATACGGCCGAAATAACATCACAATCTATTTGTTGATTACAAACGGAGCAATATACGATGATTAATCCGGTATCACCGCACATAGAGGCGTCAAAGCCATTGTTGCAATTTGTAAATGTTGCGGGAGTTACATCGTCATAAGTCTCGCCGTGACCTTTTGCGTTTATATATTTGTATTTATCTGATTTGTAACCGCAAGTGTTGCACAATTCAAGATATTTTCCCTTTTTTGTGCATGTCGGCGCAGTGTAGGAGTATTTTTCGTAATAGTGAGTGCACTGCGCGGTTGTATCGTTTTGCGCCTTGCAATACACACAGCTGCCGCTGTTGAACGAGCAACTTTGCGTGTCGGTAATTTTGCAATTTTTACATACAAGTTTGTGGCGGTTTTTGCCTGCGGTTGTATAAGTATAGGAATGGCTGCCGCCGGATTTTTTACAGGTTAAATACGCAGAACTGTCCGCCGCACTGCTCTCAATCGTGTGGTTTGCAAAAAAGCTGTCGAATTCACTGTAATAAACATATTTTTCATGAGTGGTGAATTCGGAAGTTCCGCACAAAAAGTTTTTAAATTTGTCGGCGGATTTTCCCGCATCCCATGTTGCATCGCAATAATAATATTTGCCGTTAAAATTAACAACATTCCATGCATGCCCATTGCCGGAGTCGCTTATACCTGCTACATAGTAACATTCTATTCCAAGCTCTCTGCACAGTCTGAGAAACGCGCTTGCATATCCTGCGCACACGCATTCCTTATTTACCAATGCGCCGTAAGCCGTTTGGTCGTAACCGTCAACTTTAATATATTTTACATTATCCGTAAGATATTTGTAAATACTGTAAATTTGCTGAAAACGCGAAAGCTTTCTCAACTTGAGTTTGTTGATTACTGAATAAACTTCGTTAGTAAGTTTCAGTTCTTCATCAAGCGTTGTGCGATATGTTACATTATATTCGCAATAATATATGTTCGGCTCTTCACAAAAGTAATAATCAAGGCTGAATGTTCTGAAAGATGTTCTCATACCCGAACCGGTTTGAGCCGTTGTGTAATAATCGTCGCTCTTTACAACATCATAAAACAGATTTTTTATATCGTTTCTGCTCGGGTTATTGATTTTAAGGTAAAATCCGTTTGTTGCTTCTCTCATTACCATTTCGTCACGCAAAAACGCTACGGCTTGGTCGTAGGTGAATTTTTTATTTGTGACGGAGGTAAGACCCAACGCAACTGTATTTGAACTTTTTTCTGTTGCGCTTTTCTGAGGAAGAGAATAGTGTTTTTCGGTGATTTTGCCCGTAGTGTCATCAACGGAATATACAAATTTTCCGCTTTTCGGCTCCGCAAATCCGACCATTGAAGCCGGAGCGATGACGGAAAGTATCAAACATAATGACAATACGATACTGATTATTTTTTTCATAATTTCTCCTTTTGCGGTTGCCCGTTAAAAGCAATCAAGGGCGACAAAAAGCCGCCCCGTTGTTTTTTATTTGGTTTTAACCGTTTTAACGGATGACCATTTGCTGTAATATGTTTTGTTTTTGCCGTTTACCTTTACTGTTTTGTAGGTGCGGACGCGAACATAATATTTTTTCTTTGATTTCAGCTTGCTGACTGTTTTTGATGTTGTTTTGTTGCCCTTAAATGTAAAGGTTTTTGCAGACTTCATATTCTTTTTGGTGCTGTACTGAAGCTGATAACCCGACACATTCGAGCACTTTTTCCACTTGGCGTTAAATGCCTTTTTCTTTGCAGTCACTTTGCTGAAAGATGTTTTGCTGAAAGACGGGGTGTATTTTACAACAACATCATAACTGTCGCCGTTATAGCTGCTCATTGACTGGCAATATGAACATACTAAATAATATGTGCCTTTTGGCAAGGAAACCGTATAAGAAATGTAGTAATAACCCTCGGCACTGTAGCCGCAAGTATGTTCGCCAGACCCATACCAATAATAATTATCCATATTGGAGCTTTTCCAAATAGTATGGTGCGAATACTCGGTATAAAGTTCGTTTTCACTTTCAAATCTCAAAGTTACCTTGCCCGAAGCCGGAACTGTAAACATAAATGCATCGTAACATTCTTTATTGCCGTTAATTACAATCGTGGGATCGGACTTAGACGCACTTGCACTGTAATATGTACCAAAATTAATTTTTTTTGCATTTGACGACAAACCTGCTGCATACGCTGTTGAATCTAAGGCAAACAGTGCTGTGAACGCCATAACAAGTGACAAAAATAAGCTTAAACATTTTTTCATAATAATTTCTCCTTTGCTGTATGATATTGTTAAATAACAGCCGGATACCATTATAT
>CAVGLE010000031.1:0-2566 GCA_963630035.1 Mediterraneibacter torques
ATATAATATATATCAGTAAGATTATTAACCAAAGTGAGGTGGGCTGCAAGGTCCGCTTCTTTTTATTGTCGGCGGTGAAAACCGAACAAATGAAAGGCAGTGACGGCAAATGGCAAAACAAAACACCGTGCAAAGGGTTGAGGAAATAATCGCCCCTTACGCAAAGGAGCTTGGGCTTGAAATTTGGGATGTTCGCTTTGCAAAAGAAGGCTCGGATTGGTATTTAAGAGTTTTTATTGACAGGGACGGCGGCGTTTCAATTGATGACTGCGTTGATTTGACTCACGCCGTAACAAAGCCTCTTGACGAGGCAGACCCGATAAGCCAAAGCTATATGCTCGAGGTCAGCTCACCCGGAGTTGAAAGAGAATTGACAAAAAACAGCCATTTTGAAAAATACATCGGCTCCCCCGTTATGCTCCGAAGCATAAGACCGATTGACGGCGTGCGCGATTTTAACGGCAAAATGGTTGATTATAAGGATAAAAAAATCACACTCAGGCTTGAGGATGACAGCGAAATTACTTTTGATAAAAAAGACACATCATATGTAAAGCTTGATGATTTTAATATTGACGACTTTAATCAAGAAATATAAACCGAAAGGATGATAGGAAAATGAGTAAAGAATTTTTTGAAGCAGTAAATATGCTTGAAGCAGAGAAAGGTATCCCTGCCGACTATCTTTATGAAAAGATTTCGGCAGCAATCGTTGCAGGTGCAAAGCACAACTACAACGGTAAGGAAATTGTTCACTGCGACATCGACCCCGAAAAGCAAAAAATCAAGGTTTATGTAACAAAAAATGTTGTTGACGAAATTGAGGACGCCGACACCGATTTGACATTGGAGCAGGCTCAGCAATACCGCAAGAGCGCAAAGGTAGGCACAACAATCAACATTCCGCTTAAAACAAAAGATTTCAGCAGAATCGTGGCACAAACCGCAAAGCATGTTATCCGTCAGGGTATCAGAGAGGCTGAACGCGGCAAAATTCTACGCGAATTTCAGGATAAAAACCAAGAGCTTCTTTCAGCCAAAGTTTCGAGAGTCGACCCGACTACCGGCAATGTAACGCTTGAAATCGGCAAGAATGAGGCATTACTCCCGAAGAGTGAGCAGGTGCCGGGCGAAACATATACCGTAGGTCAAACAACAAAAATTTTTGTTGTTGATGTTAAGGAAGGCACAAAGGGTCCGAAAATTATGATTTCGCGCACACACCCGGGTCTTGTCCGCAGATTGTTTGAAACAGAAGTTCCGGAAATTTTTGACGGCACAATCGAAATCAAATCAATCTCCCGTGAAGCAGGCTCAAGAACAAAAATCGCCGTACTTTCCAAGGACGATGATGTTGACCCGGTAGGCTCATGCATCGGCCCGAGAGGACAAAGAGTTTCAAATATCGTTGACGCTTTGGGAGGCGAAAAAATCGACATTGTTAAATACAGTGACGATCCGGCAGAGTTTGTTGCAGCGGCACTTGCTCCGTCCGATGTAGTGAATGTTGAAATTCTTGACGAGGGCGCAAAATCATGCCGTGCAACAGTTCCGGACGATCAGCTTTCGCTTGCTATCGGCAACAAAGGTCAAAATGTTCGCCTTGCGGCAAAACTCACAAATTGGAAAATTGACATAAAGCCCGAATCGGGATTTTATGAAGGCGCACAGGAAAACGAATAAATTAAGGTGATTTTATGAAAACAAAGAAAGTACCCCTCAGGATGTGCACCGGATGCGGCGAAATGTTTGACAAGAGAACGCTTGTCAGAGTTGTTAAAAGCCCCGACGGTGAAGTCAGTCTTGATTTGACAGGCAAAAAAGCAGGCAGAGGTGCTTATGTTTGCAAAAATGCCGACTGTCTGAAAAAAGCGAGAAAAAAACGCGCATTCGAACGCGCATTTTCAATTCAAATTGACGACAGCGTTTATGATAAAATGGAAGAAGAAATAAAAAATGCCGAGTAAAAAATACTTATCCATGCTTGGAATGGCACGCAGAGCAGGCAAACTTTCGATGGGTCACGATATGGCGCTTAAAGCAATTAAAAATCACAAAGCAAAGCTTTTAATTTTCGCAAGCGATGTTTCGCCCCGTTTGATTAACGAGTTTAACTACCAAACAGAAAGATACAACAAAAGCATAATTTGTTGCAATGTTGAAGAAACGATAAACGAGCTTCACGCCGCTCTCGGTTACAAGGCAGGCGTTATCACGGTTGACGACGCTGATTTTTCAAACAGAATAACACAACTCATTGCAAACAATGAGTAATACAAAACAGGAGGAAATAGTGTATGATAATAAAGGTTAAGGTTTCCGATGTCGCTAAAGATCTTGGAAAACAGAACAAAGATATTATTGAATTACTTTCCGCATACTGTGACGGACCGGCAAAAAAAGCAGGCACCGTCCTTACAGAAAACGAACTGAATGTTGTTTTTGATAAAATAACACAGGAAAACAGTGTAAAGAATTTTGATTCATATTTCGCATCAAAAAAGCAAGACGCGAAAAAGGAAAGCAAAAAAAATAAGATCCAACACATTCTGATGACACCAAATTC
>CAVGLE010000031.1:2576-18445 GCA_963630035.1 Mediterraneibacter torques
AAGCCGGCAAAGAACAGCGAAAAGGATAAAAAACGCCAAAGCCAAGCCGCTATTCTTCAAATGGCTGAGCAAGCCGCAAAGAGAGCCGAGGAAAAGGCAAAGAAAAAGGCAGAGCAAACTCCGCAAGCAAGAACAAAGGGCGAAGCACGCCATATTGACACAAGGGTAAACAATGTTGACCTTGAAAAATATAACCAAAAATATGAAGATATTGCTCCTGCAAGCAATATGAACGATTATCAGAAAAAGCAAAAGCTTAATCAAAAATCGAAACAATACAGAAAGAAAAGGCCGCAGGGTATGCGCGCTCGCTCCAAAAAGGAAACAGAGGCACAGCGTCTTGCCCGTATTGCGGAGCAGAGAAAGAAGCAACAAATCAAAATCACGGTGCCCGAGGAAATTACGGTCGGCGAACTTGCATCACGCCTTCGTATGACGGCAACCGAGGTTATCAAAGCATTGATGAAACTCGGTATGATGGTTAATGTCAACGAGGTTATCGACTACGATACAGCCGAAATTGTTGCAACAGAGCTTGGCGCAAAGGTTGAAAAAGAGGTTGTTGTCACAATCGAGGAGCAAATCATCGAAGAAGACAACGAAAACGACGAGAACGCAATTTCGCGCCCGCCCGTTGTTTGTGTAATGGGTCATGTTGACCACGGTAAGACATCTATCCTTGACGCAATCAGAAACACCGATGTAACCTCCACCGAGGCAGGCGGTATCACGCAGGCTATCGGCGCATATCAGGTTGTTACACCCGACAAGCAAACAATCACATTCCTTGACACACCGGGTCACGCCGCATTTACCGCAATGCGTGCAAGAGGTGCGATGGCAACGGATATTGCAGTGCTTGTTGTAGCCGCAGACGACGGTATTATGCCGCAGACAATCGAGGCTATCAACCACGCAAAGGCTGCCGGCGTTGAAATCATAGTTGCTATCAACAAAATGGATAAAGAGGGCGCAAATCCCGACAGAGTTATGCAACAACTCACAGAGCACGAGCTTGTTCCCGAAGAATGGGGCGGCGATGTTATCTGTGTTCCCGTTTCGGCAAAGACAAAAATGGGCATTGATAAACTTCTTGAAACAATCAACCTTGTTGCGGAAATGCTTGAGCTTAAAGCTAACCCCGACAGAAGCGCAAAGGGCGTTGTAATAGAAGCTAAGCTCGACAAGGGCAGAGGCCCAATCGCAACACTGCTTGTTCAAAACGGCACGCTCAAATCGGGCGATATTATCGTTGCCGGCACTGCAGTAGGTAAGGTAAGAGCAATGACTGATTACAGAGGCAAAAAGCTCAACGAGGCAAGTCCCTCCGTACCGGTTGAAATTATGGGACTCGACCAGGCTCCTATGAGCGGCGACCTTTTCAACGCAGTATCTGACGAAAAACTTGCGCGCAAGCTTGTTGAACAGCGTAAGGAAGAGGCTAAGGAAGAGGAATTCAAGGCATTCCAGAAGGTAACTCTCGACACATTGTTTGATACTCTTCAGGACGGCGAGATGAAAGAACTTAACATTATCGTTAAGGCTGATGTTCAGGGCAGCGTTGAGGCTGTTAAGCAGTCGCTCCTCAAAATTGAAAACGATGAAGTAAGAGTTAAAATTATTCACGGCGCAGTAGGCACCGTAAGCGAAAGCGATGTTATGCTTGCAACGGCATCAAACGCAATCATTGTAGGCTTTGCAGTTGATGTTGACCCTGTCGCAAAAGACAGTGCAGAGCGTGACGGAGTTGAAATCAAGACATACGACATTATTTATGATGCTATCGAGGATATTGAAAACGCAATGCGCGGGATGAGAGCACCGAAATACCGTGATGTTGACACCGGCACCGTTGAGGTTCGCGAAGTATTTAAAATCTCTTCGGCAGGTACTGTTGCCGGTTCACTCGTTACATCGGGCACAATCCGCCGTGACGGCAAGGTAAGAGTTGTTCGCAACGGCAAGCAAATTGCAGATACAGAGCTTGCCAACCTTAAGAGGTTTAAAGACGAGGTTAAAGAAGTTTCGTCCGGCTATGAGTGCGGTATCACTCTCAAGGATTTTGACGATATTAAACAAGGCGATATTCTTGAGGCATATATTGTTGAGGAATACAGAGATTAATTTGTATTCGGAAAGGCTGTATGAATTATGGCAGGATACAGAATAGACAGAATAACAGAAGATATAAAAAGAGAGCTTATCGCTATACTGCGCGAGGTTAAGGATCCTCGCGTGAGCGGTATGCTCAGCATTGTCAAAGTTGATGTCAGCAACGATTTAAGTTATGCAAAGGTTTATGTCAGCGCAATTGAGGGCATTGATGTTGCCAAAGAATCCGTTAAAGGTTTAAAAGCGGCAAGCGGCTTTATAAGGAAACGCCTCGGCAGCGAGCTTCACATTCGCAAGGTGCCGGAGCTGACATTCGTTGCAGACGATTCGATTGAAAAGGGCTTTGAGCTTTTTGATAAACTGAAGGAAATTGAGAATGAAGATTAATGTTGAAAAATGCGCTCAAATCTTGAAAGAACAGGATAACATTCTTATTCTTACCCACGCCCACCCTGACGGCGATACTTTGGGATGCGGTTTTGCTCTTTGCCGCGCGCTTTTGAAGTGCGGCAAAAGAGCAAGGGTGATTTGCGCAGACAAAATTCAAAAAAAATACGACTATCTTTATTCAGACTTTGAAATGCCTGATTTTAAAGAAGAGTATATTGTAGCGGTTGATGTTGCAACAGAAAATCTTTTGGGAGATTTAAAAGAGCAATACGGCGGGAAAATCAATCTTTGCATCGACCATCACGGCACGAATGACGAATATTCCGAATATCTTTTACTCAACGCAGATGCCGCAGCGGCATGCGAGGTGATTTTAAAGGTTATAAAGGCAATGAATGTCGAAATCGACAAGGGCATTGCCGACTGCCTTTTCACGGGAATCACAACGGACACGGGCTGTTTCAGATATTCAAGCACAACATCAAACACATTCCGTGCGGCGGCAGAACTGATTGATTACGGTGCAAACAACGGCGCAATCAACCGCCTTATGTTTGAGACAAAAACAAAAACATATGCATCTCTTGAGCGTCTTTGCATCGAGGGTATGCAATTTTTTGAAAACGAAAAAATCTGCGTTATCACCGTTACACAGGATATGTACGAAAGAACAGGATCGGGCGAATTTGAGTCGGAGGGAATCGCTCCCCTCACCCGCCAAATCGAAGGCGTTGAAATCGGCTTGACAATTCGCGAAAAGGCAGACAAAACCTGCAAATGCTCAATTCGCACATATGAAAGCGTTGACGCATCGGTGCTTGCAAAGGCATTCGGCGGCGGCGGTCACAAGCAGGCGGCGGCTTGCAGATTTGACTGCGGTGTTGAAGAAGCAAAACAAATGCTCATAGAAAAAAGCAAGGAATTACTTAAATAATGACAGGTATAATCTGTATTAACAAGCCGAAGGATATTACATCTTTCGGCGTTGTTGCCAAAATACGCGGTATTACGAGAGAAAAGAAAGTCGGTCACACAGGCACGCTTGACCCTATGGCTACGGGAGTTTTGCCGATTACAATCGGCGGTGCGACTAAATTTTTAAACTTTTTGCCCGACAGCGACAAGGGCTACCGCGCGACTTTTAAACTCGGAATAACCACAAACACCCTTGACATAACAGGCGAAATTGAATCGCAGAGCGAAGTAAACGCAAGCGTTGAAGATGTTAAAAAAGCGATGGATACATTTGTCGGCGAAATAATGCAGACGCCGCCGATGTTCAGCGCAAAATCTGTCGACGGCGTGCGACTCTATGATTTGGCTCGACAGGGTGTCGAAATCGAGCGAGAACCGTGCAAGGTTGAAATTAAGGAATTGACACTTTCGAATTATAACGAAAGCACAAACGAATATACTGTTGATGTGCTGTGCTCAAAAGGCACATATATACGCAGTTTGATTGACGATATAGGCAAAACTCTCGGTTGCGGCGCAACGATGACGGCGCTTTGCAGAACAAAAGCAATGGGCTTTACGCTTGACGACTGCATAACAATTGACAGACTGCAAAAGATGAAGGACAGCGGCACGGGATTTGACAGCGTGCTTGTTGACATTGAAAGGCTGTATCACAACTATCACGCAATATTTGTAACGGCGGCGCAGGCAAAACGGTTTGCAAACGGCGGCGCGCTTGATATTGCGAGAATAAAAAATCCGCCGAAAAGCGGCGAGCTTTGCACTGTATATTCACCGGATAAAATATTTTTGGGTTTGGGGCAACGCAACGGGGATGAAATATCAGTTGCGCGGCTTTTGAACCGACAATGAGCAAGATGGAAGAAAAAGAAAACAAAAAACGAATATCGGTTGCGCTCGGCGATTTTGACGGAATGCACAGAGCGCACCAAACTGTTGTAACAGGCGGCGAAAATGCCGTGATTTATTGTGTAAACAACAGATTTTCGCTTTTGCAAAAAAGCATTTTTAAAGAAAAATATCCAAACGCAATATTTGCGGATTTTAACGAAATTAAACATATGTCGGCAACGGAATTTATCGACGGTATTTTAATCGGCAGACTGCATGCGGGGATTATTCTTTGCGGCTTTAATTTCCGTTTCGGCAAAAACGCAATGTGGTCTGCAATGGATTTGAGGCGTCACCTTGAGGAAAAGGACATTTGGGTGCGTATTCTCGAGCACCTTGACTATGACGGCAAGCCGATCAGCTCAACAAGAATCCGCTCCGCAATACTCGCAGGCGAAATTGAGCAGGCAAACGATATGCTCGGCTACAATTTCACATTTGAAAACGAGGTTATCGGCGGCGACAAGCGCGGCAGAACGATTGGATTTCCGACACTCAACCAGCATTTGCCCAACGGACTTGTAACGCCGAAATTCGGTGTTTATGAAAGCAGAACGATTGTTGACGGCAGGGCGCTGAAATCTTTTACCAATATCGGAATACGCCCGACATGGCGCGTTGACAAACCGCTTTGCGAAACACATATTTTTGACTATAACGGCGACTTTTACGGCAAAACCGTGAGGATTGAGCTAATAAGATATATCAGAGAGGAACGAGCGTTTTCCTCCGCAGAGGAACTCAGAAAGCAATTGACAGATGACAAAAGCAGTATTATTTGATTTTGACGAAACATTGCAGGACAGAACAGCGGCGTTTGAAAAGTATATGGACACCTTTTTAGACACCTACTGTCCCGGCATTTCAAAAGAAGAAAAAGAAAAGCGCAAGGAGGATATGCGCATAACAGGCAAGGGCGGATATGTCAACCGTGTTGAATGGTGCAAAGAATTGTGCCGCCTTTGGGATTGGAATGACGCACCGCCTGCCGAGGAGCTTGCCGAGCATTATGACAGAACATTCGGCGACCACAATGTGATATTCCCCCACTCCGTCGAGCTTTTAAAGGAGCTTAAAAAACGCGGATACATTGTGGGAGTAATCACAAACGGTCCGTCATATTTGCAAAATCACAAAATGGACGAAAGCGGACTGCGCCCGTATTGCGACATTGTGACGGTCAGCGGAGATGTCGGCGTTCACAAGCCCGACCCGGAGCTTTTCAAAATCGTTGCGAAAAGGCTGAATTTGAAGCCCGAGGAATGTGTTTATGTGGGCGACCACCCGATAAACGACATTAAGGGCGCACTTGATGCCGGAATGAAAGCAATAAGAATGAATTACGGCTGGTTTAAGGACAAAGACCTGCGCGACGATGTGCCGGTGATAACCGACATTATAGATGTTTTAAAATATGTATAAAATAAGCGGCATTATCGGTAAATCAGTAATGCCGCTGTTTTTGCTTAACATATGAGAAAAAGGCGTTGAAAGCACAAAATGTACTTTCAACGCCTTTATTTTATATACTTTATATACTATTTTAATTGAAGCGTGTCATAAACCTTATCGGTGAAATTGAGCTGTTTTTTAAACTTTGCCGTTATCTCATCAGGCGTTGTATCGCCGCTTGAATTGTGTAGAGCATAGGCATAATCCTTGCCGTTTATTATACCGTCCTTAACATAATCACCGACAATAATCGAAATCGGTGTTGATGTGTAGTCGTTTTTTGTAACATCCTGTGCACTGATGCTGAGAGTTGCTTTTCTGTCAATACCGTAAGGTGCTTTAACCGTGACTTCATAAACACCCGGTGAATAACCGAAATTGAAGATCCCTTTTGAATCCGTAGTGGCAACGGTTTTGCCGGCAATGTTGATTGTTGCGCCCTTAATCGCGTCGCCCGTCACATAATCAACAATAACACCTTTAACACTGTAAAGTGCACCTTGCTTAATAACAACATTGTATTGGCAGCTGACGGTACCGACAGTGATTGTCATTATATTTTCGGTATATTTGTCCGAGCCTTCATAATACCAATGAGTTTTTGATTGGTCATAATTATAACTTATTGCATAACCGTCGATAACATTTGTTCCGCTCGAAACTGATGAAGTTGATCCGTCTTTGTATGTGACGGTGACGGTCATATTTTGAATAATTTTGCTCGGGTCGTACCAATAGTAACTTTCGCCCGACGAATCGGTGCGCCACTCGCCGTCTGTATACCAAGTAAGCGTTGACGAACTTGTAACATCTACGCTTTGCAAAACAGTGTTGTCGTACTCGTCGCACTTAAGGCGAATACTGATTTCGCCCTTATTGTCGTTTTGATTTTGCCGACCTGCCGCAAAATAATATTTGGTGCCCTTTTCAAGGTGATATGTAAGGCGGAATGAGGTTGCCGAATGTGTATATGTTACACCCGAAAGCGGATCGACAAATGTTCTGACGCCCGATTCAAGATAATTCGGATCGCTTGCCGGGGCATACGCAAGGCCATGATAAGACATTATACCGTTTTCATCAACCGACCGTGTGTATAAATAAGCAATCGTTTTTGCCACAGTGTAGCTGATAAATGAATATGTGCCGGAATCTTCTGGGGTATAGGTATACCAAATCATATCACCCTCGCCGCTGAAAGAATCGGTATAAATGACATCAAGCTTTATATTTTGAAATGTTTTTGCAGACGATGTAAAACAGCAACCGACAAAAGCAAGCGCCACAATAATCGCCGTAAGCAATGATAAAAGCCTTTTTCTCATATTCAAAATCAGCACACCCTCTCAATTAATATTAATCGGCATAGGTAAAGGTTGACTCCTTAATGTTGAGGAGATTATAGAGCATATCCTGATAAACATTTGAACGCTCCGTGTCGGAAATGCGCAATGCGCGCGCAAAATCCTTGCCGTTTACAATACCGTCGCCGTTTAAGTCAACGCATACTATCGGGATTGTTACCGCCGTGCCCTCAGCAGCCTTAACCGAAACCGTGCGTGCAAATGTGCCGTTTGCGCTTGCGGTCACATTATATGTTTCGCCTGCCGTCATCGGGATTGTTGCAACGCCGTCGGTTGTTTTGTATTCAACGCCGTCAACAGTGATTGTTGAGTCAACAGTAAGGTCGCTTGCCGTGCTCTTTTTATCGGTAATTCCGACTGTTGTTACAGCAACCTGAACTGTTTTTGCTTTTGCAATACCGCAGATCTCAACGCCGTTCATACCGGTGTTGCCCGAGGTGTAAAGTTCAAGCTCTTCACCGCTGATGGCCTCGCCGCCGTTGATAAATATTTTGAGATAAAGCTCGCTTTGGTCATCACAAGCAGACGGAAGCGCAAAGTTGTTGTATGTTTCAACGGTTGATGTTGCGGAATCGTTGCTGATAGCGCGAACATTTGACGATGCAACATATGTGTATGTTTCGCCGTCGGTAGAATATGCAAGACCCCAATCGCGCGGACCCTTGTTAGACGAAAGTTGCTCGAGTGTGAGAGTCAAATCCGTAAATCCTTCGGTGCTTGTTTTGATGAGCCAATAGCCGTTGCCCGACGGATTGTCAAGCGACTTTGTTGCGGCAAACGGCGATGTTGCGGATGCCGAAACCTTAACGCCGTATGTGTTTGTGTATGAAAGCGTTGCAGGTGTTGACGAATCGGGATACATTGCAATTGTGCCTGCATTTGCACCCGATGTGTTTGTTGCGGATTTTTCATCGGCACTGATATAGCTTGATAACAATCTCTTAGAATCATTATAACTGAATTTTGTTACCGTGTCACCCTTATAATAGAAATTTCTTGTATTTACCTGTGATTTATCGTCATCATCGCCCTCCCAGACGGTCACTTTGTACTCGTTTTTGGAGTTTGGACTGAATTTTGCGGCATTTGCGATAACAATTCCCGTTGCGCTCGGATATTCACCCGAAAGCAAAACATTTGACGATGAATCGGTTACGATATAGTGCATCGTTTTGTTATCGGGGCTTATATATTTGATTGCGCCCGAGCCGAAATAATCGGAAGTTTTTTCGGTATAAGGCATTTTGTAATCACCGTTGTCCTCACCGCTTACATAAACTGAGTTGACATACAAATTGCCCTTTGATGCGTTATTGTGAAGTGTTGAGCCCGACGAAGTCAAATTTTCCGTTGTGGCAAGGCGAACATAAACCTTTGCCTTGTTGTCGCATTCCGACGGAAGCAACTCGGTGAGCATAAATTGCTCGAGTGCGCCGTTTGACGGAAGTGCGATATTCTTTTTAACATCTGTCCAAGTTTTTCCGTCAAGGCTGTATTGGAGCGAAACGGATTTCGGACCCGATGCGGTTGTGTAAGCCTTACATGTAAATGCCGTGCCTGTGTAGCCTGCTGTCGAAATTTCAAATGTGAAGCCCGACTCGGACAACCAAAGCGCGCCGTCATCAGGTGCTACGCAATAAGCGTTGTTTGCGGCTTTCCAAAGCGGAACAAACTGTGATTTGCCGTCTGTATAAGCGGTCATTTTGCCGCTTTCGCCATACACGCCGCCTGTCGAAAATACTGCGCCGTTTGAAACATTTTGAGAATAATCGGAATAATCAAAATTGATAATATTCACACCGCCGAATGTTGCGGTGTATGTAACTGTATCCGACTTAATATCCTCAAATTTCGCATATGCGGTGATTGTTGCTTTGTCGCCGATTTTTGCGCTTGCGGAGTCAAACGGGTTAAACGAAGTGCTGTATAACTTATCCTCGCCGCCGTTGATTGAAAAATAAACATCGGCGCCGCCGTTGGTATCGGAAACGGTTACCGTATCGGTATCAAACAAAACGGAGGAATCGCCGTTTGTTGACGAAGTTGAAATCTCGGGAGCGGTGAGAGCCGTGACGCCCGATGTTGATGCGCCGGTAATCGCAATATTGTTTACTGACGCGTCGCCGCTTGTTTGACCGACGATGGTGTTTGTGCCGTTTATTGCAACATTGCTTGAAACAACCATACGAATATATACGGCGGATTTGTTATTGCACTCTGCAGGCAGAGCAATATCGTCAAACGCAAGTTCCATTGTTTTGTTTTTGGTGATTGAATATGATGCATTTTCAACATCAATATAATTTACACCGTCGATTGAATACTGAAGTTTCCAATCTCTCGGGCCTTTCTTTGTGCCGCCGAGTCTTGCGCTGAAATGAATATTTTCATATCCGACGGTAGAAACAACGGTGTTGAAATAAGGATATTCGCCCCATGCAATACCGTCCGATTTACTCGTAGCGATCACAGGCGTTTGATCCGTGCCTGCGCTTGTTGACGGATTGTCATACAAATCCGAAGTGCCCGACCATGAAATCGGTGATGATGAGGTCGAGTTTACCGATGCGGTGAGTTTTGCTGTCGAAGCATTTTCTCCGCTTGTTGCAAAGTAGTAATACGAACTGCCCGAGCCGTCGGACGATGTAAGTGCCGCCGAATCGGTTGTATAGTCATAATTCCACGATGCAAGAGTTTTTGTATAACTGAGCTGCTTGTCATTTTCGGAAACGGCACAGCTGTTTGATGTGATTGCGATTGAGGAAACATTTGAGCCGTCGCCGCCGACCTTGACAGTGATTGTCTTGCCCTTGTCATTTTCGGTTACGGTATATTCTTTAGATGTTGCGCCGCTGATATTTGTGCCGTTTGCCTGCCACTGATATGTAACAAAATCGTTGATTGCAATTCCGTCGGCATTTTTAACATCAACGCTCAATGTATCGCCTGCATATGCTGTTTCGGGGATTGAAGCACTGCCGCCTACAAGTGTGCTTGAATTAATTGTAAATGTAACGGTCTTTGTGCCCGTATATTTACCTTTACCTGTCAATGTGATTTTTGCGGTTGCGGATGCCTGAACATTGTTTGAATATTCTGCCGTATAATCTGCACCCTCGATAAGAGTGTTGCCGTTGTATGTAACGGTGTAATCGGGGACAATAGGTGAGCCGGTGCATTTGCCGACACTGTTAATTGTAACCGTAGCATTTGCAATGTCTGTCTTTGTGATTTGGCTGTCAATCCAATTGTTGCGACTTGTAAACCAATTGTTTATGTCGCTGATAACAGCACCGCTGTCGTATGCCTGGTCATCATTGAGATTCAATCTCAAATTGTCCATAGCGTTTGATTTTTCAACCGTTTTTACATAATATTCAGTCGAATGCAAAACGCCCTTTGGGTCGGTTGCGTTGCCGAGCAAAATTTGTGTTGCCGGTTCTATTGTCGAATACCAATAAGTTTCTGCCATTGCCCAGAAGTCGCTGCAGTTTGTTGCAAGTGCTGCATAGAAATTGAGCGGAGCTTCACTGTCTTTTGAATATGATGTTGATGAGTCGCTTGATCTGAAACGGTAGATACGGGCATTTTTTGTGTACCAACCCTCGGCCGATGACAAATCACAGCCCCATCTTGACTCCTCTTTATTATACATAATTGAGTTGTCCATATCCCACATAGGTCCGGCATAAAGTTTTGAATCCTTGCTGTCGTTGTCCTTATAGAAATATGTTGAAGATGTAGCAGAGTCCATATTTTTGAAATATTCCTGAGTCCAATAATACTTCACGGCAGAATCGGCATCAAGAATATCGCTCCACTTTTTATTTTGATATTCCGTTGCTGGAGCGGGGTTTGTCGTTGTGCGCATTGTAACACTTTGAGACGAACAAGTCGTTGTTGTTGATTTATTCGGAACAACGCCGCCGTTGTAAACAGCCGAGCCTAACGCATAGAGCAAATCATAGCTGTAATTAACCATGCTCGGTGTTGCATAGTCGCAGCTTTTGATTACCCAGCCCTGACGGTTATATGCGCAAAAGCCTGCGTTTTCCTCTATCCAACGCTGTGAAATTTCAAGCTCGTACAAATATCCGCCGGTAATATCGGCAGGAGATGAAAGTGAATCCGAATATCTTCTTACGCCGACCGTATGTGAGTTTGTATTGCCGAAAAGTGTGCTGCCCGAGCCTACCGAAACCTGCTGACCGCTTGAGTTTACTGTTTTAACGGTTGTGCCCGACAAATCGGCAGGAGTTGTTACGCCCGTTGTTGCGTCGGTTGTGCCGTTTGCGATTTCAAGATTTTCATATGCGTCGGAAATATTGAGCCTGTTTGATTTAATCTCAACCTTTTCGGAAAGCTGATATGAGCCGAGATATTGCTGATTGACATACAAATCAACCGGCTTGCAGTGCGGCTGATACTTAATGCCGATATAGTCGGCAAAATCATAGGTGAGTTGGTCCTTAATAAGTGTTTCATCAACCTCGTTTGCAAGAAGACACCATTTTTTAGCCTTACTCATACCGAGGAGCGATGTTGAAACGCCGAGTTTGATATTGAACGGTCTTTTATTTGTAGCATCCCATGTGCCGTTGCCGCGACCTTGAATCTTATCGAGCGCGCCGTCGTAATTAACTTTGCCGTCTGCGTCAATAACCATAATTGTACCCGCCTCGGACGAGGTATGCTCATCGGAATTATAAACGCTTGAGATTGAGCCTGATGTTGTGTCAACATAAACAGTTCCTATGTCGCCGCTCTTCATAGCGGTAAGAGTATATTTTGCGCCGTCAAGATCAAGCGTATATGTTTTTGACACTCCGCCTGCTGCAATATCGGCAAAAGCGTTTGTCGGCTCGCCGCTTTTAATTTCGGTTGAATCAACAGACGCAGTCGATGCGTTAAACCAAACTTTGAGATTGTTACAATCCGCAGATGAAGGAAGGAACAAATAATAATTTGTCGACGATGTACTGCGTGCATAAACACCTACGGCACCGACCATGGTTGTTTTTGTGCCGCTGTTGAATGAGTTAATGTCGTTTTGAGTGAGAGTATTCTCAGGGTCTGCCCAAAATTGAACAGCGGTTGATTCAAGTTGCGGCGGAGTTGAAACAGCGCCTGCGATAATCGGCGAGATGAACACTGACGAAATTATAAGCGCCAATGAAACTATAACCGATGTGATTTTTTTCATTTTAGTTTTTTTCATATTCTTACCTCTTAAACGGATTACTTCGTGCCGCTTGCTCTTACCTGGGCAATACCTGCCGTTGACTGCCAAACAACAACACCTTTATTGTCTCCTGCCTGAGCCGTATATTTACTTCCGTCATTAATCTTTGATGACGAATAAAGAAATTTTGTGCACTTGTTGGTTGATGTTTTATTTACTCCGTCGATGCTGATTTGATTAGCCTCTTTGCTGTCCGCCGTCGAATTTTTCTTAATCATCTTGGCGACGATGCTCGCTTGCTTTGAGCCTGTAGAATCGGACTGAAACTGTGGGTTTAGATATGTTATTTTTTTGCTTTCGCCCCAAACCGTGCCGCCGTCTATTCTGAAGCAATCGTTTTTGCCGGAGCGGACTGTTTTGTTGCCGTTTTTCTCTGCCGTATTGTTTACACGGCGAACCTTAAACGAATATTTTTTCAATGCGACCGATTTAATGTCGCCGTCGGAAATTATAATCTGGTCATCGGCATCGATACCGTCGCAAGCGGAAGATTTTAAATCGAGTATTCCGCCGGTTGCGTTAAACGAGTCGCAACGAATACCGTCGCCGTTTGAGCGGATTGTAAGTTTGCCGCTTTCAAGATTAACTTTGCCGTAAGAGAAAATACCTTTTGCCGAGCCGCTTGTTTTTGCAAGACTGCTTGTACTGTCGTAAGCGGCTGTTGTGAGATTGATGCTTACATTTTTAATTGTAAGATTCTTTGTTGAGCAAATGCAGTTGTTGGCATTTTTCGTTGCCGAAATGCTGACCGAGCCTCTGCCCTTGATTGTAAGCTTTGATTCGTTATAGATAATACCGGTGACGCTGTTTGCCGATGTCGTAAACGAGCTTGATGTTCCCTGCGGGAATGAAATTGAAACCTTGGGAGCATTGTCGTAATCGGCAATTTCTTCAATTTTATTATCCTCTTTTGTATCGGGCTCTGCCTCTGCCTCGATAAACGATCTGTCCGAAGTGTTGCTTGTATTTATGATTTGAAGAATATTTTTTGAATCGTTTGAAATCGTAACATTTTCAAAGGCGACATCGGCGCTTTCGGTTTCCTTAAGTCTTAATATGATTTGACCGTGCCATGTATTTGTTGAACTTGATATTCTGTAATCGCCGCCCTTTGTGATGGTAACAACGCCGCTTTCTATTTTAACATCATTTGACGAGCAGGACGCACGCCTGTTTTCCTCAAGAACGATTTTAACCGTAGCATTTTTGCTTTGTGCAGCAGTTGTCGTTGAACTTTTACCCTTGACAGTTGTATTTGTTGCGCCTGCTTTTGTCGTAGGCGACGAACCCGCCTTTGTCGTACTGTTTGATTTAGCGGCTGTCGATGAATTTGCAGAAGTTGACGACGATGTGTCGCCCTTTACAACCTTTGTAACAGGCAAACCGTTCTTGTCGGTAACAACCTCCGTAACGACCTCGCCGCTTTCGTCGGTTACCGCCTCGCCCTCGGAATTTGTAACAATTTCCGTCACGGCGACAGTATGTTCCTCCTTACCGGAGGTTTTAGCCGCACTGCAACCCGCAAAAGCGGTTGCAACAACCGTCGCCGAAATGCCGAGGCAAATTATTTTTTTTATATTTTTTGTCATATTTGCATCACCTGCTTTGTGAATTTGTCAAAAATAGCGGAAATAAGTATTCCCGAATAAAGCACGAAAAGGAATGCCTGAACACAGCATTCCTCTCCCCCTCGATTATTGCTTTTTATTGAAAATGAAAGCTCTTTGCCGACTGCTCAACCGAAAGCATAAGCTTAAGATTGCCGTTTAGTGCTCTCAAATCGTCAAGAAATTCTCTTATTGAGTTTTTGTCTTTAAGCTCTACGCTGAACGAAAGCTCAAACAATGCGCCGAAATCAACGCTTTTAACCTTTGTCATTTTAAACGATGTGCAGTATTTGCCGAGAACATCGTCAAAAGCACCGACATAATTTAGTGTTTCGGGAACGGTGATTCTGAGTTCGTAATTTTCTGATTTTTTGCCTGCATAGTTTGTGAAATGCAAAATCAAAATAATTAAGCACAAAACGGCAACTGCAAGGAAAGCCCAAATCCAGTAGCCGAGGCCGCAGGTAAGACCCATTGTAACCGACATAAACACAAAAGCTATGTCTTTCGGGTCGCCGGGGGCACTTCTGAAACGGACAAGTGCAAATGCACCGGCAAGCGAGAACGCCGTGGCAACATTGTTGCCGATAACAAGAATAACCATTGCAACAATAGGTGCAAGAAGTATAAGCGAAACACAAAATGCCTGTGAATAGCCCTCCTTTTTATGTGTAAACAAATAAACAAGGCTGATAATCAAGCCGATTGCCGCAGCGGTAAGCACTGCTTCAAGCACGCTTTTTGCATTGAGCTGGCCTGCCCATTCACCGCTTGTAAGGCTGTATAAAAAATCTTCCATTAAAATAATCCTCCGTTTTGTCAATCCTTAAAATAATCAAAATCGACCTCGTTTCCGTCACCGTCGGTAAGAAAATAATCAAGGTCATGATGTCGGGCGTCTTCTTTGTACTTAACGCCGTACTTTGAAAAGCCGCGACTGTAAAGTTCATTCTCGGACAGCAACCTTGCAAGCCACATCGGCATTGCCCCGAGAATTTTAATTTCCATAATGTATGTATCATCCGGCAAAAGGAACCGATCACCGTCGCTTTCGCCAAAAACAAAATTGCTTCTGCGAATATGAATATTTCTGTCAAATGTCATACGGAAATTTTTATCCTCCTTGCCGAAAAGAGCAAGTCGGTCATACTGAACATAGAGCGCCGGGGCGACCTTGTTCATTTTAAGAAAATATTGCAACTCTTTTGCAACTTGGCCTGACAGATAATCGTCGCCCGTGTCGGGTAAAATTCCGTCGTTTACAAAAGGTTCAATCTCCTTAATTTTTATTTTAATTCGCCGTTTGTTGCCGACGCCGTTGCTTTTCTTTTTTATTTCCATAAAAACAGTGTCATCGGGATCTTTTTTATCGTAATAAGAGCGAACCCTCATTTTTTCTTTATAGGGCTTGCCGGCAGAATTTTCGCGAATTATGTCGTGATTAACCGTGTCGTAATATATGCTGTAAATTCTGTATTCGTTGCCGTTTAGGCAAAATGGGTCAAGCTCCATATATTCAAGCAACACGGGCAAAATTTTATCAAGTTTTTCCTTGGATATAAGATATTTTTTCTCATATCGCTTAAACGTTGCTATTGCCGTACTATCACCGCCGTTCATGAGCACCGTTTTGTAATATTTATGCAAAAACGATGTTATATTTATGCGTACCGAATTTAAGATGTTTATATAATAATTATATTTGAGTGTTCCGTCAAGTAAAATTAACAAAAATTTATAATTATATAGATAAATTTTGTCAATATTTTGTTTTTGGAGATTTTTAATCTTGTATAAACTAAGCAAATGTTATAAAATACAATTGTATGAGGT
>CAVGLE010000032.1:0-7225 GCA_963630035.1 Mediterraneibacter torques
ATTTATTACTGACAAACGCAAATTGTCACTTCTTTGTTTTTAATCAAAAAGATAATGAATAAATTGTAAATTTAGTGTTGACAAACTGTTTAAGATGCTATATACTTAAACCAAATAATACCTTGCTATAACTATGTCCAAATATAGTGGGCGGTCGTTATATAAGGTTTTTAAACGGCGCATATATTGTGTGTGCCCCATAAGTTAGGAGGAATAGATATGAAAATGTCAAAGCGGATACTGTCTGCGATTCTTGCGGTATTAATGATAGTTACAATGCTTCCCACATTTGCTGTAACTGCATTTGCCGACGATGAAAAATACGCTCCGGTTTCTGCCGCAGGTAAAGATGTTGTCAAGAACGACACTGAAGGCTCAAAGAATGTTTCCGATTCTGAAGTTGCTCAGTGTGTTAAGGATCTTGACGCTGCTATGCTTGCATACGAAAACAAAATGAACGATCATAAACTTTATACCAATCTTCTTGATGCGTATATTGCGTATGAAACTGCGTTCAAACTCTTCAACTCAAAGGTGTTTGATTTAACAACTACAGACGCCGATGTTATTAAGGGCGTAGAGTCCGTAACAAATAATCTTACCAAAACCACAGATAATATGAAAGAATTTGTGGCAAATTCCAACACATACACTCCGACCAAGGCTTTTTCAGGGGAAAGTTTTGACGGAGTAGACGATGCAAAGAAGAAAGAGATTTATAACAATCACTTCAAGTCTCTCGCTTTCGTTGCCGATGCTTCTGTCAATGCGGAAACAACTTACGGCGGAACTGCAAATAATTACCTTAATGTTGCAATTGCCGTTCCTTCAAGCGTTGTTGCTATTTATGACGGTTCGTCAAAAATCTATTTCGGCGCAATGCCTGTTTATCAGAGCACAAAAGATGGTAAAAAGCGCGCTCTTAAAACATTTTACAGCACGAGCTCAGTTATTTATCCTGATGCTGATTGGAATTCAAGAAATAATACTACTAATTATGATTTCTGCTGGTCTCAAAATTCATCTGACTCTACTGTAAGTTATTTGTCATCGTATACTACAACTAACAATACAGTCCAAAAAAGTGGTAACGGAAATACTTATTGGTATAAACTTTCAGGTCACCTTGTAATCAACCCGACATTTGCTTCGGACGATTCAACATATTATACTCAAATTACCGATGATGTCACATTTACAGGCGTCAATTACGATTCAACCCTTTCCACATCAACAACAGCAAAATTCGGTGAGCTTAAATATTATGTTTTAAACTACAAGGCTCTTACCGATGCACTTTCAGCTTGTCAAAGCAATCTTACTTCTTACACCGTGTCCGATTACAAATGGGGCGGATTGAGAACTGTTTTCACTGCTCTTGACGCCGCAACATCATTTAATCCGTGCCAAGGCAGTAAGTATGATTATAACAGCGATGTTGCATCGGCTGTTAAAAAAGCCGCAGCAGACATTGACACTTTGATAAAAAATCTTAAATCGGCAACTCCTAAGTATGCCGATGCAACCAATTACGATCCGACAGGCGAGTTGGAGTCCGACGGCGACAATATCCAAATGGACGGCGTTGCTTATACTCATAAAAAAGATTCGGATTATACAATGTACGGCAATGAAATTTCCGACAATGTCAACTACGGTGAGGACGGTGCAACCGGCGAAAAGGTTACATTTGTTAAGTCCACATATCCTTATTATATCGATACCGATAACCCGGTTGCAATTTATCCGATTTCGTCAGAAAAAATTGCTCAAAAGGGCTACACATTCAGCGATGTCAACCTTGTTGATACAGCCCCCGGCGTATGGTATTATGATAATGACGACGGCACAACCGTAAAGTATGACGAATCAACCGATAATGTTTACAATAAAGTTACTACAGGGGCTCTTAAGAGAGAAAAACTTTATAAAAAGTATTACATCACCGGTGATGTATCAAACTATTTCCACTATCATTATGACGGTGACGGAATAGATGAATTTAAAGACGGCGACACCGAGGGTTATCCTTCAACAGGTGTTGAGCTTGCAATTATCTATACTTCAAAATATACTTATAACTCTGAAACCGGTGTTTATCAAGAAAACACAGACGGTAAAATGTACGGCGAATATGAATTCCCGTATGTTATGCCAAACCCTGCGGAGGCTCACCAAGTAGTCGGCACCCGTAACGGTTACTACAGCGGAACCGACGACAGAAGATTTTATACTTCAAACTACAGCCACTTTAAAGATTCTGTCGGTACTGCCACAGATATTTACTCAAAACTTACTCACGGTTATGACAGCACAACAGGTGCGGCTACCGAAACGGGTATCGGCGGAGACGGAACCACTCCGACATATAAGACCGACGAATTGAGATACCGCTCAGGTCTCGGCAACTTTAAATATTTGAGCGTTTTCGGCAATACCGAATCAACAACAGCCGACTATACAAGGCCGGCTACCATCGCAGATAAGTTTAATTTCTACGATAAAAAGGTTGGCACTCAATCAGGTTCATTCGCCTTGTCTGAAAATAACGATTTAGACGAAAAGTCATATATGAATTCATCTGCCGTTGTAGATGCGGATTATTATGTCGATTATTCCGATTCCTCTCAATACGGCAACCTCATCACTGTTGAAAACGGCAAGCCTACCGGCTACCAATTCCAGCTTCTTTCTTCAAACCTCAAATGGTCGAGAAAAGGTAAGAACAACCTTGTTACATCTTATTTCAGAAACGATACGGGCTTGAATGTCGCATTTTCTACTTCAACAACTCTTACCGATTCGTCACAAATTTCCGACAGAATCAAGAGTTTTGATAAGGATACACTTCCTTCAGATGCAACAATAGGTACAGGAGTTTTTGATAAACAGCAATACGCGAATATGGGATTTAAAAACTCAGATTTCGTAGGCTATGCAGGAGCTCAGTACTCTTCAAGTACTAAACTTACGCAAATCAATCCAAAGCGTGCTCTAAATGTATTTGTAAGAGATTCAGAGGTTGAAACATCCGGAAAAACCGATGTTGAAATTTCAAATGCAAAGGCAAATCTACTCGGCAACCCTGCCGATTCAAACAAAATGGGTATTGCCTTTAATAAAGTTTATGCAGGCGAGAAAGAATCGTCAAGTGCTTCCGGCAACTATTCCGGCACCGGCGAATTTACAGGAACCGTTACATTTACCGGTAAAAACAGTGTTAATAAGAGCACCGATACTTCTTCTGCCGAGAATTATGCAAACTTCATTCTCGAAAACGGTAACTACTGGTCTATGCGTTATCTTGTTACGCTTGGTAAAGCGTATGACGCAACAATCGGTGAAGAGACATACAACTATTACAATGTCGGCGTTCACACCTGCGATAAGGGTGCAACACGCCAGTTTGCCGACGCTTATTGCAACAAAAAGCTCAACATTACATATTATACTCAGGAAGATGTTGATGCTGGCACTTGCGACTCAAGCAAGGTTGGAAAAATCAAGTCTATTGAAATAGGAAAAGAGACCTCAAAAGACGGCGGCATTACAGACTCCATTGTTTCAAGCCTTTATTCCGTATCTTCTTACAGAGCTTATCTTGACGCTGTTGCCGAAGCATTTTGGTTTGTTGAAAATCCTTACAACACAACATATACCGACAGCGAGGGCAATACTAAGGAATATACAACCGCCTACAATTCCGACGGAACAGCTATTTACTATTCCGACGAAACAAATTCCGACATTTTCGGAACAGGCACAACAAATACCGACACTGTTCAGGCTAAGCTTATTCAAAATATTATCGACGCTTACGAAAATCTCTATACTAAAGAGATGTATGTAAACGGTCAAACAATCTACGGCAAAGTTAAAGCCGCTTATGAAGAAATAGATTCCGCAACCGGCAAATCGGCTTTGGATACAATGTCTTCTTCAAACAAAGACGCTTATCAAAGACTTATGAAACTTGCCGCTGACGCATACGGCTTTGATCCTTCCGATGATGCATACGGCACTCCCGATTATTGGAGAAATGTATCTCTCAGCGGTACAGAGTACAGAGATATTGAGAATATGCTTCAGGCTTTGTATGACATAAGCTCACAGCTTAAACTTGCTATGCCGGAGGTTGACCAGGACGACTTGAAGTCTACCGTATCAACCAAGACATCGGAATTGTCCGATACAAAGGCGTCTGTTGACGATAGCGGAAATCTTACTCAGTCCTATTCATATTCAAGTTGGAAAAACTTGAACGACAAGGTTAATTCTTCAAATACCGTTCTTACCGAAACCGCAGGCAAGGATAAATATAAGGACGGCAAAACAAATACTATTTCTATTAAGGGTGAGGAGTTTACTCTTACAACTCTTCCGTTCTCCGAATCTGCAACCGAGGAAGAGAAAAACAAATATCTCTCCGATGACCAAATTGCCGTTAATGACTCCGATACGGCTCTTAAGGCAACAACGGTTAAAGAGGTTGATACAGACGACGCTTATACCGCATTTGATAATGCATACACCGTTGTAAGCTCGCTTGATACAGATAAATATACCGATGAGGGTAAAGAAAAACTCGCTTCGGATATGAAAGCGGCTTATGACACAGTTTATGTTAAACTGTCAGACGATGAGGCAAAGGCATTTGTTTCAAATTACAGCGGCACAGACGGTATTAATGTCCGCGCAACCGCTCTTGACGAAACAGACCCGCAAACATCCGGTTTGTTGACACTCAACACTACGGTTAATGACACCTCAACAAATGACAACAAATACATCAAACGCTTTACCGGCACATTGACTGTTGCCGATAAGGACGGAAATGCTGTTGACGGCTTCAGTACTCAGGTATCTGAAAAGTATTACGGTGAGGAATTCAATTTCTCTGTTGACTCAATCACCGATCAGGAAGTCGGCCAATGGAGCTCAACAAACTTTGCAGGAACTTCATCCGACTACGATTCAGAGAAGAATACATTCACTTCAAATGCAACATCTTCACAAAAGAATTTTGCTTACGAAAGAAATGTAAACAGAATCGCAGACACCAATGTAATGTTCTTTGTAAAACTTGTTAATGACACATCAGCTGCAACAACTACATACACTGTTAAGTTCTACAATGTTTATAACAGATGCTTCGATGTAATTTATACAGAAGTTAAGCCAGAAACCGGCTCAAAAGCCGCTACATATTATTCAACAGATTTCAGCGGCGATAAAAATACATCAGTTGCTTTCTACACCTTGACCGGCTGGAAAGTTACTCAAAGCTCAGATGACGAAAATGTTTTCATTGCAAAATCTGTTTATGAGCCCGGCGATGTTTACACCTACAATGTTTACAACGGCAAGCAGTCAACATCATTTACAAGCGCATATGATAGGTTGCAAACCGTAAACTACGCAGGCACAGATTCAAGCGACTCAACATTCACAGCTTGGGCAAATAAGGTTGATGACAAATATCAAATCCTTTCTTACTCAAAGAGCTTCAGCTTCTACGCTTACAGCAGCGACACTTTGGTTCCTGTTGTTAAGAAGGACGACGGCTACTATGCAGTTGAAAGCGCTGATACACAAACAAAGCTTACCGCTTCAAATGTTGACGGAATCGATTCCTTCACAATCAAAGGCATTGATGCAGAGCAGTATTTGACCGACAAGCTGACCCAAAAGGCTCCGTTTGTTTACATCGTTTCTAAGGATAACAGTAAGGAGACTGACAAGTACACGGCATTCTGCAGAGTTACACAGGGCACAACCGCAGCAATCAATGCTGTCGGCATTATGTACACTTCCGATGCTGATGTTGCGGCTTCTGCAGATAGTTTCGTAGTCGGCACAACAGGCGTTAAATCTGCTAAGATCAACAATGTTCTTTCAACAGGTCAGTTCACTGTTACAACAAAAACTTCCGGTCGCTCATACAGAGCTTATGTTGATTTCGATTATTCATACACCGAATCAAGAACCGGCAATACAACCGTATTGAATACACGCGAATATGGTAATATCAAATAAGGAGGACTTTTAAATGAAAAAATATTATGATTCTCCGGAATATGAGATTGACATTTTTTACATCTCCGATATTATCACAACATCGGGTGGTTTAGGCGACGGTGACAATATGTTGGATGACGAAGAATCCGACGATATTGAAACCATTGACACATTTTAATTTCTAAATAAACGGCACGAAAGTGCCGTTTATTTTTTTTGCATTGTGTAAACAATCTGTTAATATAATGAACAAACTGTTAATAAATTCTTGACTTAAATATGTGCTCGCCCTATAATATTTCCAATATAACTAAATAGGAAATAAAAGTTATATAAAGGAGAATATCAATGATAAAATCAATGACAGGTTTCGGCAGGGCAGTTGCCGAAACGGACGGTTATGTTATCACTGTCGAAATCAAATCGGTCAACCACCGCTATTTTGAATTTTCGTCACGCATTCCGCGCCAATACGGCTTTCTTGACGATAAGCTCAAGTCATACATTAATTCGCGTGTTTCCCGCGGCAAAGTTGAATGCTTTGTATCTGTCGAAGCGCTTAATACCGAAGCGGCGCAGGTTGTTGTCAATAACACACTTGCAAGCGCATATGTTTCCGCTCTAAAGGAACTCAGTGCAAACTACGGCTTAAAAGAGGATTTCGGCGCGTCGGCAGTTGCAAGATTTCAAGATGTTCTTGTTGTCAAAAAAGCCGATGAGGACGAAGACAAAATTTGGAACTATGTAAAAGCTGTTGCAGACACCGCAGTTGATAAATTTGTCGCAATGCGCACTGTCGAGGGCGAAAAAATGAAAAATGACATCTCATCAAGAGCCGACTATATTTTGTCCTGTGTCGAGTATATCGAAAAACGCTCACCCGAAACAGTCAAAGAATACAACAGCAAACTTATTGAGCGTGTTCACGATATAATCGGCGATGTTTCTCTTGATGAGGGCAGAATTATTCAGGAAGTTGCCATTTATGCCGACAAAGTTGCAGTTGCTGAGGAAACCGTTCGTCTTCGATCACATCTCGACCAACTCAGAGCATTTATTAATGCCGATGAACCCGTTGGCAGAAAAATGGATTTTCTTGTTCAGGAAATCAACCGCGAAACCAACACAATTGGCTCAAAGGCAAACGATGTTGATATTGCCCGCAAGGTTGTGGATATTAAAGCAGAAGTCGAAAAAATCAGAGAAC
>CAVGLE010000032.1:7235-11070 GCA_963630035.1 Mediterraneibacter torques
CAGAGAACAAATTCAAAATATAGAATAATTTAAGGTTTTTGGTATATGAATTTAGTAAATATCGGATTTGGAAATTTAATTAATGCCGACAGAGTAATTTCAATCGTTTCGCCCGAATCGGCGCCTGTTAAGCGCATTGTGCAAAAGGGCAAGGAAAACGGCACACTTATTGACGCCACGCAGGGCAGAAAAACAAAAAGCGTTATTATTACAGATTCAGACAATGTTGTTTTAAGTTATATGGATTTAAAACAAATATCACAACGGTTCGGCGGGGAGGTTATTTCCGATGAATAAAAAAGGAATGCTCGTTATTCTCTCAGCTCCGAGCGGTTGCGGCAAGGACACCGTGTTTAAGGAACTTTGCAAACGCAGAAGCGATATTGTTGAATCTGTTTCGGCAACTACACGCGCTCCCCGTGAGGGCGAGGTTGAGGGCGTCAATTATTATTTTAAAACCGTTGATGAATTTGAAAAAATGATTGCAAACAACGGACTTTTGGAATATGCAAAATACAACAATTGCTATTACGGCACTCCGGTCGCCGGCGTTCAAAGCGCAGTTGATTCCGGCAAGGTTTGTTTTTTGATTATTGAGGTTCAGGGTGCTCAAAGCATAATGAAAATGTGCCCAAATGCTGTTTCGATTTTTCTTCTTCCACCGAGTATGGAAGTTCTTGAACACAGATTGAGAAAAAGAGAAACAAATTCTCCCGACGATATCAAAAACAGAATCGATATTGCCGAAAGTGAAATTAAAATCGCTCCTCTTTATAAATATACTGTCGTTAATGACGATTTAGAGGACGCTGTTAATGAAATAAATGAAATTATAAACAAAGAGCTTAATGCTCAAAATGCATAAAGGAGATAATTATTATGTTTAATCCCGATTTAAAGAAAATGCTTTCAAAGGTAAACAGCCGCTACAGTCTTGTTGTCGGCACAGCTAAAAGAGCAAGAGAAATCCGTGACGAAGCAATTGAAAACGAGCAGCAAATCGACAAAAAAACCGTTTCTATTGCCATTGAGGAAATTTGCGACGGCAAATATGTTATCGAAGAGCCGGACGAACTTAAAATAGACTGATTCGACAACGATGGAATTTACAATTGCAACCGTTGCCGTTGATAATACATTTTTCAGTTTTGACACCGATTACAGCTATATTGTTCCAAACGAATTGCGCCAAAATGCACAAATAGGCGCGCGTGTGCGTGTTCCGTTCGGAAAATCAAATAACCTTCGCGACGGAATAATTGTTTCACTAATTCAGTCGGATGACAGCGACGGTTTAAAGTCAATTGCTTCGGTTTCCGAAAAAGCGTTGACCGATGAGCTTGTAAAGCTTGCACTGTGGCTTAAAGAGCGGTGTTTTTGCACAACATACGATTGCCTAAAGCAAATGCTTCCGCGCAGATTCGGTAATATCAAATCGAAAAGTCAGCGTATGGTGAGGCTTGTTTGCGATGACGAAAGCATTTTGTCAACGCTTACCGTTAAGCAAAAATCCGTGTGCAGTCTTCTTCTTGATGTCGGCTCTGCCGGTGCCAATGAAATTTGCGAGTTTTGCGGAGTCGGAATAGGTGTTTTAAAAAATCTTGAAAAATGCAATGTAGTTGAATTTTATGATAAGGTTATACTGAGAAATCCTTATTCAGATATTTGTCAACCTGTCGATAAAAGCGAAATTAAGCTTTCAACCGTTCAAAACGAAACTTATGAAAAACTCAAAAATATTCAGCAGACAAACGGCGGAAATGCACTTTTATACGGTGTTACCGGAAGCGGAAAAACCCAGGTATATTTAAAACTGATTGATGACGCAATTGCCGAGGGCAAGGATGTCATAGTTATGGTGCCCGAGATTTCTCTTACACCGCAAACGCTTGACATTTTTCATAAGAGATACGGTAATATTGTTGCTGTCTTTCATAGCGCATTGTCGCTCGGTGAACGAAACGATGAGTATATAAGAGCACAAAAAGGCGATGCTAAAATTGTTATCGGCACACGCTCCGCAGTTTTTGCTCCGCTCAAAAATCTCGGTCTTATTGTAATGGACGAAGAGCAGGAACATACCTATAAATCCGACAGAACACCGCGCTATAATGCAAAAGATGTTGCAAAATTTCGCGCAAGATACAATAAAGCACTGTTTTTAATGACTTCGGCAACTCCGAGCATCGAAACTTACAGTGCGGCGCTTGCCGGAAAGTACACTCTGTGTGAAATTAATGAACGCTACGGCAAATCAACTCTTCCGAATGTTATAACTGTAGATATGAAGCAGGAAAACAAAATGGGCAACAAATCCCCGATTTCCTCTGTCCTCGCAGAGTTGCTTGAAAAAAATCTTAAGGATAAAAAGCAATCAATTTTACTTATCAACAGAAGGGGATATAATACTTTTATTGCCTGTAACAATTGCGGACATGTCATTACTTGCCCAAATTGCTCGATTTCGCTTACATATCACAGCTATTCAAACAGGTTACAATGCCATTATTGCGGTTATTCAAAGCCGCTTGATAATATTTGTCCGGAGTGTCACAGCGATTCTGTAAGATACAGCGGCTACGGTACACAGCGTATCGAAGATGAAGTATCATCACTTTTTCCGATTGCACGAATTTTAAGGATGGATGCAGATACTACCGCGACAAAATTTTCACATAAGAGGCTTTTGGAGTCCTTTGCATCGGGCGAATACGATATTTTAATCGGCACTCAAATGGTTGCAAAAGGTCTTGACTTTGAAAATGTGACGCTTGTAGGCGTTGTTAATGCTGATAATTCGCTATATGACGAAAGCTACACGGCAAATGAAAAAACATTTGATCTTATTACTCAGGTTGTCGGCAGAGCCGGCAGAAGAGGTGTTAAAGGTACAGCCGTTGTTCAGACGATCAATCCGTTTAATGAAACGCTTGAATATGCCTGCGAACAGGATTACAAGGGGTTTTATTCAAACGAGATACAACTTCGGCGTCTTATGATTTATCCGCCGTATTGCGATATTTATTCAATGACATTTACAGGCGATGACGAAAACAGGGTTGCTCTTTGCGCAAAGGCATTTTTTGACGAAACGGTCAGATTGAATACTACCGATTATAAGCAAGTAAAAATTGTTGTTCTCGGGCCTACACCTGCCAAAATATCAAAAATAAATAACAGCTTTCGATACAGGTTGGCTGTTAAGTGTAAAAATTCAGCAATTGTTAGAGATTTGATAACAAAAATTTTAAAAAATACAAGTAAAATTAAAGAATATAAAGATGTCAGCATCAGCGTGGATTTAAATCCCGCTGAGATTTCATAGTAAAAGAGGAATATGTAAATGGCACTCAGAAATATTGTTAAGCTTGGCGACCCTATTCTCAACAAAACAAGCAGGGTTGTTGATAAATTTGATGACAGACTTTCAACATTAATTGACGATATGTTTGAAACGATGTATAACGCTAACGGCGTCGGCCTTGCCGCAGTGCAGGTCGGTATGCTTAAAAGAGTGGTTGTAATAGATGTCGGCGACGGTCCGATTGAACTTGTCAACCCGGAGATAACATTTAAAGAGGGCGAGCAAAGAGAGTCCGAGGGATGTCTTTCTCTTCCGGGTAAATACGGCGTAACATCAAGACCTGCAAAGGTTCAGGTTAAGGCTCAGGACAGAAACGGCAAGTGGCAGGTGTTTACCGGCACTGAATTAAAAGCAAGATGCTTTTGCCATGAAATAGACCACCTCGACGGAATTTTATTCACCTCACATTTGATCGGAAAGCTGGAGGAATAAATGCGTATCGTTTTTATGGGAACTCCCGACTTTGCGGTT
>CAVGLE010000032.1:11080-14217 GCA_963630035.1 Mediterraneibacter torques
TTTGCGGTTCCTTGTCTCAAAAAAATAGTTGGTGCAGGGCATGATGTTGCAGCTGTGTTTACACAGCCCGACAAGCCTGTCGGAAGAAAGCAGATTTTAACGCCTTCACCGGTTAAAGAGTGCGCCGTAAGCAATAATATTAAGGTATATCAGCCTGAAAAAATCAAAAATTCAAATGCACTCGAAATTATAAATTCAATCAATCCCGATGTGATTATCGTTGTTGCATACGGGAAAATTCTTCCCAAAGAGATTTTAAATGCCGCAAAATTCGGTTGTATCAATGTTCATGCGTCGCTGCTTCCGAAATACAGGGGCGCGGCTCCTATTCAGTGGTCGATTTTAAACGGCGATGTGGAAACCGGCGTGTGCATAATGCAAATGGATGAGGGGATCGATACAGGTGATATTCTGCTTGTCAGGAAAACACCTATTGACATTAACGAAACTTCGGCAGAACTTTTTGACAGACTTTCGCAAATCGGCGCAGATGCGTTAATTGATGCGCTTGTGCTTGTCGAAAAAGGTGAGGCTTGTCCTACACCGCAACCAAAGGGCGATTTCGGCTATGCAAAAATGATTGGCCGCTCACTTTGTCCGATTGATTGGAACAAAAGTGCACTCGAAATTCACAATAAGGTGCGCGGACTTCAAACCTGGCCTGTTGCAATAACAAAACTTAACGGATTAAATTTAAAAATTCATAAAACTCTTTTGTCAAACTGCAAGGCATCGGCACCGGGCACAGTTGTAGAAAATAATAAAAAACTTATTGTTTCGTGCGGAGACGGCAATTGCGTTGAAATTCTCGAACTTCAGCTCGACGGCAAAAAAAGAATGGATACAAAATCATTTCTTTTGGGAAACAAGATTGATTTAGGCACCGTATTAGGAGAATGATTATGGCTAACAGTTATTTAATGTACTATATGACGGGTTTTATTATGATTCCCGTTTTCCTATTTGCACTCGCTTGTCAGTTAAGCGTTAAATCAAATTTCAATAAGTATTCAAAAATCGCAAATTCAAGAGGAATGACCGGTGCAGATGCGGCTTTCAGCTTGCTTCAGCTCAACGGCATTACAGATGTAAGAATCAAGGTTATTTCTGGCACCTTAACCGATTATTATGACCCTAAAAATAAGGAAATTTGCCTTTCACAGGATGTGTTTTCATCAAGGAGTATTGCCGCTATCGGCATCGCTTGCCATGAGGCGGGTCACGCCTGCCAACACGCGCAGGGATATGCGCCTCTTAAAATTCGCAACGCAGTTATTCCGGCAACACAAATCGGTTCTTGGCTGGGCATTCCGCTTTGTCTTATAGGCGTTGCAATCAATTCCGAAGCAATGGCTTATATCGGTCTTGCTTTTTACGGCTTTGTTGCACTGTTTCAGCTTATCACACTCCCGGTTGAGTTTGATGCAAGTAAAAGAGCGCTTGCAACCATTCAAAATAATTTCTACTTTACAGATGACGAATACAGCGGAGCAAAAAAAGTTCTGACAGCGGCGGCTCTCACATATGTTGCGGCTCTTGCATCGGCGCTTGCTACGATTTTCAGATTGCTTCTTATCATTGCAGGCGGTAACAGAAGACGATGAGCAATTCAAGACTTAACGCGTTTGATATTCTGTACGGAATTTTCGGCAATGACGCATATTCAAACATTGCTCTTGACAAGGCTCTCGATGATGTCGACTCAAAGGATAAGCCGTTTGTAACTGCGCTTGTCTACGGCGTTGTTGAAAGAAAGCTGACTCTTGAATATTTGATGAAACCTTATCTAAAAGGCAAAACCAAGCCGAAAGTTAAGCTTGTTTTGCTAATCGGTGCATATCAGCTTTATTTTATGGATAAAATTCCGTCACGCGCCGCAATTAACGAAACTGTTGCGCTTGCTCAGGCTGTAGGCGCATCTTACTACAAGGGATTAATCAACGCTGTTTTGCATAAAATTGACCAAAACAGAATTGATATAGATAAAATCGATGATTTGAGCATTCATTTTTCGTGCCCGACACATTTAATCAATATGTGGAAAAAGCAATACGGCGATGACAGTACGATGCAAATATTATCCTCAATCAATGATAAACCGCCTGTTTTTGCGGTTCCCAATACAACAATAGTTGATATAGACGAATGTCTGTATGAACTTAATAACGCAGGTATTGAGGGAGAAATTGACGGAGATTTAATCAAAATTAATTCTTTTTTTGATTTAAATACATGTAAACCGTTTATTGACGGTCTGTTTCATATTGAGGATATGAGTTCTTATGACTGTGCAAATGCGCTCAATCCGAAAGAAAACGAAACCGTTCTCGATGTCTGCGCCGCACCGGGCGGCAAAACCTTTACAATGGCGGAGCTTATAAATAATTCGGGTAAAATTATTTCCTGCGATATTCATCCGCACAGGGTAGAGCTTATTAAAAACGGTGCAAAGCGTTTAACCCTTACAAATATTGAATGCGTTGTAAATGACGCAGGCATATATAATGAAAAAATTGGCACAGTCGACAAGGTGCTTTGCGATGTTCCGTGTTCGGGATTCGGTATAATTCGCCGCAAACCGGAGATAAGATATAAGGAACTCGACGGCGTTAAGGACCTTCCCGATATTCAATATAATATTTTGAGCGTTTCATCAAAATATTTGAAAAAAGGCGGTTTGATTGTTTACTCAACCTGTACCCTAAACAAAAAAGAAAACGAAAAGGTTGTAAAACGCTTTCTCGATAACAACGATAATTTTAAACTTATTAAAGAAAAAACGGCTTTTCCGTCAGTTAATTCCGGCGACGGATTTTATTACGCCGTTATGACTTGCAACGATGATTGATATTAAATCTCTTACATTTGAAGAATTGCAAAAAGAAATTTGCGACGGCGGAATGCCGAAATTCCGTGCAGAGCAAATTTATTCGTGGCTACATAAATACGGCGTATCATCTTTTGATGAAATGACTAATCTTTCAAAAGATTTGCGTTCAATGCTTTCAGAAAAATATTTTATTCCTTATTGCAAAATCGAGGATAAATATGTTTCAAAAATTGATTCAACCGTTAAATACCTTTTCAGGCTCTATGACGGCGAATATGTTGAAAGCGTTATTATGAAATACAAATAC
>CAVGLE010000032.1:14227-17816 GCA_963630035.1 Mediterraneibacter torques
CGGCTATACTGTTTGTGTTTCAAGCCAGGTAGGGTGCAAAATGGGGTGCAAATTCTGTGCATCCACACTTGCCGGTTTTAAACGAAATCTTTTGCCTGCCGAAATGGAGTCACAGCTCCACGCCGCGCAGAATGATTTGAATATAAGAATTTCGCATATTGTTCTTATGGGTATCGGTGAGCCTCTTGATAATTATGACAATGTTATTAAATTTATAAAAACAGTCAATTATGAAAAGGGACTCAATATTTCCGCAAGAGATATTACGGTGTCAACCTGCGGAATTGTTCCGAGAATTTATGATTTGATGAATGAAAATATACCTCTGACTCTTACATTGTCGCTCCACGCGCCAAACGACGAAATCCGCAGTCGCACAATGCCGATTAATGATAAATGGGGCGTTGATGAGGCGATAGCGGCGTGCCGCGATTATGCCGAAAAAACAGGGCGCAGAGTATCGTTTGAATACACGCTGATAAAAGGTGTCAACGATTCAGAGACAAACGCTAAGGAACTTGCCGAAAGGCTGAACGGATTTGGTGCACATGTTAATTTGATACCGGTAAACGATATTGAGGAGAGAGGAAACGTTCGCAGTTCCGATAAAGCAATCCGAAATTTCTGCGAAACCTTGAAATCATTGGGAATAAATGCTACAATAAGACGAACATTGGGCAAAGATATTAATGCATCCTGCGGTCAATTGCGCAGGAAAAAGAATGGCGGTGGCGCAAATGAAAATAGTTGCAAAAACTGATAAGGGCTTAGTTCGTGAGAATAACCAGGATTCATATGCTGTCGGTGAGCTCCCGGGCGAAGTTGCTTGGGCTGTTGTGTGCGACGGCATGGGCGGTGCGGCAGGAGGCAATATTGCCTCGGCACTCGCAGTTAAGGTTATCAGCGACAAAATCAACACATCATACAACCAAAATATGCGTGATTCATCAATCAAAAATTTGCTTGATTCCGCAATTACTGCCGCAAATATCGAAGTTTACGATATGGCAGATGCACATTCCGAGCTAAAGGGAATGGGCACAACAGTTGTTTGCGCAATCGTGCGAGACAATACCGCTTTTATTGCCCATGCAGGTGACAGCAGAGCTTATATTGCAAAAAACAACGAATTAACCCAAATCACTACTGACCACAGCCTTGTTCAGGATCTTGTTAATTTAGGCAAAATTACTCAGGAAGAGGCTGAAAATCATCCAAAAAAGAACCTGATTACACGCGCGGTAGGTGTTGATAAGCAAATTCAAATTGACTTTGCTCAGACTGATTTCGGAGATGATGAGGTTTTGATTTTATGCACCGACGGTCTTACAAATTATATTTCGTCGGACGAAATGCTTCACGATATAAGCGACGGTCAGTATTATGCTTTTGCCGACAGGCTTGTTAAACATGCTAACGGCAACGGCGGCGGAGATAATATTACAGTAGTAGCAATGGCAAACTGATTTAATTTTACGGAGTTATGATTAATGGATAACTATGTTGGAAAAAGATTAGACGGCAGATATGAGGTTCAGGAAATCGTCGGAGTAGGCGGTATGTCGGTTGTTTATAAGGCATACGATAATGTTGACGACAGAATTGTTGCCATCAAAATTTTAAAAGATGAGTTCCTGAATAACGAGGAATTTAAAAGAAGATTTAAAAACGAGTCAAAGGCAATCGCACTGCTGTCGCACCCTAATATCGTAAAGGTTTACGATGTTAATTTCGGCGAAAAACTGCAGTATATCGTTATGGAATACATCGACGGTATCACTTTAAAAGAATATATTAACAAGCAGGGTGCAATTACTTGGAATGACGCACTGTTTTTTATGACACAAATTCTGTGTGCCGTTCAGCATGCTCACGATAAGGGTATTGTTCACAGAGATATTAAACCTCAGAATATAATTCTTCTTCAAAACGGAAATATCAAGGTGACGGATTTCGGAATTGCGCGTTTTTCCCGCTCTGATACAAGAACTCTTACTGAACAGGCAATTGGTTCGGTTCATTATATTGCGCCGGAGCAGGCTAAAGGCGAATATACGGACGAAAAGGCAGATATTTATTCGCTCGGCGTTGTTCTTTATGAAATGCTTGCGGGTAATGTTCCGTTCGAGGCAGACAGTGCGGTTTCGGTCGCTCTTATGCAACTCCAGGCGGACGCTAAAAAGTTGACTGATATTAATCCGGATATTCCGCTCGGTCTTGAGCAAATTTGCATCCACGCAATGCAAAAAAATCCTTTTGACAGGTATCAAACCGCCTCTGAAATGTTACTTGATATAGAAGAAGTCATTAAAAATCCGAATAAAACATTTAATTATGTTTCAAAGGTCGACCGAAATCCGACAAAAGTTGTTAAAATTCAGCAAAGTCCGGTTATATCGGAGCAGGTTAGTGATGATGATTCCTACGAGGAGGACAAATACCTCCAAAAGGAGCATAAGAAAAAGGTTGTTACAGCCGTTTGCATCGGCGTAATTTTTCTTGTTGCGGCAATTATTTTGCTTGTTATGGGTATCATTAACGGCGAGATATTCGGCGTTAAAATCGGTTCCGGTGTTAATGCATCAACCGTTACTCTCGAAAATTTTGAGGGCGCAAAGTATGATGATGTTTACGGAAAATATGACTATCAGTTTTCCGTATCATATGAGCAAACGGACAAATATGAATCAGGGGTTATTATCAGTCAGAAGCCCGAAGCAGGTTCAAAGATAATTAAAGGCTCGCAGGTTTCACTCGTTGTTGCGACCACAAACGAAAATATTCCTGTTCCAAATGTGTACGGATACAGCCTCGAAAAGGCTGAGCAGGCATTAAAAAACGACGGACTTAATTCGTTTAAAACCATGACAGTATCAAGTGAAACAGTTCCCGAGGGTCAGGTTGTTTATACAAACCCGAAAGCTACAAACCTCGTTACTGCCGACACCGAAATTACGATATATGTATCGTCAGGTCCGTCAACAACCGTCGTTAAAACACTTAAGATGCCTGATGTTGAGGGTCTTACACAGGACGGTGCAAGGGCATTTCTTGAAAAATACGGATTTAAAAATGTTTCATTTGTAACACAGGACAGTGTTGTAAAGCAAGGCGTTGCCATTTCGCAGTCACCGTCTGCAGGTGAAACAGTCAGAGCCGACGCGTCTGTTAAAATTATTATCAGCAGCGGCGTTACAACAACCACTACAGAAAAAACCATTAAAGATTATATAACGGTAAATCTTCCAAAATGTATCGATGAAAGCGGAAAATATGGCAGCGATACTCTTGTCGTTACGCTTGACGGTGCAGTTTATTCAAGCCAAAAGATAACACTTGACGGCAAGGAAAAAACTCTCAGCATTCAATGCGACGGAACAGGTAAGAAAAAAATAGTTATTTCTCTCGACGGTGCAGGTGCGGCTCAAACGATTACAACTAACGGCTCAAGCGATGAAAAGTTCACAGTTGATTTTACAAGCTTTTCAAGCGATGACAGCACCGATTCACAAAATACAACAAAAAATAATAATAGATAATTATGCTTAAGAAAAACGGTAAAATTATTAAAGGCATCGGCGGCTTCTAC
>CAVGLE010000033.1:0-694 GCA_963630035.1 Mediterraneibacter torques
TATCTTGCCTGGTCGCAAACGATAATTTCGCCCGAAATGCACGCCGACACATCGGAAAGCAAAAAGCCGATAACCTCCGCCATTTCTTCCGGCAAGAAGATTCTTTTGCCCGACTGCCATTCGGCATACATATTTTCGTTTCGTGAAAAGCCGGTCATATTCGATTCGGTAACACCGGGACCGACGCCGTTAATCCTTATGTTTTCAGAAATAACCTTTCGCGCAATGCCTTTAATAAAACTATTTGTAGCCGCCTTTGTCAAACCGTAAGGAATATCGTCGGCACGCATCGACCTTTCGGAAGTGATAACAACGATATTACCCGTTGTGTCGTCCTTTGACTCCAAATATTTCACAAATTCCTTAACAATAAAATAATTGCCTTTCAAATTTGTGTCCATTTGAGCGTCCCAGCCCTCGGGTGTAACATTTCTGAAACTGCCCTCGTGGAACGAAACGCCTGCGTTGCTGACAAGCGAATCAATTTTACAGCCAAACATTCTCTCGGCATTTTCAAAAAGGCTCCGCAGTAACTCAATATCCGTTATATCGTGTTTGATATAAGCGCAATTTTCGCCGATTTCGGCGGCGGCATTTTTAAGTTTTTCCTCGTTCCTGCCTGTTATAATCACATTTGCACCCTCGGCAACGCATTTTTTTGCCGCAAAAAAACCAATTCCGCTGCTTCCGCCAG
>CAVGLE010000033.1:704-11161 GCA_963630035.1 Mediterraneibacter torques
TTTCGTTTGGTGCAACCGTGTATGTATTTACGGTTAAATAATTATTAGGAACGCCTTTGACAATATATTTAAAGGCTCTTTTGAGCTGTTGCTTAAATCCCATAGTGCTTTAATGACCTCTAATTTTTTTAATGACCTCTGATTTTTTTAATAACTTCTATACCCTTTTTGCCGACAACCTTTTTGACGGCATTTTTAATCTCGTTTTTCTGCCTCTGCTCGTCGCTTACGGTTGAAAAATTCACTGCCTCCAAAGCATCGCTTTCGTCTTTCCAATCGGTGAAAACCTCAAACACAACAGGCTTGTCCGAGCTGTCGGGCTTAAAGAATTCATCAGCGAGCGAAAGATATTCGTCCTTGCTTGATGCCGACATATACTCACAGCCCAAATCAGTCGCATAGTGCTTTACAAGCTCGTGCGATTTTGCGCCGTAATGGTCTGCGGCGGCAATAAAAGCGTCCGCATCATCGGCAAATTGTGCACCCGGGTGGTTGTAGTTTCTGAACTCCGTGCCCTTGCCGTTATTGATAAGCATAATATTCAAATTGCTCGGCAAATGGCGGTTTCCGAGTGAGTTCATATCATAGAAAAACGCAAGGTCACCGATAACGCAATAAACATTTGCATCTCTGTTTGCGAGAGCGGAGCCTATTGCGGCAGACATAACGCCGTCAATGCCGAATCCACCCGTGTTTGAATAGCATCTTACGCTGTTCGGTGTTTCAAAGAAATTCCACGAACGAAGCGTGTTTAAAATGCCCAAATTCAAAATTGAATTTTCGGGCAGTTTTGACGCGCTTTGCTTTGCTATCCAAATATTTGAAAACGGAAGCTCGGGTATTTTATTATAAATTTCGTCATAAGCGTTTTTCCACTCAATCAAGAATGAATTATTCTCGTCTGTGCAGTCCTTTGAATATTGCTCAAAAAAATTCTGCTCGCTCATTTGAAAAACATTTGTCAGTTTTTTATATGTATCTCTTATCTCTCCGTCGGGATTTACACGCCAAAACTCCTTGCATCTGAAATAAGGATATGCGCCCGTAATGTTTCCTATATCAACAATAACATCAAAATCATTACAGGATGAATTGAGCGCAAGCGGACACAGCACCCTGTACGCCCCTCTGTAATTGCTTGTTTGGTCACACAAAACAACTGCGTTGTATTTTGCGCAAAATCTGTCTGCCGCGGCGGTAAGTGCTTCGCTCCATTTTGAATGAGCGCCGACAAAAACGCCGATTTTGCCGTTCGGCATAGGCGGCAGGCAGTCCTCGGCTGTATATCTTCTTATAACCCTTTGCTTCGGCAGTTCTTTAACATCAAAATTTGTGCTGTATGTGGTTTCAAGGTCAATGTGAATCGGTCCTCCGCCGTTTCTTGTAAGTTCAAGGAGGGCGTTGTTCACCTTAACATTGCAATCCCACCTATCCTCATCACTGCGACAGGTCGGGATTTGAACACTGCATTTCACAATATCGGCAAGAGGCTGACTTCTGTCGATAACCTGCGCAACATTTTGACCGACTCTGCCGTAATGCTGTGTCGAAGTGATTGCAACAACTGGCAGTTTTCTGTAAAACGCCTCCGTCAAACCGGGAATATAGTTTCTTGACGCTGTTGCACCGGTGCAGGTAAGGACAACCGGCTCGCCCGATTCTTCAGCCATTCCGCACGCAATGTAAGCCGCCGACCTTTCATCAGCCGCAGAATACATTTCAAAAAAATCGTCCTGCTGCATACTTGCGACAAGTCTGATATTTGTTGTGCCCGGGCTTGCGATGACCTTTTTTATTTTATGTTCCTTAAGCAAGGAAATAACTATTTGGGTATTTACCTCGTCGGTATAATGAGTATTCATAAAAACCACCTACTGTGCGTATTTAGTCAAAAATTTGATTTTGCCCTTTGTGAGATTGTTTACAAGAGCAAGCGAGCTTGTGAACTCGGCTGTTTTTCGATAGCAAACAAGATAAATTGCATTCGGTATGATACAGCAAATCACTCCGCGTACAATAAGCGTTGCGATAATCGAATCAAAAACAATGAATTTGGTACAAACCGCCACACAAATCACACATGATATAACGGATATAACCATATACAAAACTGTTTGGAAAATATATTTTGTCGGGTTGAATTTGAACAAAACGGTGAATAGATTTGAATAAAGCCACGGCATACCGACTAAAAGCATACTGATTACGGTTGAAAGCAAAATACCGTAAAGTCCCCAAAACTGCACCATAATCAAATTCATAATAAGGTTTGCAAGTGCAGTGACAAGCGGTCTGAATCTGTCCTTATGCCAAATGCCTGCCGCGTCCTTGTAAAGATTGAGGAGCGAATTAATCTGCCTGATATAAAAGTAAGCGCAAAAGCAAATAACATAGCTGTAGCCGAGCATATTATCCTTGCCGACCCAAAGTTCCATAAACGGCTGATATAGGCATGCAAGGCAACACATACAAAAGCCGGAAAGCCACGAAATAATAAGCGTAAACTTTTTTAAATCGTTAAAATTCTTTTCCTGCGTTTCGGTTATAATACTGTTGCCTATTCCTGCTGTGCAGGAGGAATATATAACGGCGATAAATCCGCTGACCGCGGTTATTATGTAAAAATAGTTTTGATAAACGGCAAGCGCGGTTAAGCCGAGGAATGCGGAAATAACGATTGTATCCGCCGAATCGACAACTACGGAGCCGATTTTAGCAGTGAATAAATCGCGAACCTTTTTGTTAATCTCTTTGACTTGCTCCTTAGGCAAATCGCCGACAGCGTGATACTGCGGATACATTTTGTCAACAACGATTGCGGTGACAATATTGCCGACGATGCCGAAAACAATCAGCACCAAAACATACCAATAATAATTTTTGAGCAAAAACAGCACCGCGATTTGGAGCGCATATTGAATTGTTGAAACAATCAATGTGATTTTTGACGCAACATCTCCGCGCTGATGCGCAGAAAGCAGGCAGTTTTTATACGCAAAAAGCCAATATGTGATAACCGTTGCCACAAGGTTCATAAGATACAAAATGTAAACATTCATATCCTCGGGCACCGTGCCGCTGATGAGTTTGGGAACGAACGGCGTTATTGCCAAGCCGACAATGAGTATTACAAGACCGATTATCCTGTAATATTTCCGATAAAGGCGCATAAGAGCGCAAATCGTTGTTTCGTCATCATCGGCAATCGGCTTGTACATACTGAATACAAGCGCACTGCCGACACCGAGCTCCGCAAGGTTGAGCACCTGCAAAACCGATGAAAACAAGCTGTTCAGTCCCAAATATTGCATACCGATTGTGTGAATCATAATTGTTCGGATTGCAAAAGGAACAAGCAGCGAATACAGCTTTAAAATCCAAGAAAACACAACATTTCTTGCCGCGTTTTTACTTCGTTCTATTTTCATATATACAAAACACTTTCAAAAAATTTATACTGTAATAATAAATTATACATAATAAAAAAAGGCTTGTCAATAAAACAAGCCCAAACAATATACACAAAAATAACACCGTCTGTTTGTTCAACAATTCCCGACATAAGGCGGCTTATTTTGCACCTAATTTTCAATCAAAACGGCGTGCGCGATGCCGGGAATCGGCTGTCCCTGCTTTGCCGAGGTAGGCGACATAAGCGCACCTGTGGCAACAAAAAGCACTCTTTTATATTTTCCGTCATTGATTTTATTCATAATGTGCGAGCACAAAACGCTTGCACTGCATCCGCAACCCGAGCCGCCGGAGTTTACATCCTGCTCCTTTAAATCATAAATCATCAAACCGCAATCGTTGTGAACGCTTTTGATATTTTTATGATATTCAATCGCCAAAACCTCGTGCAAAAGTGTACTGCCCGTATATCCCAAATCTCCGGTTAAAATTAAGTCGTAATCCTCCGCCGATGTTTGTGTGTCATCCAAAAAATCCGAAATGGTTTTAGCCGCTGCCGGTGCCATTGCCGCACCCATATTGTTTGCATCCTTGATGCCCAAATCGGTTATTGTGCCGATATGAATTGCTTTAATTTTAGGTCCGCTGCCGTTTTTAGCAACAACTGCGGCGCCTGCACCTGTAACCGTCCACTGCGCTGTCGGCGGACGCTGACCGCCGTATTCAAGCGGATAGCGAAACTGCCTTTCACTCGAGGCAAAATGGCTTGATGCACCGGCAACGCAACACCGTGCACCCGCGTCAATGAGCATTGCACTGTTGCAAAGAGTGAGTGCCATTGTGGAGCACGCGCCGTACATTCCTATAAATGCAATCTCCAAATCCTTGAGCGCAAAACACGAACCGGTGCACTGGTCAAGCAAATCGCCTGTCATAATAAAATCGACATCGGCGGCTGATTTATTCGCCTTGGTGAGCGCACGGATAACGGCGTTTTTAAGCAGTGCCGACTCTGCCTGTTCAAAGGACTCCTGCCCCATCGTTGTATCGTCAAACACTTCGTCAAATTCGTTTCTGAGCGGCCCCTCGCCCTCCTTTTTACCTGCGACGCCTGCCGACGCGATAATTACGGGCGGATTGTCAAACAAAACGGTTTTGCCCTTAAAAATCATAAAAAATACACCTCGGTTTTATTTTAACCAAGGTGTTTGCATTTATTACGGCACGCTTAATTATTCATTAAGCCGCAAACAATTCTTTTTATCAAGACGCGCCAAAATTTCATTATCAAACGAGGAGCGTTTATTAAAAACAACAATGCGCCTTTTACCCGATTTGCGCCAAAATCCAAATGAGCAAACCTTTTCCTGCGGTGTTGAAACACAAATATATGTTCCGTCGGGATTTAAAACGAACTTTTCATCGCCCGAGCGCATAATTACTGCGCTTTGGCGTGTATTTTTATCGCCGAAATCGGAAACAATACCGACAAACAGGGCTATTGCCGCAAAAAGCAACAGTATCGGCACAAAATATTTTAATCTGCATCTCTTCATCGCTTGATTACATACCTTACATAGCATATCTAATGTTTTCATTATATAATGCAATAGTCTATGTGTCAAGTTAAAAAATGAATTATTATCTAATTATAACAGTATATAATGCAGAGGTGATATAGTGATTAAGCTAAATGCCGTGAATTTGCTCAACGAGCGCGGCAAAACAAAATATTGGCTCTACAAGCAGCTTGATATGAGTTATCAAAATTTCAACAAAATGGTTAATAACGAAACAAAATCCATAAAATATGAGAATATCGAAATAATGTGCAGACTTTTGGAATGCACGCCGAACGAACTGCTCGTAATTACGGATGAATAAAAAAGGCGTTGCCGATTATGTCAAATCAAATCGGCAACGCCTTTTTTTAGTATTTTGTCTTTATTCTTTCATCGTTTTTATAATTGAAATCAAAAACGGAACCGCAACAAATGCGGATATTATATATGCAATCGGCTGTGCCGTCTCTATTCCCGAAACGCCCATAAATTTGGGAAGAATTATTACAAGCGGAATAAAAAACAAACCGTTTTGCGTGCAGGCGAGGAAAAATGCCCTGCCCGTTTTGCCAAGACTTTGGAAAGTCATATTCGCTGTCATAACAGTCGGCAAAAATACAAGCGCAACACAAATGTATCTGAATGCAGGCGTGCCGATTTCAAGAACCTCGGCGTCGTTGCGAAAAATCGAAACAATCTGCGGAGCAAGGAAAAACGAAATTGCCGACAGCACGGCGACAACAATTGTGCCGAACAGCCAAACAAAGCTTATGCCCTGCCTAACGCGGTTGTATTTTTTTGCGCCGTAATTAAATGACGAAACAGGCTGAAAGCCCTGACCTATTCCGACACAGACGGAAAAAATAACATTTGCGCATTTTGCAACTATGCTCATCGCAGCAACGCACGGGTCGCCGCCTATAATTCCGGCCTCGATATTCAAAAACATTGTTGACATTGAGTTTAGTCCCTGTCGTGCAAAACTCGGAACACCGGTTGAAACAATATCCCAAATAATGCGCGGTTTAAAACTGAAATATTTAAACGAAATGCGGCTTTGCGGCTTTTTCATCAAAAAAGCGGACAGCAAAATCGCCATACTGATATATTGTGAAACGGCGGTCGCCAAACCTGCGCCCGAAATGCCCATATTGAATGTAAAAATAAACAGCGGGTCAAGGAAAATATTGAGTATTCCGCCCGTCGCAAGTCCTATCATCGCAAGATTTGCCATGCCCTCATAGCGCAAAATATTGTTCATAACACACGAGGTTGTCATAGCCGGTCCTGCAATCAGGATAAATCTGCCGTAATCTTTTGCATACGGCAAAATCGTATCTGTGCTGCCGAGCACTTTCATAAGCGGAGAGAGAAACAGCAAACCGAAAAGCATAATTACCCCACCGGTAAAAAGTGCCCAAAAGAATGCAGTTGTGCAGTATCTGCGTGCCGTTTCAATATCCTTTGCACCCAATCTGCGGCTGATATTACTGCCTGCGCCCTGACCGTACATAAAGCCGAACGCCTGCAAAATCGCCATAAGACTCAGCACTACACCTGTCGCACCGCTCGCGGCAACACTTATTTTTGAGACAAAATATGTGTCCGCCATATTGTAAATCATTGTGATGAGCATACTTATCACAGTCGGAACAGCAAGAGTCGCCACAAGTCTGTTTACCGGTGTTTCGGTCATTTTTTTATATTGAGCGTCTGCCGATTTGTTATAATTCAAAAAACTTCATCTCTTTTCAAAACAAAATTCTAAATAATAAAACGACTGCATTTGCGGGGAGCACAACGCAGTCGTTTTGATAAATCAATATTCAAACAAGCCTCGCAAGGTCTTTATTTAGTATGTTCATCAAGCGTGAGATAATACGCTTTCAAAAAATGCTCGCAAAAATACTTAACCTCCGGCATATCGATGTCGGCAATTTTTTTCTCCTGCGATTTGAGGGCAATTTCAAATTCCTTGTTGCCCATTCTGTTTTCCTCGATGCATTTAATAAGCGCGCTGATTTTGTCCGCCGCCTTAACAAGTTTCCAAAGCGGCTTGTCCTCCTCGTTATGAGTAAAAAAGGGCTCGTAATCTGTTTTAAAATCATCGGGGAGCATTGCAGTCAATCGCTCGCCTGCGATATTTTCAATGCTTTTATAAACATTTTTGATTTCATCGTTGTAGTATTTAACCGGTGTCGGCATATCGCCTGTGATGACCTCGGTTGTGTCGTGATAAAGAGCAAGGACGGCGGCACGGTTTTCGTCATATTTTTTGCCGTAATATTTGTTGCCGATAAGCGCCAAAGCATGGGCAATTACAGCGACGGAATGGCTGTGCTCTGCGATATTTTCTTTTGATGTATTTTGCATCAGCGCCCAGCGGTCAATCATTTTCATTCTGTTGACCATTGCAAAAAAATTGTATTGCTGTGCCAAAATATCAATCCTCTTTCATTGTAATGTTAATTCCAAGCTCGTCAAGCTGAACATCGTCGATAACGGACGGCGCACCGCTCATAAGCTCGGACGCATTTTGCACCTTCGGGAATGCAACAACATCGCGAAGCGAATCTGCACCGCAAATAAGCATTGCAAGTCTGTCAAGACCGATGCCCATACCACCGTGAGGCGGTGCAGCATAGTGATATGCGTCAACAAGGAAACCGAATTTTGCGTCAATCTCCTCCTGCTCCATACCGAGCAGTTCAAACATTTTTGTTTGAAGCTCGCAATCGGTAATTCTCATCGAGCCGGATGAAAGCTCAGTTCCGTTTAATACAAGGTCAAACGCCTGTGCCTTAACTTTTGATTTGTCTGTATCAAGATACTGAATGCTCTCCTCCATCGGCATTGTGAAAGGATGGTGAGCGGCAACCCACTCGCCGCTTTCCTCGTCAAGCTCGAAGAACGGCATTTCGGTAATCCAAAGGAAGTTCCACTGACCCTCGGGGATAATGTCAAGCTCTTTTGCGATAACAAGACGGAGCGCACCCATAATTGTGAGAGCCTTGCGTGTCTTGTCGGACACGATAAATACAACATCGCCCTGCTCCGCACCGAGCTGTGTGATAAGATCCTGAAGTTCGCCGTCTTTAAGGAATTTGTTAAACGAGCAGTTCGGTTCATCATCAGCCCAGCGGATATATGCAAGACCCTTTGCACCGATGCCCTTTGCATATTCGGTAAGCTTGTCTATTTTCTTTCTTGAATATGCCTTTGCGGCATTTTTGGCAACGATAGCCTTTACACTGCCGCCGTCGGCAATTGCATTTTTGAATACAACAAAATCTGTTTTGTCTGCCCAATCGGAAATATCCTGAATAAGCATACCGAATCTTGTGTCCGGCTTGTCGGAGCCGTATTTGTTCATAGCGTCGGCAAATGTCATACGCTCGAGTCTTTCAGGAACATCGACATTGATTGTGTCCTTCATAAGTTTTGAAATAAATCCCTCTGCCATCGACATAATATCGTCGCAGTCAACAAACGACATTTCAAGATCGATTTGTGTAAATTCCGGCTGGCGGTCTGCTCTGAGGTCTTCGTCTCTGAAGCAACGGGCAAGCTGAATATATCTGTCAAAACCTGCAATCATTGTAAGTTGCTTATAAATCTGCGGCGACTGCGGCAAAGCATAAAATTTTCCGTTGTGAACTCTCGAGGGAACAACATAGTCACGCGCACCCTCCGGCGTTGATTTAATCATCATCGGCGTTTCGATTTCGATAAAATCGTTGTCATAAAAATATTCTCTTGCGATTTTTGCGATTTTGTGGCGCATCAAAATATTTTTGGTGAGTTTTTCGTTACGCAAATTGAGATAGCGATATTTGAGTGTTGTTTCATCGCCGACCTTTTCGCTTTTTTCAATTTCAAACGGCGGTGTCTGTGCCTTTGAAACAATACGAAAATCGTTTACTATAACCTCTATTTCGCCTGTCGGAATATCGTGGTTTTTGCTTTCACGTTCAGCAACGGTGCCGACTGCGGCAACAACATATTCACTTCTTACGCTTTGTGCCTTTGCAAAAATCTCTCTGTCTGTTTGGTCGTTGAACGAAAGCTGAATGATTCCGCTTCTATCCCTCAAATCAATGAAAATAAGATTACCGAGGTCACGCTGACGCTGTACCCAGCCGAAAACGGTAATTGTTTGACCGACATTGTTTATGTCAAACTTGCCGCAATAATCTGTTCTTTTAAGTCCCTTAATACTTTCTGCCATTTTATATATCCTCCGCTGTTAGGGTGAATTATTCTGTCTTTCCCGAAAACAGCGAATTAAAATCAAAAGTCTCGCCGTTTATCTCCAAATCCTTTAAAGCATCGTCCATACTGATTGAATAAAAGCCGTTCACGAATGTGTCAAGCGCAACATCGCTGCTGTCGCCGGTTTGCATATTCTTAAGGCTTGCCTTGTTTGACTCAACCTCGTTATCGCCGATAACAACATTGAATTTTGCGCCGATTTTGTCGGCATATTTCATTTGAGCACGGATTGAACGCTCGTTCAAATCATATTGAACGGAAAAGCCCTCTGCTCTCATATCTTTTGCGATTTCAATTGCCTTGAGCGTAGCCTTTTCGCCGAGAGCGACTATGAAAAGGTCTGTCTTTTCAGGCTCCGGAAATTCGCAACCCTGCGCCTCCATAACGAGTTGAAGTCTTTCAAGACCCATACCGAAACCGAGCGACGGAGTTTTTGCGCCGCCGAGTTCTTCAATCAAGCCGTCATATCTGCCGCCGCCGCAAACGGTACCCTGTGCACCGATTGAGTCGGAAACAAATTCAAAAACCGTTTTTGTATAATAGTCAAGACCTCTTACGATTTGCGGGTTGACTATATATTCAATATCCATAGCGTCAAGGTAACCCTTTACCTTTTCAAAATGTTGCTTACAGTCGTCGCAAAGATAATCAAGCACGACAGGTGCGCCCGATGCAATCTCACTGCATATAGGGCTTTTGCAGTCGAGAATACGCATAGGATTGCGCTCAAGTCTGCCCTGACATGTTTCGCAAAGTTCGTCTTTTCTTGCGCTGAAATATTCTTTGAGAGCCTTGTGATATTCGGCACGGCATGTCGGACAGCCAATAGAGTTTATTTCAAGGTGAAGGTCGCTTACTCCGAGTTCGTCAAACACTTGCTTTGCAAGTGAAATCATTTCCGCATCTGCAAGCGGAGAAGTTGCGCCGAAGCACTCAATGCCGAATTGGTGAAATTCGCGCAATCTGCCTGCCTGCGGCTTTTCGTATCTGTAGCACGATGTGAGATAGCAAACCTTTTGCGGCAACGCCTCATTGCAAAGCCCGTTTTCCAAAAACGAACGAGCAGCGCCTGCAGTACCCTCGGGGCGCAATGTAATTGAACGACCGCCTTTATCGTCAAAAGTGTACATTTCCTTTTGAACAACATCGGTTGTGTCGCCTACGCCTCTTTGGAAAAGTTCCGTGTGCTCAAAAACGGGAGTTCTTATTTCC